>DATJLQ010000181.1:0-1029 GCA_035509415.1 Alphaproteobacteria bacterium
GGGCATGCCCGCGGTCGATTACACGGTCGACGAGCTCATCTACATGCCGCGCAATCCGCGGCCGCACAAGGTGTACGGCTACTCGCCGGTGGAGCAGATCGTGCTCACGGTGAACATCGCGTTGCGGCGCGCGCTCTCCCAGCTCCAGTACTACACCGAGGGCAACGTGCCGGAGGCGCTGATCGGCGTGCCGGCGAGCTGGACGCCGGACCAGATCCGCCAGTTCCAGCTCTACTGGGATTCGCTCATGGAGGGGAATCTCGCGACGCGGCGCCATGCGCGCTTCATCCCCGGCGACATGAAATACCAGCCGACGCGGGACGCGGTGCTGAAGGACCCGTACGACGAATGGCTCGCGCGCATCGCGTGCTACGCCTTTTCGGTGGCGCCGACGCCGTTCATCAGCCAAGTGAACCGCGCGACCGCCGAGAGCGCCCAGGATTCGGCGCTGGCCGAGGGCCTCGCGCCGCTCAAGAGCTGGGTCAAGCACCTCATCGACCGCATCCTCGCGCGCGAGCTCGCCATGCCCGATCTCGAGTTCGCCTGGGCGGAGGCGCGCGAGCTCGACCCGGCGGCGCAGGCCGGGATCGACCAAATCTACGTCTCGACCGGCGTCAAGTCGGTGGACGAGGTGCGCGCGTCGCTCGGATTGGCCCCCATCGGCTACGGCAACGCGGTGATGGGGCTCCAGCCCTATCCGCTCGGGCCGGGCGCGAATGGAGGTTCGAATGGCGCCGCGATCTCACCCGGCGCGGTCGGCAAGGTGTCTGCACCCGTGCTCAAATACAGCCCCGACCAGCCGCGCGTCCCCGCGGGCCAAGCCGGCGGCGGACAGTGGACCAGCGAGGGCGATGGGAACGGCAACGGCGACGGAGGCGACAGCAACGGCGGCGATGGCGGAAACGGCGATGGCGGCGCGAGTCACGACCCGTTTCTTTCGGACGGCGTCTACCGGCCGGGCGAAGGCGATAATATGGGTGTCACGGACCTCGTGGATCGAACCGGCGGAGACACCCAGGTCGCGGCAAT
>DATJLQ010000182.1:0-1696 GCA_035509415.1 Alphaproteobacteria bacterium
GGTCGCGTGGCCCTGGCCGTTCGAGCTCATGCCCACCATGAGGCTCACGCTGCCGTCGCGCTCGAAGCGGAGATGGGCGCGCTCGGGATTGCCGCCGCCGCAGCGCTCGATGTAATAGGCGAGGCCGATGCCGCGCCGGCGTCCGCGTGCGCGCGATTGTTCCTTGCGCTTGGCAAAGCCGGCCCAGTCCGCGCGCGCGAGCGCATCCCGTGTGAGGCCCGCGAAATCGCCGCTGTCGTAGACGCAGCCGAGCGCGGTCTTGTAGGGCATGGCACTCGCCGGGATGAAATTCCGCATCCGGATCTCGTCGGGGGCGAGCCCCAGCTGGCGCGCCGCCGCGTCGACCATGCGCTCGAGCAAATACGCCGCCTCGGGCCGGCCCGCGCCGCGATAGGCGTCGATCGGCGTAGTGTTGGTAAAGACGCCCTTCACCAGCACATGCACCGCCTCGAACCGGTAGACGCCCGCGAGCATGTAGGTGCCCGCCTCGGTCGGGATGTAGGGCGCGTATTGCGAGAGATAGGCGCCGAGATTGGCCACGGTCTCGACGCGCAATGCGAGGAACCGTCCGTCCCTGTCGAGGGCGAGCTCGGCGCGCGAGAAATTGTCGCGCCCGTGGCTGTCGGAGAGGAATGCCTCGCTGCGGTCGGAATTCCAGCGCACCGGGCGCTTCAAGCGCCGCGCCGCCCAAAGCACGAGACCCTGCTCCGGGAAGGGGAAGATCTTCATCCCGAAGCCGCCGCCCACGTCGGGAGTCACGACGCGCAAATTCGCGGGCTCGATGCCGATCATGGGCGCGAACGCGTCGCGCAGCGCGTGGCTTCCCTGGCTCGAGGTGTAAAGCGTGAGCTTCCCCGCGCCCGCGTCGAACTCGGCGAGGGCCGCGCGCGGCTCCATCGGGTTCGGCACCACGCGATTGTTGACGAGCTCGAGCGAAATCACGCGCGCCGCCTTCTTGAACGCGGCCGCGGTCTTGCGCGCGTCGCCGTTCTGCCATTCGAAGCAGAGATTGCTCTTCGCCTCGGGCCAGATTTGCGCGGCCCCGGGCTCGAGCGCTTCGGCCGTGCCGGTGACGCTGGGCAGCGGCTCGTACTCGATCTCGATCAACTCGGCGGCGTCGCGCGCTTGGGCCAGGCTCTCGGCGACCACGAAAGCGACCGGATCGCCCCCATAACGCACGCGCTCGCCTTGGAGGAGCGGGCGCGGCGGCGAGACCTGGGGCGAGCCGTCGATGTTCGCGACCGGCGCGTCGCAGGTGAGGGTTCCGATCCTGTCGGCCGCGAGCTCGGCGGCGGTGAGCACGGCTACGACGCCGGGCAGTGCGCGCGCGGCGGCCGCGTCGAGGCGCGCGATGCGCGCATGGGCGTAGGGCGAGCGCAGCACGTAGCCGTAGGCCTGGCCGGGGAGCGAGATGTCGTCGGCGTATCGGCCCTGGCCGGTCAGGAAACGTCGATCCTCGGTGCGCCGCACCGATTGACCCATGCCGAATTTGCTCATCCTACGATCCCGAACATTGCGCGGCCCGGAAAACGAAAGCCCGCGCGGCCGCGAGGCACCTCGACTGCCAGCGTAAATGGATCGTTTCGCGTCCCAAGTCCATGGCCCGGTCAGCCGGCGAAGGCGATTTCGAGATGATAGATGCGAATGAGGCCGGCATCGGCCCGGCCCGGGAACACGAAGCGATATCGATCGTATT
>DATJLQ010000183.1:0-4187 GCA_035509415.1 Alphaproteobacteria bacterium
CGGGCAAGAAGAAGTAATCGAAGTTTCAAAAGAGCAAGCAGGTTTTCCGCGTACCGGACTTTTCCGGAGCGAGCCGCAACAGGGTCGAGCATGGGCAAGGAAGCCACACAACGCGTCCGCCGACGCGAGCGCAAGAACATCGCGTCGGGCGTCGCGCACGTCAACGCCTCGTTCAATAATACAATGATCACGATTACGGACGCGCAGGGCAATACCATTGCCTGGTCGTCCGCTGGCACCATGGGCTTCAAGGGCTCGCGCAAGTCGACGCCCTACGCCGCGCAGGTCGCCGCCGAAGACGCCGCCAAGAAGGCGCAGGAACACGGCATGCGCACGCTCGAGGTTGAAGTCGCGGGTCCCGGCTCCGGCCGTGAATCCGCGTTGCGCTCGCTGCAGGGCGCCGGCTTCACCATCACCTCGATCCGTGACGTGACGCCGATCCCGCATAACGGCTGCCGCCCGCGCAAGCGCCGCCGCGTTTAGGACATCCGGCCGATGGACGAAGTGCAACATCTGCCGCCGCAAGATTTCGGCCCCACAGAGCGGACTGGGGCGCGCGAGACGTTGGCGCCGCGCAACGCGATGGGTGATAACGTGACGATCCAGAAGAATTGGCAGGAACTGATCAGGCCGAACAAGTTGCAGGTCACGCCCGGCGGCGATGCGCGCCGGGTCGCGACTGTGATTGCCGAACCGCTCGAGCGCGGTTTCGGCGTGACGCTGGGCAATGCGCTGCGGCGCATTCTGCTGTCGTCGCTGCAAGGCGCCGCGGTCCAGTCGGTGCATATCGACGGCGTGCTGCACGAGTTCTCCTCGATCGCTGGTGTGCGCGAGGACGTGACCGACATCGTGCTCAACATCAAGGACATCGCCATCAAGATGCAGGGCGACGGACCCAAGCGCATGGTGGTGAAAAAGCAGGGACCTGGCACGGTGACGGCCGCCGACATCCAGACCGTCGGTGACATCGTGGTGCTCAATCCCGACCTGGTGCTGTGCACGCTCGACGAGGGCGCCGAGATCCGCATGGAATTCACGGTGGCGACCGGCAAGGGCTACGTGCCGGCCGAGCGCAATCGTCCGGAGGACGCGCCGATCGGATTGATCCCGGTCGACAGCCTCTATTCGCCGGTGCGCAAGGTTTCCTACAAGGTAGAGAACACGCGCGAGGGCCAGATTCTCGACTACGACAAGCTCACGCTGTCGATCGAAACCAACGGCGCGTTGAGTCCGGAAGATGCGCTCGCCTACGCCGCGCGCATCCTGCAGGATCAGCTCAACGTTTTCGTCAATTTCGAGGAGCCCAAGCGCGAAACCGCGCACGAGGCCATCCCTGATCTCGCCTTCAATCCGGCGTTCCTGAAAAAAGTGGACGAACTCGAATTGTCGGTCCGCTCGGCCAATTGCCTGAAGAACGACAACATCGTCTACATCGGCGACCTGGTGCAGAAGACCGAGGCCGAGATGCTGCGCACGCCGAATTTCGGGCGCAAGTCGCTCAACGAGATCAAGGAAGTGCTGGCCCAGATGGGGCTCCATCTCGGCATGGAGATTCCGGGCTGGCCGCCCGAGAACATCGAGGAGCTCGCGAAGCGCCTCGAAGAGCCCTACTGAGCGGGCGCGAGGGAGAGGGAAATGCGGCACGGTCTCAGCGGGCGCAAGCTCAACCGGCGCAGTGCGCACCGGAAGGCGATGTTCGGCAACCTCGCGGCGGCGCTGGTGAAGCACGAGCAGATCAAAACCACGCTGCCGAAGGCGAAGGATTTGCGGCCCGTGGTCGAGAAGCTGATCACCCTCGGGAAGCGGGGCGGGCTGCATGCGCGGCGCCAGGCGCTCGCGGTGCTCAAGGACGCGAAGCTGACCGAGAAGCTGTTCTCGACGCTGGCCGAGCGCTACAAGGGCCGCGCCGGCGGCTACACGCGGGTGCTGCGCGCGGGCTTCCGCCGCGGCGACGCGGCGGCGGTCGCGATCATCGAGCTGGTCGACCGCGATGCGGCGGCGAAGGGCCTCGATTCGGGCCCCAAGCAGGGCGGCGGCGAGGGCGAAGACGAGGGCGAGGGCAAGGCTCGGGCCAAAGCCGCCTAGGTCGCGGTAGCGGCGCATCGGACCAGAGCGCAGGCAAGGGCAGCCCAAGGGGCTGCCCTTTCGTGCTAAAGTGGCGCCTCGGATCGACGGCGGGCGTCTCGAGCGCCCGGCCGGTCGCGGGTGGGGCCGGTCGGGGGAGCGGCCCATGAAGGATCGTCCCGGGATGAAGCGCGGCGGATGGTGGGAAGCGTGGCGGCGGCCGCTTGGGGCCGCGGCGCTGGCGTTGGCGGCCCTCCTGGCGGCGGCAACCGCGAGCGCAGCCGACCGCGCCGTGCCCCAAAGCCGCGAGCAGATCCGCTTCAGCTTCGCGCCCGTGGTCAAGATGGCGGCGCCGGCCGTCGTCAACATCTATACCCGCACCGTGGTCGACGAGCCGAGCTCGCCGTTGCTCGCCGATCCCTTCTTCCGGCGCTTCTTCGGCGACCAGTTCATGGGCGGCGTGCCCCGGAAGCGCATCCAGAACGCGCTCGGCTCGGGCGTCATCGTCGGGAAGGACGGCACCATCGTCACCAACGACCACGTCATCAAGGGCGCCGAGCAGATCACCGTCGTGCTGCCCGACCGGCGCGAATTCGCGGCCAAGGTGGTCGGCACCGACCCGCGCGCCGACATCGCGGTGCTGCATATCGACAACCACGGCGCGCCCTTGCCGGTGCTCGAATACGGCGATTCCGACGCGGTCGAGGTGGGCGACCTGGTGCTCGCGATCGGCAATCCCTTCGGGGTCGGCCAGACGGTGACGAGCGGCATCGTCTCCGCCCTCGCGCGCACCACGGCCGGCGTGAGCGACTACAATTTCTTCATCCAGACCGATGCCGCGATCAACCCGGGCAACTCGGGCGGCGCGCTCGTCACCATGGACGGCAAGCTCGTCGGCATCAATACCGCGATCTATTCGCGCTCGGGCGGATCGGTCGGCATCGGCTTCGCGATCCCGTCCAACATGGTGCGCGTCGTGGTCGCCTCGATCCTGTCGGGCGGCAAGATCGAGCGGCCCTGGCTCGGCGCCAAGGGCGAATCGGTCAATCCCGACATCGCATCCTCGCTCGGCTTGAGCCGTCCCGACGGCGTGCTCGTGAACCAGGTCTACCGGGGCGGCCCGGCCGACATGGCGGGATTGAAGCCGGGCGACGTGGTGCTCGAGTTCGACGGGCGCGCGGTCGACGACGCGGATACGTTGCGCTATCGCGTCGCGACCAAGCCGGTCAACACGACGGCGACCCTCACCGTATGGCGCCGCGGGCGCGAGCTCGAGCTTCCCATCGGCCTCAACGCGCCGCCCGCGATCCCGGCCCCCGACAAGACGCGCCTCGGCGGCGCCTTCCCCTTGAGCGGCGCGGTCGTGGTCAACATTTCGCCCGCGACCGCCGACGAGCTTGGCCTCGACCCGTTCGAGCACGGCGTCGCCGTGAGCGCGGTCTCGCCCGACACCGAGGCGGCCGAGCTCGGCGTCAAGCCGGGCGACGTGATCCTGAGCGTCAACGGCACGGCCCTCCGCTCGATCGACGATCTGAGGCGCGTGGTCGAGAGCCAGCCCAGCCAATGGCGCTTGAGCTTCCGGCGCGGCGACCGGACGCTCAACGTCGTGATCGGCAGTTGAGCGCGAGGCCGCCCGCGGGCCTGTTCGAGGACGCGGCGCCGCGCCCGCTCGCGGACCGGCTCCGGCCCAAATCGCTCGCCGAGGTCGTGGGCCAGGACCATCTCATCGGCCCCGAGGGCCCGCTCGGGCGCATGGTCGCCCAAAAGCGCCTCGCGTCGGTCGTGCTCTGGGGTCCGCCCGGCTGCGGCAAGACCACCATCGCGCGCCTGCTTGCGCAAGTGACGCGCATGCATTTCGAGCCGCTTTCGGCGGTGTTCTCGGGTGTGGCCGACCTGCGCAAGGTGTTCGACGCCGCCAAGAAGCGGCGCGAGCTGGGGGACGGAACGCTCCTCTTCGTCGACGAGATTCACCGCTTCAACCGCGCGCAGCAGGACGGCTTCCTCCCCTATGTCGAGGACGGCACGGTGACCCTCGTGGGGGCCACGACCGAGAATCCGTCCTTCGAGCTCATCGGCGCCTTGCTGTCGCGTTGCCAGGTCCTGGTGCTGCGCCGGCTCGACGA
>DATJLQ010000184.1:0-43253 GCA_035509415.1 Alphaproteobacteria bacterium
CACGCTATGCTCCGCGAGCGCGCGGCGCTGGGCGCGGGCACGCAGCTCGCCGCGTCGCTTCGGATCCCGCTTCAGGGCCGCAAGCTGCGCCGCCAGCTCCTCGGGCGTGCGGAAGGTCTCGATCTCGCGCCCGGGCTCGAACAGATGCTCCAATCCTGCGCTCCACTCGGCGAGATAGCACGCACCCAGCATGGGCGCTTCGAGGTCCCGGAGGCGCGAATAGACGAGCGGCCGACGGTCCGAGGCGCCCAACGTGGGCACCCGATTGAGCCCGATCGTCACTTGGGCCTCGCGCGTGATGCGCACATAGTCGGCGTCCGACACCGCGCCGAAAAGATGCCGGTGCGAGATGGGACGCGGGCGCAGCGGGCGCACGCGCCGCTCGACCTCGCGCAGCAGGACGCCCGCGCCGTGGCTCCGCGCACGCGCGAGCCGGTCGCCGGCGATCGCGGCAAGCGGCCGGCGGGTCCGCGCGCGGGCGCCGACCGGCGGCGAAGGCGCTTCGTCCCAGCCGGGGCCGCGCACGACGAGGTCGGCACCCGCCGCGAAAGAGCGCGCGAGAAAATCGCGCCGCAACAGATCGGCCGAGCCGATGAAGGTCGCGGGCTCGGTCTCGGCCTCGGGCGGCCGCCGCAACGCCTCGGGCACCCAGCACGGCATCGGCGCGTGGAGATGGGGCAGCCCTTCCGCGCGGTACATGGGCAAGGCCTCGAGCTCGGGCACCCAATGGAGCGCGAAGGGGCGGAGCGCGGCCGGCGGGCGGCGGAACTCGCGCAGATTGTCGCAGAAGAAATTGACGCACGGGATGCCGAGCCGCTGCAGCGTCTCGATCGCCGCGGGCTCGATCTGGCGCGGGAAGAGATAGCCGAGCCAAAGATCGATCGGCGCCCGGCCGTGCTCGGTCCGCGCGAAGGCGAGGGCCGCGTCCCAGCTCCGCGCCTTCCACGCCTCGAGCGCGGGGCCGGCCGGATGGACCAGGCCTTCGGCCCAATCGACCCCGGGAATCTCGTGCACTTCGTGCCCGCCCTCGCGCAGTCCGTTTGTGAAATGACGGCGCCATTGGGCATAAGCGGGGATGGGATGGCCCGCCGCACCCTGGAGGCAGCTCAGGAGAATCCTCATCGGCCGGCTGCCCATGCGCGCGCTAATAGGTCCAAAGGTAGAAGGCGTATTTGATGATCTCGTTGAGGAAGCTCGCGACGCCGCTCTCGCTGCGCCACCAATTGTCGGCGCGGTAGCCCGAGGGCGCGAGTGCGGGAACCATCACGACCGTCCCGGGCGGCATGACGCGCTCGAGGGTCCAGCGGAGGCGCCGCGTCGTGAACAGCTCGGTCGGCACGATCAGGCGATGGGCGCCGTGCGCGACCGCCCAGGTCTTGAGCGCCTCCGCCTCCTCGTGGGTGTTGAGGAGGTCGTGGCCGAACGGCTCGATCGCGGAGTCCGGCACGCCGAGCTTGAGCAGCGCGTCGCGCGTGTAAACCACATGGGACGGCCAGACGCCGAGCTTCTCGATCGGGGTCGCCCCCGTGTTCGAGATCAGGATCGTCTTCACGAGGCCGCGGCGGTAATAGTCGGCCGCGGCGAACGGCCGGTCCTGGATGCCGCCGCCGAGAATCGCGACGGCGTCGGCCGGCTGCGGCGCGTCGGAGACGATCCAGGCCTCGGCCGCCTCGCGCAGAACCCAGTCGCGGCCGATCCACGCACCGGCGCCGGCGAGGATCAACGCCGCGAGCGCGGCACGCCAGGCGATCCGGCACCAGCGGCGGCGCGGCCGGGTGAGCGCCGGATCGCGCTCGGCCTCGGCGTTCATGGACCGAAGGCCTCGGCGCTACCGCCGAGCGCCCCGTCGCCCAAAGCCCGCGCCAGCGCCTGCGCATGGCGCGCGAAATTCTCGGGCGCGAAGCGGCGCGCGGCCGCGCCGTCCGAGCGTGCGTCGCCGAGCGCAGCCACGATCGCGCGTTGGAGCGCCTCGGGGTCGCGCGGGTCGACGAGACGCCCGAGGGCGCCGTCCGCGAGCGCATCGCAAGCACCGTCGACGTTGCCGCCGATGGGCCTCAAACCGCTCGCCGCGGCCTCGAGGAAGACGATACCGAATCCCTCGAGCGTGCAGGGCATGACGAAGACGTCCGCGAGCCGGTAATGGTCCGGGAGCTCGCGCGCCGCGACCAGGCCGCTGAAGCGCACGCGGCCGGCGACGCCGAGCGCGTCCGCCGCGCGCTCGAGATAGGGCCGGTCCGAGCCCTCGCCCGCGATCAGGTAGACGAGGTCGGGATGGGCGGGCGCGAGCGCTGCGAGCGCCGCCATGACCCGCTCATAGCCCTTTTCGCGGTCGCCCGGCTCGAGGCGTCCGACCGTGAGGAGCAGCTTGCTGCGCGCGACCTTGTAGCGCTCGACGAGAGCGGCGGGTTTCGGTCCCGGCGCGAAGACGGGCGCCACCGTGTTCGGGAGCACGCGCACGCGCGTCGGGTCGAGGCGCACCCGGCCGAGAAAGCGCCGCCGTGTATAACGGCTCACCGCGGTCACGAGACGCGCCCGCTCGGCCGCCCAGCGTTGGAAGCGCGTGGGCCGCTGCCAGGCCTCGGAGCCGTGGAGCTGGAGCCAAAGGGGTGCTCCTGCGACACGCGCGACGACGGCCGCGAGGGGTGCGGTGTAAAGATGGCCGCAGAACACGGCGTCGAACGGCCCATGGGCGATGGCGGCACTCAGGGCCGCGAGACTGTAAGCGAGCTTGCCGCGCCGCGCCCGAAGCTGGCGCACGCGCGCCGGCAAGCTCGCGTCGCGCTCGCCGGTGCGCGGCAAGACCAAGATCCGGCACTCGGGCACGTCCGCGAGGGCGGTGAGGAAATCGCGATTGTATTGCGCGATGCCGCCCATGGCGCCGAATCCGTCGGTCACGAGTGCCAGGACCTTCAAGGCGCGATCCTCACGCCGCCGCGAGCTGATAGGCATAGCGCCGCGCCCAGGGGCAGGCGGGCGCCTTGAGTTGCGGCACGCGCGACCAGAGCTGGAGACGCGCGTCGCGCCGCAGCCATTCGGCGATCGGCGTCTCGAAGCCGGTCTTGGCGCGCTCGACCGTCTCGCGCGGCAAGGGTGTCCGCGGGCACGCCGCGAGGAGCTGCTTCCCCGAGCCCGGGGCCAACCCGATCAGCGCGGGTGCCAGGCTCTCGAGCAACACCGTGTCGACCAGCGGCACGCGTACCTCGACCGAATGCGCCATGCTCGCCCAATCGCAGTCGCGCAGAAGCTGGTCGCGCAAATAAAGGCTGCCTTCGAGCGCCGCCACTTTCGCGACCGCTCCCCGCGGGCCGGGCACGAGTGATGCCGCGATGCGGCGCACGGGATCGAGGCGCCGCAAGCCGTCCGCCATGGTTTCGGGATCGAGCAACGTTCCGAGCTCCCACGGCATGAAAATGCCGCGTCTCAGCAAATAGGCGCCCGCGAAGCTGCCCGCGTATTTCACCAGGCCCGCGGTCTTCGGATGGACCGGCAACGCCCGCGCCGCCGACAGGAGGATGCGGAACGCGTCGCCGAGGAACGGCACGCGCGCGGGCACCGCACCCCATTTGACCCAGCGCGGGATGTCGCGGAACGAAGGATAGCCCGCGAATAGCTCGTCGCCGCCGATGCCGGAAATCACCGCCTTGAGGCCGAACTCGCGCGCCGCCTTGCTCACGAACCAGCTGTTGATGCCGTCGATCGTAGGCTGGTCCATGGCGTCGAGGATACGCGGCAGGTCGGCGCGGAATTCGGCTTCCGGCACCACGCGCACCGAATGCTCGGCGCCGTAGCGCCGGGCGGCGGCGGCGGCGAGCGGGACCTCGTCCTGGCTCGTCCCGCGATAGCTCTCGAAGGTGAGCGTGATCGCATGGAGCGGCTGCTCCGTGACGTCGCGCATGACGCCCAGGAGGGCGCCCGAATCGACGCCGGCCGAAAGGAAGATTCCCACCGGCACGTCGGCTACCAGATGATGGCGCACGCTGTCCGCGACCGCGGCCCTGACGCGCTCCCGGAGCTCGGCCGGCGCGGTCGTGGCCGCTGGCATTTCCGCCTCCGCGCGCGCGAGGGCGCCGGCAAGCGCGAAATATCGCTTGGGCGCCTCGAGGCCGCGCGCCTCGACCCAGGCGGTGCTGCCCGCCGGCAACGCGCGGATCTCGCGGTAGGTCGTGAATGGCTCGGGCACGTGGCCGAACAGGAGGAATCCGGCCCATCCCGCGGGCTCCGGATCGCGCGATACGGCACCGCCCGCGAGCAACGCCTTTACCTGCGAGGCGAAGCGCAGCGTCCAGCCGTCGTCGGCGTAGTAGAGCGGCTTGATGCCGTAGCCGTCGCGCGCGAGGAAGAGCCCGCGCCGCGCCGCGTCCCAAAGGCCGAACGCGAACATGCCGCGTAGCTCGTCGACCATCGCCGGGCCCTTCTCGGCGTAGAGCTCGAGCAGGACCTCGGTGTCGCTCTCGGTGCGGAAGGTGCGGCCGCGCGCCTCGAGCGAGCGGCGGAGGCTGCGGTAATTGTAGATTTCGCCGTTGTAGGTGATGACGAGACGGCCGTCGGCGCTCGCCATCGGCTGGGCGGCGCGCGCCGAGAGGTCGAGGATCGCGAGGCGCCGGTGCGCGAGGGCGACCCGGCCGTCCTCCGCCGCCCAGTCCCCCTCCCCGTCCGGCCCGCGCGCGGCCATATGCGCGCGCATGCGCGCGAGCTCCGCGCGATCGACCGGGTTGGCGGCGTAATGATAGGCGAAAATGCCGGCGATGCCGCACATGGGCGTCCCTAAATCCGTTCCCTCGATGCGCTCGCGGGCGCGGCGGCGCGCTCCGGCGGCGCCGGCTTCCGCATCTCGACGACCATGAGCGACCCCATGCGCAATCGCGTCGTCAGGAGGCGCGCGAGCCCGTCCGGCAGGGCACCCATCGCGGCGCGCTTCGCCCATCCCGCGGGCAACAGCAAGACGTCGCTCTTCAAGCCCAAAATGCGCAACCGCTCGACCGCGAACAGGCCCCGCACCAACGCATGCCATTCGCCGGGCCGGTAGTAACGCGCGAGCGCCCCGTCGGTCGCCGCCTGCCGCGCGCGCGGGACGCCGCCGGGCCGCAACGCCTCGCCCCGCAACAGCGCATGCGCGAATCCGGCGACGTGATAGCTCCACCAGGAGCGGTAATAGACCATCAGCCCGCAGCGCCCGCCCGGGCGCAGGACGCGATGGATTTCCTCGAGCGCGCGCCTTGGATCGGCGGTGTGGTGGACGACGCCCCAGCTCCATACGTAATCGAAGCTCGCATCGCGGAAGCCCATGCGCTCGGCGTCCATCTGCGCCACCCGCGCGGGCACGCCGAACAGTTGGAAGCGGCGCGCGGCCGTACTCACCGCGGCACGGGTCAGATCGATGCCGGTGAAGGACCGGCAGTGGCGCGCGATCAGCTGCGCGTGGGTCCCTTGCCCGACGCCCACCTCGAGCACGTCCTTGTCGCCGAGCTCGTCGAACGGGATGACGAAATCGAACGGCCGCGCGCGCCACGGCAGGAAGTGCCGCGCGGAGCCAAAGAAACGCCGATCGATTTCCTCGAAATAGGCGGTGCTGTCCGCCTCGGCGCCGAGTGCCGCGTCCCAATCGTAGCGCATGGGGGTCGCTTCCCACCACGCGCGATTGGCGTCCTGCCAGCGGCGATGCTCCTCGGCGTCGCGCGGCACTTGGGTGGGGCGCTCGAAGCCGGGCGCCTTGGCGCCGAATCTTCCCCTTGAGTAAGGCGTCATCGCAAGCGGAGGTCCATCGCACGCGCGACCGGATCGACCGCAAAACGGTCGGCGAGAGTGCCGGCGCCGTCGCACATGCGCGTCCCTAACGCTCCTCCGGTGCCAGCTCGGCGACGCCGTCCGCGGGCGGCCGCACCGCCTCGATCGCGAGCTCGCGCGCATCGCCCGCCTGGAAGCGCGCGGGGTCCTCGACGGCCCCGAACATCGGGTCGGCGGCGTCGCCCAAGGCGCAGCGCCGGATGGCGACGAAGCCCGCCTCGGCGAGCAACGCCCGCAAGCCGGCAAAATCGTACATCCAGCAATGACGCGACCGCCCGAAGGCCTGTCGCAGCAGGGAGACGGGATCGCTTGCGCGGCGGCGCGTGCCGAGCTCGAGCGCTTCCATCAGCCGGTCGGCGGCGTCGCCCGCGCCCGCGCGGCGCGCCTCGAGATAGCGTGCGGCGCGCCATTCGAGATCGGGCACCACGAGGCGGAACACGCCGCCCGGCGCCAGGAGCCGGTAGCTGTTGGCGAGCGCTCGCGGCACGTCGTCGCGCGCGAGATGCTCGAGCACGTGGCTGCAATAGACCGCCCGCGCGGCGCCGTCGGGCAGGCCGAGGCCGCGCACGATGTCGCCGTAGCGGACGCTCGCGGGGAAAAGCCGCCCGAGGCTCGCGCCCAAGAGGGCGCCCAGCCCCGGCACGCGCTCGAGGCGGAGACGCGGCGAGGCGTCGAAATTGAGCCACCCCGCCGGCGCCGAGAGGCCGCATCCATACTGGACGTAGACGGAACCGGTCACGGGCGCGCTCGGGCGCTTTCTCGATGCGGGGCGCCTGGACCTAAAGGCCCATGCGCTTGAGATCGCCCGGCAAGACGCCTTGGGCGCGGAGGCGCGCCGCCACGTCCTCGCGCGTCGCCGCACTGGCCGCCGCCAGAACCTCGCGCGCGGGCGTCAAATCCTTGTCCTCGACCGAGGTCTCGGCGAGGGCGACCGCGATGTCGCTCGCGGTGCGGCGGCGCAGATCCTCGGGAAGTGCGGTCCAAATGACGAGGCCGAAAATGCCGCGCTCGAGCATGAGCGCACCCTCGTTGGCGCCGGTCCGGTCGGAGAGCCGTAGGGCCGAGAGCACGTCGGGCGTCGGCCTGGCCGCGACGTAGCGCGCGCCCGCGACGAGCAGCCACGCGCGCGGCGAGGCCGGCCGCACGGCGGCAAGCGCGTTCGCCTCCTCGAGATGGCGGCGCACGGCGGCCGCGTCCCGGGGATCGGTCGGCGCCGCGAGCGCAACGTCGAGGGCGAGGCCCGCGATCCCCGGCACGCGCACCCAGGCGTCGAGACGGGGTGCGGTTTCGGCCGACGCCCCCTCGATCTCGGCGAGGCCGAACGATGCCACGGCCGCGCCGCGCCAGATGGCGAACGCGGCGCAGCCGATCGCGGCGAGGGCCGTGAGGACGCGCAGAGCCGGGACGCGCATGGCGCTCAATCGGTGTAATAGGATTTGTAGTAGCGGCCGTAATAGTACGAGTAGCCGTAGCGCCCGTATTTCTGCGCCTGGCGCTCGTTGACGCGATTGAGCACGACGCCCGCGATCTTGGCGTGGCCGCCGAGCCGCTCGGCGCAATGCTTCACGAGCTCGCGCGCGGTCGAGCCCCAACGCACCACCAGCACGACCTTGTCGCAGATGTGCGAGAGCACGATGGGATCGATCACCGGCCCCGCGGGCGGCGAGTCGATCACCACCAGGTCGTAGCCGTCGCGAAAGCCCGCGATCAGCGCCTTCATGCGCTCCGAGCCCAGGAGGTCGGGCGGATTCTGCACCTTGCGCCCGGCGCTGAGGAACCAATAGCCGACCCCCTCGCGGAACGAGACCACCTGGTCCGGCGTCGTCTGCCCGAGCAAGAGGTCGACCAGGCCCTCCTTGTTCTCGATCCCGGTGCGACGCGAGATCGACGGGTTGCGCAAATCGCCCTCGACCAGGAGCACCTTGAGCCCCGAGCGCGCCGCCGACGCCGCGAGCGAGAGCGAGATGGTGGTCTTGCCCTCGTCCGGCACGGTCGAGGTCACCTGCACGATCTTGGGCGGATGGTCGATGTCGGTCATCTGGACGCCGCTCCGGAGCGAGCGGATCGCCTCGCTGTAGCGCGACAGCGGCTTGGCCGCGACGTAGTCGCCGAGCGGAACGTTGGTCTCGTCGATCTTGAGGTCGCGCGAGTCGATCTGGCTGACCGAGGCCAGCACCGGGAGCCCGAGCGCGTATTCCGTCTGCTTCGGCGTGGAGAAGCCCTCGTTGAGCATCTCCTTCGCGATGGCGCCCAGGATGCCGAGGATCACGCCGACGATGAGCGCGAACATGAGCGACTGGGTCCGGCGCGGGTAGCTCGGCCCGCCCGGCGGCTGCGCGGGCGTGATCACGCGCGCGTTCTGGGATTCGAAGGTCGACTGCTCGGCCGTGATCTTGGAGCGCTGGAGCAGGTCCTGGTAGAGCGAGCGGTTGACCGTGGCCGTGCGCTCGAGATCCTGGAGCTTGATCGCGGTCGCGTTGTCGATGTTCTGCTGGCCGGTCACCGCGCGCAGCGACTGCTCGAGCGAGGCGACGCGCGAATCCGCGAGGCGCAGCTCGTTGCGCAGGCCGCTCGCGAGGCGCTGCGCCTCGGCGGCCATGGCGCGCTCGACGTCGCGCTTCTGCGCGCGGATGTTCACGACCAAGGGATGGGTCGGCTCATAGCGCGCCATGAGATCCGCCTCTTCCTGCGACAGCGCCGCGAGCTTCTGGCGCAGCGCCGGCAACGCGCCCGCGTTGCCGATGTCGGGCAGATCCTCGATGCTCTTGCCCTTGGCCTGGAGCGTGTCGAGGATCTGGACGCGCGCGCGTTTCTGCGCGGCGTCGGCGCGCGCATCGACCAGCTTGGCGTTGAGGTCGGAGAGCTGCTGCTGGCTGAGCGTCACGTTGCTGCCGGTCTTGACCAGGCCATGCTCGGCCTCGAACCGGGTCACCGCCTCTTCCGAGCTTTGCACCTGCTTGCGCAGGTCCTGGAGCCGGTCGTTGAGCCACGCTTCCGCGCGCTTGGCGGCGTCGAGGCGCGTGTCGAGCTTGTCCACCAGGTACGAGTCGGCGATCGCGTTGGCGAGGCGCGCCGCGCGCATCGGGCTCTTCGCGGTGACCGAGACGTTGATCAGGAAGCCCTGGCCGCCGCGCGAGACCTTGAGCGCGCCCTCGAGCGCGAGCGTCGAATGCATGAGCGCGAGCGCCGCGGGCGAACGCGTCTGTCCTTCCGGGATCTGGCCGTCGACGCCGGGCACGGTGGTGGTCGCCTCGGGCGGCGGCGCCTTGTCGAGAAACGAGAACGGGTTGAGGACGAACGAGAGCACGCGATCGAAGACGGACTGCGGGGCCGGCGGATGGACGCCGAACTCGGGGTCCTTGACCAGGTCCTGGCTCTTCACCACGCGCTGCAGCAGCACGTAGGAGCGCATGATCGCCATCTCGCCCTCGAGCACGGCGACGTCGACGTTCGCGGTCTGGAGGATCGCGTCCGGCCCGAGCGCCACTTCCTTGGTGCGGTCGAGGAGCACCTGGGCGGTCGCGGTGTAGAGCGGCGTCTGCCACATCAGCATGAGCACGCCGAGCGCGAAGACCACCGCGGCGACGCTCGCGATGAACTTCCACTGGCGCCACAGGAAGCTCAGGATCTCCCTGAGGTCTAGGCGGCGCTCGGCCTCGCGCTCCTGGCCCAGGGGCGGGAGCGTGGGGCCGATCTTGGCCGGTCTCAGGATCTCGTTCATGGGTGCGAAGTCTAGGCTAGGTTGAAGAATCTTCCAAGGCGACGCGGGAGCTCGCGGACTGGGCCACGCCCGCGCCCAGGAGGGCCGCGAAGGTGAGCGCCACGGCCTGAATCTGAAGCCCGAAATCGACCAGCGCGTGAACGCCCACGAGGGCGGCCGCGCCGGCGGCGACCAACGGTGCCAGGCCGTTCTCGCGCCGCGCGAGGGCCCCCGACACGGAGCGCCGCACGAGCGTTGCGACCGCGATCAGGAAGAGCGTGCCGAACAAGAGCCCTAGCCCCTGGAACAGCTCGAGATAGGTGTCGTGCGCCTGGCCCCAAATGCCTTGGACCGGGAGCGAGCGGTCGCGGAACAGCGGGAAGACGTCGCGGAAGGTGCCATAGCCGTAGCCGAGCAACGGCCGGTCGAGGATCGAGCGCAGCGTCAGGCGATAGACCGCGAGGCGGTTCGCGTCGCTCACACCTCGGTCCGCGAGGCTCGCGACCAGCGCGTTCCCGAAGGCGAGCAGCGCCACCCCGACGAGCAGCGCGCACGCGACCACGAGTGCCGCCGGAACGCCCGGCCGTCCCCTGCCCGCGCCGAGTGCCAGCGCCCCGGTCGTGAACAGGCCGGTCGCGGTCGCGACCGCGCCGCCGCGCGAGCCGGTCAGGAGAAGCGCCGCGAGCGCCACCGCGGCGCCTGCGATGAGCGGAGCGCCGGCGCGGCCGGTGGTGTCGATCCAGGATGCGACGCGCGTCCGGAGCGCCCCGGCGCCGTCGATCACGCCGCGCCGGTAGGCCTGGAGGATCAGGCCCCAGAACGCGACCAGGCCGATGCCCGCATAGGTCGCGAACGCGTTACGGTTGATGAAGGTCGAGGCGACGAAGCTCGCATGGCTCGCGCGCATCTCGGCGAGCCCATAGAGCGCGTAGACGCACGCGATCGCGGCGACGGCGCCGACCAAGAGGGCCGCGCGGTCGGGACGCCGGCACAATTGGAGTGCCAGCCAGAAGGCGCTCGACGCGGTGAGCAGCCGAAGCAGCGCGAGCGTCGTGAGGTCGCGGTCGATGCTGACGCTCGCGGCCAACGGCTTCGCGAGCTCGTGCGAGGCGGTGCGCCAAATGGGAGCGCCGACCAGGGCGCCGACCCAGGTCGAATCCTGGAGCAGAATCCAGACGACCACCGCCGCCCACAACCCCACGGGAAGTGCCAGCGCGCGCAGCCCGACCGGATGGGGCCGGCCGCGCGCGAGCAGCGAAATCTCGTAAACGGCGACGAGGCCGGGGAACAGAATCGCATTGACGCCCCAGGCGAACGGGTCCGTGCTCGCGTGCCACAAGGGGACCCAGGCGAGACCGGCGATCAGCAGCCCGAACAGCGCCCACTCGCACGGCTCGGCCGAAATGGGGATCGCACTCGCGGCGCTCGAGAAAGCCGTCCGGTCCGCGCGCGGGACCGGTGGCAAGGCTGAGGTCGTGTCGTCCATACGCGCCGCGACGCTGCGCCTCACGATGACGGGCCGGGTTCGGCATAAGCTACCGCACGCCAGGTGAAAGGAGCCTCGCACCCGTGCTATGCGTTTGAACCGATTGACAAAGGATTATCATAGGGCCCTAGGCGAAACAATACGCGCCACCCCCGCGTTTGCCTTCGATTCCGGCCCTCAACCCTTCCGGGAACATGCAGAAAACATTTGTTATATCAATGTGCTATCGATAGGCACGCCAAACCGACTCCGGTGCGGCCGAGGCGGTTGCGCCGCGCGCGGCCGCGCGATCCCGACAAGGTAAGGATTTTACCATTTTCGTGTCGCGGCTCTCTCAGTATATGGTAGAAAAACGTAGGTGGAATTAGTGCCGCCCAAGCGCCGTAAAGGGGGCGTCGTAGTGCCGATGGGCCTTTCGATGAGCGCGCGCAGGAACGCTCGGCGTGGCTATCGGGTCGCGTGCGCGTGCGTGGTGGCGTTCGGCTTCGCCTCGACGGCTGCGGCCCAGACGGTCACGGCGCCACCGGTTTCCTCGGACGCGAGCAATCCGGCCGCACCGCCCACGCGGAGCGACGTCGAGCACGCCATGCCCCTCGGCTCGTGGCTGGTCTCTCCCTCGATGTTCCTCGGCGGCATCTACGACAGCAACGTCAACCAGAGTGCCACCAACAAAATCTCGTCCTGGGGCGTGCGCGCGACGCCCAGCTTCCTGGCGCAGACGACCGACGGCATCCTCAAGAGCACGCTTTACGGTCTCGCCGACGTGCGCGCCTACACCGCGTCGGGCGCCAGCGGCGCCGACACGGTGACCGCGAACGCGGGTGCGCTCGAGGAATACGATCCCACACCCGATCTCTTCATCCACGGCCAGGCCGACTATCTGCGCCAGAAGGACCTGTTCAGCTCGCTCGGCGTCGAGAGCAGCACGACGTCTTTGAACTCGACCGGCGTCGGGCTCGCGCCGTCGGTGAACCCGGTCTCCTACAACCAGTTCTCCGGCACGGCCGGCGCGCAGAAGGATTTCGGACGCGCCTTCGTCGGCCTCGACGGGTCGGCCGTGAACATCAGTTACGACCATACCGGTGCCGTGTCGCCGAACGGCACCACCTATACCGGCACCGGCAAGGGCGGCTTCTGGTTCCTGCCCCAGTTCTACGTCTATACCGAAGGGGCGCTGGATACGCGCACCTATGCGACCAGCTCGTTCAATTCGAGCGGCTACCGCGCGCTTGCCGGCGTCGGCTCGGAGCAGATCGGCCTGTTTCGCGGCGAGGCCTATGGCGGCTATCAGGCCGAGAACTTCAGGACCCGGGCGCTCGGTGCGTCCAACGGCACCACCAATAGCACGCTGTTCGGAAGCCAGCTCCATTACTACCCGCAGCCCTACATCGACCTGAGCGCAAACGTCACCGAGACGATCGGCGTCTCCCAGGCCGCGACCGCGAGCGGCGCCGCCGCCGGCGATTCGACCAAGGTCCTGTCGGCGATCGGCCAAGGCGCCTACACGCTGTCCCAGATCTGGGGCTTCACGGGGCGCGGCGGCTACATCCATACGACTTACATCAACAACCCCCGCCGGGACGATGCGTGGACGCTCGGCGGCACGCTCAGCTACAGCGTGTGGCGCGACTTCAAGCTCACGCTCGACTATCAGTATCTGTCGCTGTCGTCGAACGTGGCGCAGCAGAGCCTGGGCCGGAACGTGGTGACGTTCGGCGTGGCGTGGAGCTACTGAGCGGTGGGCGGCGGCGCGCGCGCCTCGCGATCGGCGCGCCAAAACGAGGTCGACGATGCGTAAACTCGGACTGGCGGCGATCGTCTTCTCGGGCTTCCTCCTCGTCGCGGCGGGGGCGGAGGCGGGATCGTACAATTCGTCCGGCACCTATGTCGGCACGCCGAGCGCCCAGATCTCGGCGCTGTTCTCGCAATATCCCAATGGCGGCGCTGCTTTGCGTGCCGCGATCGCGCAGGCGGTCGAAGCCGACCCCACGCTCGCGGACGACGTGGTCTTCCTCGCCTCGAGCGCCAGCGCGTCGCAGCAGAATGCCGCCGGCGCCGGGCTCGGCGACGCGCTCAATTACTATCAGACCCTCAACACGCCCAACGGCATCAAGGCCGCCGCCGATATCCAGGCGGTGGTGCCGCTCGGCACCGTCACGACCTCGGCCGCGTTCGCCGCGGCGACCGGCGGTGGCGGCGGCGGCGGCGGCAACGGCGTGCCCGGCTACCAGAACACGGGCGCGGCGCCAGGCATGAGCAACTGCGTGAGCCCCAGCAGGCCCGGCAGCGGCTGCTGACAACGCCGCGCGTCCGAGCGCTCGACGTCGCCCGGCGCCTCTTCGCAAGACCCCGCTTTCCGATTCACATAGAATTGCTGCCCGCGCTACGCGCGGCGCTTGCGGAACACCGCGTCCGGATAGAGGGCGCCCGGGACGAGCCGGTTGTCGGGCCCGAAGATGGCCGTGCCCGGACCGGTCTCGACCCGCAGCACGGTCTCGAAATCGACCCCCGCCGGCGCGTCCGCCAGGCGGAAATTGCTGTGCCGGATCGCGAGCAGCCCGCCCGGCTTGAGGCAGCGCCGGAAATCCTCGATCGCGCGCGCGAAATCCTCGAAGCGCATCAGGGGGTCGCTGCGCGCGACGCCGGGCAGGCCGAGCGCCCCGTGGCGCAGCACCGCCATGCACAGGATCGCGTCGTAGCCGCCGCTCGCCTCGGCCGCCGTCGCGTGCCCGACCTCGAACGAGATGGCGCGGTCTCCGCTCTCGGCCAAGCGCTTCCGGCAGAGCGCGATGTTGGCGCGATTGATGTCGATGCCCTTGAGGGTCGCATGGGGGAAATAGCGCCGGAGCGTGAACACCTCCTCGCCGGTCGAGCAGCCGAACGAGAGGATGCGCGCCGGCGTCTCGGCACCCAGCTCGGCCTGGAGGAAGCGGAAGATGCGCGGATAGCGGTCGGCGCTCGTGTCGTTGGAGGGCTGGAACGCGCCCGCGGGCGGGTGCCGGTCGAGCCGCCGCACCTCGCGATAGGGCGCATCGACCGCCAGGCGCCAGGGTGCTTCGACGAGGATGTGCCAAAGCCGGCGCAATGCGCGCACGGCGAGCGGCCGCGGCGCCGCCTCGGGCCGCGCGCGGCCGGAAGCGCTCATCGGCATTGCGCGGCGGCGCGGGCGGTCATGGCGCACGGTCTCCCTGCATTTCCTGGCACTGGCGCGGGCCAACGCGAAGGTTGAGCGCGACCCTTGAATTCGCGCCATTGTACTGTAGGATCGACGGGTGCCCTAAAGGCCTTTATCGTATTGACGGGCAACGTGAATTCAGGAGCGGTCGGGGTGCACGCCTACAGCGTCGCCGGGCTATCGGTCGAAAGCGAGTTCGTCCTCCCGGGCCTGATCCCGGGGGCGGCGGACGGCCGGTCGCCCGACGTGACCATCAAGGCGCGCCCGGTCCCCGAGGCGCTCGAGGATGCGGGCGCCGCGGGCCCCACCTGGCAGATCGCGGGCGCGCGCTTTCTCCTGCGCATACCGGACGTGGCGCGCTTCCTCCTCGACGGCGGGCGCGCGATCGACGTCGAGCCCGAGAACGGCGCCGCAGCCGACGACATCGCGATCTTCCTGATCGGCACCGTCCTCGGCATCCTTCTGCATCAGCGCGGCCAGATCGTGCTCCATGCGAGTGCCGTGCGCGTGGGCGGCAAGGCGGTGCTGTTCTGCGGCCCCTCGGGGGCGGGGAAGTCGACCCTTGCGGCGGCGCTCGCCCGGCACGGCTTCCCGCTGGTGGCCGACGATGTGTGCGCGATCCTCATCGAAGCGGGCGCGGTCCCGATCGTTCATCCAGACGGGCGCCAACTCAAATTATGGGCCCAGGCGATCGACCGGCTCGGCCTCGACGCGAGCCGCGGTGCGGCGGTGCGCCGGCGCCTCGAGAAATTCTACGTCGAGCCGGCCGCGGCTTTCGCCGCTCCCTTGCCGCTCGGCGCGGTCTATGCGTTGCGCGAGGCGCTCCCGCCCAACGCGCCCGGCATCGAAAGGCCGAACCTCGTCGATGGCGCGCTGCTGCTGGGCCGCAACGCCTATCGGCCGCTCCTGGTCCGCCGTCTCGGGCAGAAGGCGGACTATTTCCGTGCCGCGAGCGCCATCGCCAACAGCGCCGGCATATTCCATCTGACCCGGCATCTCGACTTCGCGCAGATGCCGGACGTCATATCCGGGCTCGAGCGCCACTGGGACGAGATCGGCCTGGCGCAGAGGGTGCCGGCATGACGCGCGCGATCTGGCTCGCCTCCTATCCCAAATCCGGCAATACCTGGTTCCGGATGCTGGTGGCGAATCTTTCGGCCCAGGACGGCGCGGCGGTGGACATCAACGACATGCCGGTGCGCGGCGGCCTCGCCAGCGCGCGCGGGCCGTTCGATTATCTCACCTTGCTCGATTCCGGCCTGCTCACCCATGACGAGATCGACTGCTTGCGCCCGCGGGTCCATGAGACGCTGGCGAGCGGCGCAGTGGACGACGAAAACGACAAGCCCGAAGACGCGCCGCCGGTCCGCTTCGTCAAGGTCCATGACGCCTACACGCGGACGCCGAAGGGCGAGCCCCTGCTCGCGGGCGCGCGCGGCGCGCACGGCGCCATCGTCATCGTGCGCGATCCGCGCGACGTGGCGCCGTCGGTCGCCAATCACAACGGCGTCAGCATCGACGAATCGATTGGGATGATGAATGACGAGTACAAGATGCAGTGCGCCAAGCCCGACCGGCAACATTCCCAGCTTCGGCAAAAGCTCGGCGACTGGAGCCGGCATGTCGCGAGCTGGCTCGATCAGCGGGACATTCCGGTTTGCCTGGTGCGCTACGAGGATTTGCAGGCCGACACCGCCGGCACCTTCGCGCGCGCCTTGGCCTTTGCCGGCTATCCGGCGCCGGCCGACCGGATCGCGCGGTCGGTCGCCCTGGCCGATTTCGCGGAATTGCGGAGACAGGAGCGGGAAAGAGGCTTTCGCGAGGCCCCGGACCCATGGCCCGGCGGGAACTTCTTCCGGCGCGGCCAGGCCGGCGCCTGGCGCGACGAGCTGACGCGCGAGCAAGCGATGCGCATCGAAGCCGCGCACGCGCCCATGATGCGGCGCTTGGGCTACGATCCGTCGAGCGAGGCCGTCCCGGCGCGGGCGGCGTTGGGAGAAGTCGCATGATCGTGAAGAAGCAAGGCGATTGGCTGTCCGCCAAGGTCGGCGAGGAGCTGATCATGATGAGCGCCGAGAAGGGCAACTATATCGGGCTCAGCGAGGTCGGTACCCGGGTGTGGGAATTGCTCGAGGCGCCGCAGGACCTCGACGTCCTCTGCGCCCAACTGGAGCGCGAGTTCGACGTGACGCCCGAGGTGTGCCGCGCCGAAGTGGAAGCGTTCCTCAACGAGCTGGTGAAACATGGCGCCGTCGCGCTCGATCCGCCGCCCGCTGCGTAGGTTCGCGGAAGTCGATGGCCGCCGCCGCATGCTGGTGGCGGAGGCGGTGGCGTGCCTCTTGGCGGCGCGCCTCGCGTTGATCCTCGTTCCCTTCCCGCGCCTCGCGGGACGGCTCGGCACCTTCGTCGCGCCGAGCGATCCGCGCGCCGCGCGCGACGCCGCCGGCGCGACGCCGGGCCAGGCGCTATTGGCGCGCGACGTCGGCTGGGCGGTGACGCGCTCGGCGCGCTGGGTCCCGTTCAAGGCGGTGTGCCTGCCCCAGGCCATGGCGGCCCAGTTCATGCTGCGCCGCCGCGGCATTGCCAGCGTCATGCGCTTCGGCGCGCGGCGCGGCACCGAAAAGCCGCTCGACGCCCATGCCTGGCTCGATGCGGCGGGCGTGGAGCTCACGGGCTACCCCGTGGCACCCGACATCGCCGAAATCGCGTGCTTCGTGTAGCGCCATGAGCACCGCGGACCGCGCCGAGATCGATGCGCCCGCCGCGCCACCGGATCTCTTTGCCCGGCAGGGCTACCTCGTGGTGCCGAAGCTGATCGAGCCGGCGCTGGTGGATTTCCTCTGGGCCTACGTGCACACGAAATTCGCGAGCCTGCTGATGCCGTCCGGAGAACGCCAAGTCCCCAACACGCCCGCCGGCTATGGCGACGCGGCGTTCGACGGCTTGCTCGAATATCTCCGCCCGCGCGTGGCCGCGGCCGCCGGTTGCCGCCTTTACCCGACCTATTCCTATTTCCGGCTCTACAAGCGCGGCGACGTGCTGCGACGCCACCGCGACCGGCCGGCGTGCGAAATCAGCCTGAGCCTGAACATCGGCCAGGTGCCGGCCGATCCCTGGCCGCTTCATATCGAGGGCAAAACGGGGCCGGCCGCGGCGCGTCTCGCGCCGGGCGACGGGCTGCTCTACCGCGGCTGCGATTGCGCGCATTGGCGCGAGCGCTTCGAGGGCGAGCGCTGCGCCCAGGCGTTCCTCCATTATGTGGATGCCGACGGCCCGAACCGGGACGAGCGCTTCGATCGCCGCAAGACCCTGATGTCGCCTGCCGTCGAAGGGCGCGCGCACCGGAATCACGCCGGCAATGCGCAACGCCGGGAAGAGTGAGCGCGCATGACCGCGATCGACGCTCGCCCGAGCGACAGCGTCGCCGCCCCGCCGGCGCCGCGCATCCTCATGCCGCCCTATCTGGTGCTGCGCGATTTCCTGGGCGCGGACGCGGCGGCGGGCCTGCTCGCCTTCGCGCTCGGCCACGAGGCGGCGTTCGAGCCGACCAAGACCGGCTTCGCCGGCAAAGGCAGGATCAGACCCGACTTCCGCGTCTCGACAGGGACCCGCGATCTCGGTCCCTACAAGCCGATGCTCAAGGACAGGCTGCGCGCCTTGGTGCCCGAGCTGGTCGCAAGGCTGGGCGCCACACCCGTTGAGCGGCCCAAATTCGAGCTGCAGCTCGTGGCGCACAACGACGGCGCGTTCTACAAGCGCCACATCGACACCCAGACCGCGAGCGAGCGCGACCGCATCCGCGTCCTGAGTGCGGTCTATTATTTCCACGCGCGACCCAAAGCATTCGCCGGGGGCGCGTTGCGCCTCTACGCCATCGGCGACGCGAGCCTGCGCAGCTTCATCGACGTCGAGCCGGAGCACGACACGCTGCTGGTCTTCCCGTCCTGGGCGCCACACGAGGTGATGCCGGTCGGCTGCCCGTCGAGGCGCTTCGCGGATTCGCGCTTCGCGATCAATTGCTGGGTGTATCGGGTGCGGGCGGCGGCGGCGGCGTAGCGCTCGCGCGCTGCCGGAATTCGGCCCGGAACCGCTGGACCAGCGCCTCGGATCGCGCGTCGGCCTGCTTCTGGAGGCGCGGCGGCGGAATCGGCGCATCGGGCCGGCCGACCGCGGCGAAGAATTTTCTCAACGTGCCTTCGTAGTCCGCCTCGAGATCTTCGTAGACGATGCGATGGCAAGCGAGCGCATTGGCGCGGAAGAAGTCCCGCCAATGCCCATTGTGGCGCTGAATGACGCCGAGGTACTGCAAGATGCGATGGAATTCGTATTCGGCGTCGAGGTCCTTCCGTGCCTGCCGCGGAAACTGCCGCCAGGCGCGGGACCGGCCGGCGACGACGTGCGAGACCGCCTGCCGTATCTCGTCGCGCCGGGTCAGGAAGACGAAGGTCGGGTTGGGAATGAAATCGCGCAAAATCCCGAAGATGCGCCTGTGCGTTTCCGGCGCCAGATCGCCCGGATGGCGCCAATCGAGGAACGCGAACTCGTCGGGCGCGCATTCATGCAGGAGGTCGACCACGTCCACCCAGAACAGCTTGAGCCCGAACACGCCGCTGGGATCGGTCCTCGAGCGGTACAGCCTGGCGACGTAATCGCTGAAGCTCGCGGGCTTCCAGCGCCGCTCGAATTTCGGCCGGAAGCCGGCATGGAAGTACTCGAGCGGATTGCCCAGCCCGCCGGCGAAATAGATCGCCTCGCCCAACAGCGTGCTGCCGGAACGCGGCTGGGAGCAAACCACCAGCGAGCGCTCGGGCGGGCCCGCGCGCTCGGGATAGTCGCCAGCCCGCTCCATCAGGTCGTATTCGCGACTGGGGCTGACGCTCGAATTTTCCATGCGCGGCAAAGGCTTTCCGGTTGGCGCGGCGCGCGTATTATGATGGATGAGGCCGGGCCAATCCAGTTGAGGCGCAACGCCAACCCATGAGCGCGATCTTCGGCATCTTACGCTTCGACGGCGGGGAGGTTTCCGCGCGCGACCTGGAGCGCATGGGCAACGCGCTCGCCCATCGCGGGCCCGACGGGCGCAAGAGTGCCGTTCTCGGCGCCGTCGGCCTCGGCCATGGCCTGATGCGGGTGAACGAGGAGGATCTGTTCGAGGCGCAGCCGCTCGCCGACCGCGAGGCCGATCTCACGCTGGTCGCGGATTGTCGGATCGACAATCGCGAGGAATTGGCCGAAGCCTTCGGGCTTTCCGCCGGCGACATCCGCGACATGCCCGACAGCGCCTTCATCCTGCGTGCCTACAAAAAATGGGGCGCGGACGCGGCCGCTCATCTGATCGGCGATTTCGCCTTCGCAATCTGGGACGGTCGCGCGAAGAAGCTCGTCCTCGCGCGCGATCACATGGGCCAGCGCTACTTCCATCACCATGCCGGCAAGGATTTCTTCGCCTTCGCGACCGAGGCCAGGGCGCTGTGGGCGCTCGATGACGTGCCGCGCCGCCTCTCGGACGCGCAGATCGCGCGATACCTGCTCTTCCAACGCGCTACCCGCGACGGCGCGACGTTCTTCGAGGACATTCGGCTCGTACCCGGCGGAAGCACGGTCGTCGTCGACGCCGGAGGCAGGGTGACGGCGAGCCGCTATTGGGAGCCGCGGGACGCGCCCCTCGATCTCGGCCGCGACGAGGCGCATTACGTCAGGGCCTATCGCGAAATCCTCACCGAGGCCGTCGAATGCCGTATCCGCCGGCTGATCGCGCCGCCCGCGCTTCTGCTCAGCGCCGGCTACGACAGCGCGGCCATCGCCGGGCTGTCCGGCCCGCTCTTGAGCGCCCAAGGGCGCAAGTTGACGGCCATCTCGTCGGTCTTGCCCGAGGATTATCGCGGCCCGCGCCGCTCGGCCCGGCACTGGGTCGAGCTGTGCCGCCGCCGCATGCCGCATCTCGACGTGCGCTACTTCGTGCGCGACGAGAAATCGGCCTACGAGGATCTCGAGCAAACGTTCGCGATCGCGGGGCATATACCGCCCGTGCTCTATTCGATCACGGCGGCCCTGCTCCGCGAGGCGACCCGATCCGGGGCGCGGCTTTTGATGGACGGCGTCGGCGGCGACGACACGGTCAATCCGCGCGTCGGCAGCATGATGCCTTATTTCCTGCGCACCGGGCATTATCGCTGGTTCCTGGCCGAGCTCGCCTGGCGGACACGCGCATGCAAGGAGAACCCGTTGCAAGTTCTGCGTGGCGCCGTGGTCGGCGCCTTCGCGCCCTTATGGCTCAGGCGCGCCGCCGCGCGCGTCAGGAGCACGGTTGCGCCGTTTCAGGCGTGGCGCAAGCCGCCCGTTGCGCCGGCCTTCGCCGCCGAGGCCGTGCGGAGCGGCGCAATCGATCCGTCCAACCTGAGGACGGCGATCGAGCCCTACCGTTCGCCGCGCGAAAGGCTGTTGCGCTCGGTCGGCAACTGGGCCGGGCGATATCGGCCGCCCAACGACGCGGATTTGGCGGCCGCGAGCGGCCTGGACATCACCCGCCCGTTCCGGGACAAGCGGGTGGTGGAGCTGGGACTCTCGATCCCAGAAGATCTCTACGCGAAGGGCGGCCGGCAGCGTTACCTGGCGTGCAAGGCGCTGGCCGATATCTACCCGCCCGAATTCCAGAACCGGGATCTTTATCAGGATACGTTCGATCCCGACTTGCTCGCCACGCTGCGCGCGTCGCTCCCGCAGGTGAACGCGGACATCGCGCGGCTCAAGCGCAATCCTAACGTCGCGAGGTACATAGATTTCGAGCGGGTGGCGCGCATCCTCAATCGGCGGCAAAGGGGCCCGGAGATGGCGCCGCTGACGCTTTCAGCCTGGATGGCGGTCGCCACGGCAAAATACATCGCCTGGTTTCGCGGCGAGAACGCATGAAGCGGCGGAAGATTAAAGTCGGTCTATGAGTATCTGCCAGTAGCTGGGGCATTCGGCTCGGGAGCCGCGTGGGGAGCGCTGCCGGCATGGTGCGCTTCCGACACGATCACCCGCGGCGTCACCCAGCGCTTGCGGCCGGCACGCGCCGGTCCGTCCGCGTCATTGGCCGAGCCAAGGCTACCCGCAGCGCCGGACTCTTCAGGCTCCATCCTCAGCACGCCCCCGAAATGAACGCGGCCTTCGCGACCGTAGATAGTAGTCAGCATATCATACCGTTCCCGGAGCGCAAGGCTCGGAAAGAGCACCATTATTGCCGATCCGGGACGGTCGTGCCTTGAACGCCTTCCACGATCCGCCCATTCGGAATATTGGCGCTCTGCGCGACCCCTTGCGAGGTAAGGACTTCATTTCGTGAGGATTATTCTGGCATTCCGGCTCGGTCTCGCGCGCGTTCCCGTATGGAACCCTTGAATTCGTCACCCAACGATCGCCGAACGGAAATTCAGGTGTCTCGAAAGAACCGCCGCTTTCCCGGACCGCATCCCGCGCAATGTCCGGTTGAAATGACGCGCAAGCTGAGTTACCATTAACTTTGGGTGGCAATGAGGGTAAGGGGCGCGTTTTCAGTCCCGCCTCGGGTGTCCGTTTCGACGATCAGCAAACACAAGGGAGGCAGCCGGTGTCGAATCCGTTTCTCGGTGAGGTGCGGGCGTTTGGCTTTGGTTTCGCGCCAAAAGGCTGGCACAACTGCGATGGCACCATTCTGGCCATCAGTCAGTACTCGGCGCTGTATGCGTTGCTCGGCACGCAATATGGCGGCAACGGGACAACCACCTTCGCCCTGCCCGACTTGCGCGGGCGCGCGGCCATCAGCTTCAGCAGCACCTACACCCAGGGCGAGCAGGACGGTTCGGAAACCGTCACCGTGACGATTGCGTCGATGCCGGCCCACACCCACCAACTCTCGGGCAGCACGGCCGCGGGCGGCGCGGGCGATCCCACCAACGCGGTGCTTGCCACGGTTGGCGGCGCCAGCACGCCCAAACACTACACGGACCCGGTCACGACGGTGATCGCGCTGAATCCCGCTTCGGTTCAGAATGCGGGCCAAAGCCAGGCGCACGACAACATGCAACCTTCCCTCGTGATCAACTACTGCATCGCGATGTCGGGCATTTACCCGCCCCGGAACTGAGCTTCAGGCCCAAAACCAAGAGAGGACATCCTCGATGTCGACTCCATTCCTCGGCCAGATTTCCCTATTCGCCGGCATCTTCGCGCCCAGGAACTGGGCGCTGTGCAGTGGCCAGCTTTTGAACATCAACCAGAGCACGGCGCTGTTCTCGCTGCTGGGCACGAACTTTGGCGGCGACGGCCGCGTGACCTTCGGCCTGCCGGATTTCCGCGGCCGCATTCCGATTGGACAGGGCACGGGTCCCGGCCTCACGATTCGCCTCATGGGCCAAACCGTGGGCACCGAAACCGTAACGCTGAATTCGACGCAGATGCCGATGCACCCTCATACGCTCAATGCCGCGAACACCCCGGCAAATTCGACCAACGTGACGGGCACGGCGCTTCCCGGCACGCTTTCCAGCCCGGATAATTTCTACACGGTCAACGACGGCACCACGCCGGCGCCCAGCGGCGTGACGCTGAACCCATTGGCCTGCGGCCTGGACGGCGGCAATCAGGCGCACAACAACATGATGCCGACCGTGACCGTCAGCTACATCATTGCCCTTCAGGGCATCTTCCCGACGCGGAATTGAGGAGGGCGACATGTCCAATGCATATATCGGAGAAATCCGCTGCTTCGGATTCAATTTTCCGCCCGCCGATTGGGCACTCTGCCTGGGCCAGCTGATGCCGATCTCGCAGTACGAGGCCTTGTACACCATCATCGGCACCACCTATGGCGGCAACGGCACGAGCAACTTCGCGCTTCCGAACCTGGCCGGCAGCGCCCTGATGGGCCAGGGCCAGGGTCCGGGACTCACCAACCGCTTGCTCGGCCAGGCCGTCGGCACGGCGGCGGTCACGCTGACGAACAATCAATTGCCGTCGCATTTGCACACGCTCAATGCCTCAGTTTCGAACACCAAGTCGCAGGAGAAGGGGACGCCGAGCAACCAAGCCTACCTGGGATTGTCCACTCCGGGTAAGGCCTGGAGCACCACGGCGCCCAACCAGGGCCTCGCACCGCAAGGCATCGGCAGCACGGGCGGGTCGCAGCCGCACAACAACATGCAGCCCGTGCTGACGATGAATTTCTGCATCTGTCTCCTTGGCATATACCCGGTGCGGAACTGACCTGAGGCTCGCGTGACGTCGGCCGCGGCGCCGTCCGCATTCGAATTGCCGGCCGCGCTCGTTTCCCAAGGCTATCGGCTCCGGCGCGAGACCGAGGAGGACGTCCCGTTCCTCATGCGTCTCTACGCCTCCACGCGGGAGGAAGAGCTTGCACCCGTGCCCTGGACGCCCGAGCAGAAGGCCGCGTTCCTGAGCCAGCAATTCGCCGCCCAGCGCAAGCACTATTACGCGACCATCGAGAAGCGCCGCTTCGACGTGCTGGAGCGCGAGGGCGAGCCCGTGGGCCGCCTCTATCTCGACGCGACGCCGACGCGCATCTACATCGTCGACATCGCGCTCATGCCCGCGTTCCGCGCCCAGGGGCTGGGCACGGCCATCCTCGAGGCCCTCAAGGCCGAGGGGCGGGCTTCCGGCCGCTGGGTCGGCATTTTCGTGGAAAAATTCAATCCGGCGCTCCGGCTCTACCGCCGCCTCGGCTTCACCGAGGTCGCGGATCACGAGGTCTATCTCGAGATGGAATGGCGCCCCGAGGCAGGAGCGCCCGGAACGCAAGCGCCCGGAACGCAAGCGCCCGAGGCGCAAAACCCCGCCGCGGCCAAACCCGTCAGTTGAAGACCGCCTGATAGAGCACCCCGCGCTCGTCCCGGCCCACGGGAACGACGAACAGGCTGAGCCGGCCCATGTCGGCATGGTCGAAGTCGTAGATGCGTTGGGGCAGGATTTCCGGGCGCGCGCAAATCAGGATGAGCGAGAAGGGCGGGCGCATATTCGGGCGCGCGAAGCGTGCCGGGCCAAGCTCGGCCGTCTCGAGGGTCAAGGGGATGGGCGGGACGCCCTCCTCGCTCAGCGTGAAGACGGTGCCGACGCGGTCCTTGAAATCCTCGAACACGAACGCACGATCGATCATGGTTGGCGCTCCTCCCGTCGAGCGTGTGAATTATGCCAAAATCCACCCGCGGCTGGGAAGGGCGAATCGGCTCACGCCGGAGCGCCGGGCGCGCGCGCCGCGTCCGAGAGCGCCCGCGCGAAGGCGTCGAGCAGCCAATCGTTCACCAGCGCGTCGATCACCAGATGGACGCGCGCGTCGCGGCCGCGGTTCGCGACGCTGTGGTTCTCGGAGACGCGCAGGTACCACACGCTCCCGGGCGCCATGCGCACCGGCTTGCGCGCGAGCAGGAATTCGACCTCGGGCCCGGTCGTGATCGGCACGTGGAGGCGCGCCGACCCGTGCTCGGCGTCGTGGTCGCCGTCATTGTGCTCCTTGATGACCGAGCCCGCGGCGAGGCGCATGAGACGCACCGCCTGGAGCGGGCACCGGAAGGCCGCCAGCACCGCGCGGAAATAGGGCGTGCGCGCGAGATGCGGCGTATCCTCGAACGCGGTCGCGCCCGGATCGGAATAGATGGTCATGACCGGATGGGTGGCGCCCGCTGCCGCGCGCAGGGGCAAGACGCTCCAGTCGCCCTCGTAGTTCCGATTGACGAAATGCTTGATCCAGGCGCCCTCGTCGAGCTGCGCGAGGTCGGCCTCGAGGCGCGCGGGATCGAAGGCGAGCGGGAGGCGCAGCCGGTCGGGGTATTGGTCGCTCACGCAGCCGATTTCCATCGCCTGGGCCGCCGCTCCTGGTCTCGCCCGCGCGACTCTACCGTCGAGGCCGGCGCGCGGCAAGGCGGGTAGGCCGTGGGTCAGTTCGTTCAAACCCTCGTCTTTCGAGACGCAGCCCGCGGCGCGACGCGCCGCAGCCTTCGGATCGAAGGGCCGGCCGAAGGCCGGCGGGCTGCTCCTCAAGATGAGGGTTTGGATCGATGGGGTTTCACCTCATCCTGAGGGCGCCCATAAGGCGCGTCTCGAAGGATGAGGTGAAATCGACCCATGACTGGGCCGCCGCGCGCGCGACAATGGCGCGGCTTAGTCGCGATGCCCCAACCGGCGCAGCACGCGCAGGCGCGCCTCGCCGCGCTCGCGGTCGGAGACGTAGATGAGCCCCGCGATGCGGCGCAGGAGCTGATCCTCCTCGGGCGAGAGACTTCCGTCGGCGTAGGCGACCTCCCACAGCATCTCGAGGATGCGCACGCGCTCCTCGGGGGCGAGCTCCTCGACCACGAGATGGGTAAACCGAAACAGCTGGGTCGATTGATCGACCGCGCGCTCCGCCGCCTCGAGCAAGCGCTGGGTCGCTTCGGGCTCGAGCTCGAAGCGCTCGGCGAGCAGGCGCCGGATCGTCGCGCGCTCGGCCGCGTCGAAATGGTCGTCCATGCGCGCCGCCTCGACCAGGAGGGCCGCGACCGCGATCTCGAGCCGGTCATGGCGCGACGCGACCGCGGCACCCGCGCCGCCGGTGAGAAAGCTCAATATCTGCTCGATCAAATTTCCTCCGGCCCGTCCGGGTCGCCCGCCGAGCCCCTCGCGCCCTAGAGATAGGACGCCGCGGCCCGAAGCGCCAGGGTCTTGCCGCGCCGCTCTCTGGGCAGCGGGGTATCCCGAAGAGCCAGGTGGCTCGGCGCCTTGACCCGCAGGCACCGCCCCGCCATGCTCGCCGCGGCGTCGAGCGACGAGAGACGGGCATGGTCGAGCGGGTCGAATGCGTGGTGATCGGCGCGGGGGCGGTCGGGCTCGCGGTCGCGCGCGCGTTGGCGCTCGCGGGGCGCGAGGTGGTGCTGCTCGAGAAGGCGCGCGCCATCGGCACCGAGACCAGCTCGCGCAACAGCGAGGTGATCCACGCGGGCATCTATTACCCGACGGGCTCCTTGAAGGCGCGCCTCTGCGTCGCGGGCAAGCTCCGTCTCTACGAGTATCTCCCCGCGCACGGCATCCCCTACAAGCGCTTGGGCAAGCTCATCGTCGCGACCGACGAGACCCAGATCGCCGCGCTCGAGCGCCTGAAGCGCCAAGCCGACGCGAACGGCGTCACGGACCTCGTCTGGCTCGATCGCGCGCAGGCGCTCGCCCTCGAGCCCGCGCTCAATTGCGTGGCCGCACTCCTGTCGCCCTCCACCGGAATCATGGACAGCCACGGGCTCATGCTCTCGTTCCAGGGCGAGGCGGAGGATCACGGCGCGATGGTCGCGTTCGAGAGCCCGGTCGTCGCAGGCTGGATCGAGCGCGACGGGTTCCGCCTCGAGGTGGGCGGGGCGCAGCCGAGCCAGATCGAGTGCCGCCTTCTCGTCAACAGCGCGGGCCTTTATGCGCAGGCGATCGCGCGCAAGCTCGAGGGGCTGCCGGCCGCGAGCGTGCCCGGGATCTACTACGCGCGCGGCTGCTATTTCGGCCTCGCGGCCAAGGCGCCGTTTACCCATCTGATCTATCCCGCACCCGAGGAGAAGTTCGCCGGCCTCGGCCATCATCTGACGCTCGACCTCGCGGGCCGCGCGCGCTTCGGGCCGGACGTGGAATGGATCGACCGCATCGACTACACGGTCGACCCCAAGCGCGCGGCGCAGTTCTACGAGGCGGTGCGGCGCTATTGGCCCGGCTTGCAGGACGGCACCATCGCGCCCGACTTCGCGGGCGTGCGCCCGAAGCTCAGACCCAAGGGCGAGGCGGCGGCGGATTTCGTCATCCAGGGACCACGCGAGCATGGCGTCGCCGGCCTGGTCAATCTCTACGGCATCGAATCCCCCGGCCTCACCTCGTCCATGGCGATCGCGGACGAGGTGACGCACGTGCTCGACGGCGCGTGAGCGCAAGCACGGCCGGCTCGAATTGAAACCCGGACCGCCATGCCCGCGCGGGCCGGCATCCACGCCTTAAAATGGACTCCCGCTCCCCAACCCGCGCGGGGACACGCGTCGCTCAGGCGACCAGCGGGGCCGTTGAAACTAGCGACATCATCGTCGGGACGCTCGGGCTCGGCCTCGCGGTCCTTCCCGATTGAATCGGCCCAGTATTTTTCTATTGACTTCGCGCGCCTATACACCATTATGGTGTATAGGTGGCATAAAAGGCTGGCCGAGCCATGACCCTCGAGGAAGCGGCGAGATGGCGCTCGCCAACGTCGCGTTGGTTCATGCCGAGCTCGATCGCTTGCCCGCCGAGGCGGCGGCCGAGCGTCTCGCCAAGGTGGATTTGGCGCTACGCAAACGAGCCGCGCGGCCCCGCGCGTCTGCGCGCGCAATCGCCAAGGCCGGCTTCGATCCCGACGAGCCGCGCGTGCCGGCGGACGATCCAGCCGGCGGCCAACGATAAGTCGGGACTTTATTTCAACAGTCCCGTGAACCGATATTTCATCGAGAATGGCTACGACGATTACATGACCGGGAAAATAATTGGTTCGGCAAATTGAATCTTCGGATCGAGGCTCGCACCATGATGGGTGGTCCATTTCGGAAAGTTCTTTGGGCGATTCTCGGCATTCCGGCGGCATTGGTACTTTTGTGGGGAGTGCTCATCGTCCTTTCGCCCGTTGTGGCAAACTTTTCCCCCATGACGGGGCTTGCCCTGGCGATCTCGCCACTGGTCGTCGCCGGGTGGCTTGGCGGCTGTGCCACCATGACCGCGTTTCAAACGCCATTGCCTAAATCTCCTTGGGTCGTGGAAGAGCGCTGGAAACATTGCTCGTTCCACGATTACAGGCCGTTCGAGATCGTCGCCGTCAATGCGAAGGCGCACAAGCAAATCCGCATCGCGGTCGTCGACGTCCCGGGCCATTACGGGCCGGGACTCGGGCTCGACGATCGCGGGCAGGTGGTGGTTGTCGTGCCGAAGGACACCAAGGTCGGCGATCGCCATGACGAGGTCGCGGGCGTGAAGGTGATCTACAAACCCTACGACGCGCACGACGATCCTTTGCGGGAGGGGTGGAAAGCGTGGACGGCCGACCCGGGGAATCCGACGCTCGCCGAATGGTACCGACAGCAGCCGGATTTTCCGGCGCCCGAGCCGGCGGCGACGAAGTGAGCGGCGCCTGCCGTCCTTACGCCACCAGCGCGATCGCCCCGATGTGGGCGCTCGATTCAGTTGCCGCAGGACATGCCAAGGAAGAAGCGATGCGCGCGGCGGGCGCGTATAATTTAACCGGCGCCGGCGACAAATCGGCGCCCGACTTTAACAATGCCCGGAACCTTCCATTCGTCATCCAGGGCCATGACGGCTATAAGGCCGGGAAGATAACCGGGACCGCGCACTAAGGAAGGAGCTATCCGATGAGCGGCGGGCGAACTCGGAAGTTGCTTCTGGCGATTATTGCGATTCCCGTCTTCGCGGTGATTTCGCTCGTCTCCCTTCTCTATTCCGCCCTCTTGATCGGGCAGTTCGTCCCCACCGTCCGCGACTTCGCCGTGGGCCTCACGCTCGCAATAATGCTTGGGTTCTCGCCGTGCGAAACCTTTACGGTGGCGGGCACAACGATAGCCCAGTCGCCCTGGGCCGTCGACGTCAAGGTTCGGCACTGCAGCGCGCTCGACTCCGAGCCCTATGATATCGTCGCGACCAACGCCGCGACCGGGAAAAAATACGAGGTCGCGAAGATTCTGGATTATTCCTCGCCCAACCTGGTCTCGTTCGACGCGGCGGGCCGGCTCGTCGTCACGGTGCCGCGTGGTGCTGCCGTCCGCGACCGGCACGATTCCGTGGGCGATCTGAAGATCGTTTACCGGACCGCCCCATAGGCAGTCGATGCGGGCGAAGCTCGTTCGGCCGGGTTACGACGATTATAAGGCAGGAAGTATCACCGGAACCGCGCACTGATCGGGGGTCAGCACCATGATCGGCGGACCGTTCAAGAAGCTGCTCTTGGTCATTCTCTCCTTGCCCGCCATCCTGATCCTGATTTACGGCCTTGCGATCATTTTTTCGCCCATCGTCGAGCTGTTTTCACTTCGAGCGGGCTACGCGATGGCGTTTCTTGCCATGTGGTTCCCAACATGGGTGGTGGGGTGCCCAATGGATACCGCCGGCTCGACGCCTCTCCCGTATCCGCCTTGGTTCGTCGAAGAGCGATGGGAGCACTGCTCGGCGATTTCGGACGGCCCGACCGAGATCGTTGCGATCAACGGCAAGAAGCATCAGGAGATTCGCGTCGCGCTGATCGATATTTCGGGCGGTTACGGGCCCGGCCTCGGGCTCGACGATCGCGGCCAAGTCGTGGTCGTGGTGCCCAAGGGGTCGAAGGTCAGCGGCGCGCGCAACGAGGTGCTGGGGTTGAAGGTAATCTACAAATCGTACGACGGCTACGACGACGCGGTGCGCAAGAACTGGATTGCCTGGACCGCCGATCCGAAGAACCCGGCATTGGCCGCCTGGTACCGACAGCAGCCGGATTTTCCGGCGCCCGAGCCGGCGGCGACGAAGTGAGCGGCGCCCCTACTCCGCCGCCTTGCGTTTGGCGGCCGGCTCGGCAGCGCCCGCGCCCGCCGACCCGCCCGCCGGCGCTCCCTCGAGCGCTTCGGTCACGCGCGCCTGGCTCGCATGGGCCCAGATCCAATAGCCCGCCGTGAGCACGGCCATCGTGATCACCGGCCACTGCAACCCGACATAAGTCGAAGCCAGGCCCATGAGCAGCGTGCCGAGTGCCGGGATGGCGCGGAAGATCACGCCGTAGAGGCTGAGCACGCGCCCGCGCATCGAGGGCTCGACCGCCATTTGCAAAAGCGTCTGGCTGCCGATGCCGGTCACCACCATGGCGAAGCCGGCGCAGGCGAGGCCGGCGACGCCGACCCAGAACCAGTGGGTCGCGGCGAACGCGGCCATGGCGAGGGCGCTCATCAGGAGATTGAAGACCACGAGGCCCGGGAGCCCGCGCCCGGTGCCGCGCTTGATCATCCAGGTGCCGCCCGCCATGGCACCCAGGCCGACGCTCGCGGTGAGCCAGGCGAGCCCCTCGGCGCCGCGGCCGAACACCGCGTCGGCGAAGCCAGGCAGCAAATCCATGGTGCCGCGCAGCCCGATCGCGGTCACGATCAGCAGCATCAGCATCGGCCCGATGCCGGGATGGCGCGCGGCGTAGCCCACCCCCTCGACCGTCGAGCGCAGGAGCCCGCGCTCGCTGCGGGTGGTTTCGTCGCGCATCGCGTTGACGCGCAACAGATTGACGAAGAACCAGATGTAGCTCGCGGCGTTGAGCGCGAAGGCGAGCGCCACGCCGACGCGCGCGATCGCGATGCCGGCCAAGAGCGGCCCCACGAAGCGCGCCATGTTGAACACGACCGAATTGATCGCGAGTGCCGAAGACAGGATCGAGCGCTCGACCAGCGTCGGCACCAGCGAGAGGCGCGTCGGCCCGTCGACCGCGTTGATGAAGCTCTGGAACAGCGCCATCGCGAACAGGACCCAGATGTTCACGAGGCCGAGCATGGTCAGGATCGCGAGCGCGGTGCCCTGGGTCGCGGCCACGAGCTGGACGATGCGCGCCATGCGGAGCCGCTCGGTCCGGTCGGCGACCGCGCCCGCGATCGGGCCGAGAAGCGTATTGCCCGCCAGGTCCGCGGTCGCGAGCACGCCGAGCCAGGCGCCCGAATGCGTCAACTGCCAGGCGAGCCAGCCCACCGCCACCTTCTGCATCCAGGTGCCGCATTGGGAGACGCCGTTCCCGATCACGTAGCGCCGGTAGTTGACGCTGCCGAGGGCGCCGATCGCATTGCCCAGGCCCAAACGCGCCAGGATCGTCTCGAGCGGATTCACCGGGATTTCGCCTTTCTTTTGCGCGAGTGCGGCAGGATACATGGTTCTTACGGCGCCGAATATAAATACCGGCGTTGCGGCAAAGGCTTAGCCGCGTCCCGGCGGGCGCATGGCGCACGGCCCCTGCTTGCCATCGCGGGTCCGCCTGCGATAATGCGGCCAAACGCGCTCACGGGAGGAACGGCCATGACCGAGCGCAAGGCCCCAGCGGCGCCCGACGAAGCGGCGCCCGACCAAGCGGCGAGCGACGAAGCCGCGCCCGACAACGCGGCGGCCAATGAAACGGCGGCCGAACCCGCCTCGCCCGTGTGCTATGCGGGCGAGATGGACGCGGCCTATGGCGGCTTCCTGACCGACGCCGAGCTCGTGGCACTGCTGGCCGAGCTGCGCGAAACCGCGCGCGTGGGCGACCGCGCCGCGATCGCGGCCAAGCTCGCACGCGCCTTGCCGCGCGTGCGCGACGACCGTATCCACGCCGCCCTCAAGGCCATGCTCGACGCGCGCGAGGCGCGCTTGGCCGCCTGGGACGCGTTGATCGCGACCCTCGCCTGACGCGCGGGCAGCACCCCATGCTCGAGCCGGGCGAGAGCTACGACGAGGTCTACGGCAAGTTCCGCTGGCAGGTGCCCGCGCGTTTCAACATGGGCGTCGCCTGCTGCGACCGGCACGCGGCGCGCGACCCCTCGGCCCCCGGGCTCCTGTTCGTCGAGGACAGCGGTGCCCTCCGGACCTACAGTTTCGGCGAATTGCGCTCGCTCTCGAACCGGCTCGCGAACGCGCTTTCGGGCCTCGGTCTCGCGCGCGGCGAGCGCGTCGGCATCTTGCTCGCCCAGTCGCCCGAGACCGCGATCGCCCATCTCGCCTGCTACAAGTCCGCCCTCGTCGCGGTGCCGCTGTTCGCGCTGTTCGGCGCCGACGCGCTCGAATACCGGCTCGGCAATTCGGGCGCGCGCGCAGTCGTGACCGATGGGGCCGGCCTCGAGAAGCTGCTCTCGATCCGCGCCGAGCTGCCCGAGCTCGCCCATATCCTCGTGGTGCGCGATGGAGCCGATGGGTCGGCGCTGCCCGAGGGCTGCCACGATTTCCACGCCCTCCTCGCGCGCGCATCCGACGCGTTCGAGCCCATCGACACCGCGGCCGAAGATCCCGCCCTCATCATCTACACCTCGGGCACGACCGGTCCGCCCAAGGGCGCGCTGCACGCCCAACGCACGCTCTTGGGCCATCTCCCGGGCTGCGAGTTCTACTACGAGTTCCTGCCGCGCCCGCGCGACCTGTTCTGGACGCCGGCGGACTGGGCGTGGATCGGCGGCCTCCTCGACGTGCTGTTGCCGGCCTGGTACCACGGCATTCCGGTGCTCGCCTGCCGCATGCGCAAGTTCGATCCCGAGCAGGCCTACGGCCTCATTGCGACGCACCGCGTGCGGAATCTTTTTCTGCCGCCGACCGCCTTGAAACTCATGCGCCAGGTCGAGCGCCCGCGCGCGCGTTGGCGCACCGACATCCGCTCGGTCTTCTCGGGTGGCGAATCCATGGGCGAGGAGCTCCTCGCCTGGGGACAAGACGCCCTCGGCGTTACGGTCAACGAGGGCTACGGCCAGACCGAATGCAACCTCGTGCTCGGGAACTGTGCCAAGATCATGCCGGTGCGCGCGGGCTCCATGGGGCGCGCGGTGCCGGGACATGTCGTCGAGATCGTGGACGAGGCGGGCAATGTGCAGAAGCCGGGCGCGGCCGGCATCGTCGCGATCCGGAGCCCGGATCCGGTGATGCTGCTCGAATATTGGCGCAATCCGGGTGCGACGCGCGCCAAGTTCGCGGCCGGCTGGCTCTTGACCGGCGACGTCGCGGTCAAGGACGAGGACGGCTATTTCTGGTTCCGCGGCCGCGCCGACGACATCATCACGTCGGCCGGCTACCGCATCGGGCCGAGCGAGATCGAGGATTGCCTCCTGAAGCACCCGAAGGTGGCGCTCGCCGCCGCGATCGGCGTGCCCGACGATCTGCGCACCGAGATCGTCAAGGCCTTCATCGTGCTCAGGCCCGGCACCTTGCCGTCGGACGATCTCGCGCGCGAGATCCAGGGCTTCGTCAAGACCCGGCTTGCCGCGCACGAATATCCGCGCGAGATCGAGTTCGCGCCGACCCTCCCCATGACCGCGACCGGCAAGATCATGCGCCGCGAGCTGCGCGCGGCCGAGGTCGCGAAGCTCGCGGCGGCGAAGGCGGAAGGCGCCTAGAGTCTGCTGAGACGTTAAGGTAATAGCGACAAAGCGATATGCCTGGCAAACGCTCACACGCCAGTTTTACTCCCAAGTTCTTCGCGAACTTGAATTTCTCTCTGCCATTCAGCCGTGAGTGCGTCGATTTCCGGCGAACTGAAACACCCGGCGATATAGAGAGCGTTTTTGATGTGGCTGGGGCCAAGCCGATCCAATGAATCGCCTCTAGCAAATGGAAACAGGGTGCTTGCCAACGCGTAGACTTCTGCCGCGTCTCGTATCGCCTGTCTTACGTTCGCTAAAACGATCAGATGAACGCCGTCATTGAGCCGGAGTCGTGACATGTCGTCAATTAACCTGACGTGCTGCACCTGAAAGCGACGAATTAGGACGATCAACGCTTCGGCGGGTTCATCGTCCACGAACTCTATGCACTCTTTTATGATTGAAACGACATCGCTTGGCAAAGCGGAGACGGACCAATCTGCGCTGACCTGCCAACCCCCGCGGGTCCAGAGCGCCGTTTGAATGAAAGTACGGCTGAAGCGCCTGAAGGTGCTTTATGCAAGTCACCGCATAATCCGCAAATTCCGAAAGCGCCAAAGGAAGCATAGCGCGCGCGGCGCGTTCGCGCCGCAGTCGCTGGTCTGCTGCAAGCTCACTAGTCAGGCGGATTTGGCTGCGTATCTGGCGAATTGTGCATACCGCCGCTCCGAGCGCCAATAAACCGGCGACCAGCGTCTCCCATTGAATCCGTCCCTCGTCGCCTAGTAAGAGTGTGCAAATCATATCGCCATGGCAGGACATGCGTTCACTCCGCAACGCCAATATTGGCAACTCCGCCGATCCTTGACCGCAATGACAAAGGCAAAAGATCGCTTATGGTCGCTCGCGTTCCTGTCCGGGCCGTAAATTATAAATTCGCTGATAAATGTGATCTATCGAGCTTTTTCGTACTGTTTCACGGATAAGGGCGGCATCGCGCTCTGAAACCATCGGGAGACCAGTTCCTTTCTTAAAGAAATCGGGCTTTTTAGCAGCTAACAGCAAAAGCCGAGCCATAGACGCGCTCGGGTTGACTTCGCCAGTTTCATATTTTTCAAACGCTTTGGGGCCACCGCCAAAAATGCGAGCAGCTTCTTGCTGCGATAAACCGCAAGCCTCGCGGATAGCTCTAATTTCGAGCGGCGATAAGATCATCCGTTTTGCCTTAGCTCTTGCCTCACGTCTTGCTGCGGTACGAATAACGTTATCTTCATCCGCCAATTGACCTTCGGTATCTGTCGGATCGTCAAGTGACGCCCACCATCCCGGCTGGCCATAAGTGAAGGGCTGACCGTCCACGGATATCGTAAGAAATTTTACGCCGCGCCGGAGCGGTCTACCGCTTTCGGCGCTTTTGATAACGTCCGGATAGTCCCGAGGGTTGGTCATTCGTCGTTCTCCTTGAAGCTGATGAGCAACGGCTCGCCATGCGAATCCGACGTGAACTTCACATACAATTCGCGGCCTTCGATAACAGGCTTGTAAACGTCCTGCCACACCGTCGGGTCGGCATTCGACGGCATAGACTTATCGAAGTCCTGCACCCGCAGACGGGCTACCACATCGACGACGGCCTGCTCGTCCATGCCGAGGCCTTCTGCACCTTCGGCCGCCGTCATTGTCCGGTTCAGGCGGGCCGCGTCAGCAAAGGCGGCCTTGATCGCAGTTAACGAATGGCGAGGTTTCCGGCCTCTCTTCATACCCCCATATTGGGGGTGCTCGATTTTTTGTCAAGTAGGCCTGTAGATCAGACCTATCATGTTGATACAGCGCTATATTTCTCATCAAATTGGCAATTCACCGTATCAGTTTTATCTATTCCAGTTTTCCGAATTGTTCTCGGGTTCTGCAACCCATTATCGGCAATCCCTGGCCTCTGATCATGACCCATCGCGCCCTACCGCTTCGGCGGCCCGAAGCGCGCGAGGCGATCGAGAACGAGCGCCCACAGCCCGGCCGCGTCGACCCCATGGACCAACGTCGCGTTGGGCACCGCACCCTTGAGCTCGACCGTGCGGCCGCGGTCGCTTTCGCCCCAGGCGATCGCGCGCAAATGCGCCGCGCGCGCCGCGAACAGCTCGGGGGCGAGCAGATAGCCTGCGGCGAGGATGCCGTGCAACGCCCCCTCCGCGCGGAAGCGTCCCCCGGCATCGAGCCCATGGCGCAGCAGGCCGGCGACCGCGCGCGCGGGCTGGTTGCCGAGGCGCTCGATCGCGGCCGCATCCTCGGCCTCTACGCGGAATCCGCGCGCGGCGTCGAGCGCGATGAGCGTCGGGTCGAGCCCGGCCGCGAGCACGATCTCGGCAGCCATGGGATCGGCGTGGAAATTCGCCTCGGCCGAGGGGGTCGCGTTGCCGCGCCCGATGGCGCCGCCCGCGATCACGAGCGCGCCGATCTTGTCCGCGATCGCCGGCGCGGCGACGAGGGCGCTCGCGATATTGGTCAAGGGCCCGGTCGCCGAGATCGTGACCGGCTCGTCCGCCTCCTCGAGGAGATCGATCAGATACTCGACCGCGTGGCTGGTCTCGGGATGGAGCCAGGCGGGCGGCAGCCCCGATCCCTCGAGGCCCGAGGCGCCGCTCGTCTCGTCGCGCGCGCGCAAAGCACCGTCGAGCGGCCGCGGGCAGCCGGCATGGACCGGCAAGTCCGCGCGTCCGGCGAGCTCGACGATGCGGCGCGCATTCTCGGTCGCGCGCTCGAGCGGCACCGTGCCCGCGACCGTGAGCACCGCGAGAATGTCGAGCGACTCGGGTGCGGCGAGCTCGAGCAGAAGCGCGATCGCGTCCGCCGGTCCCGGATCGCCGTCGTGGATGACGCGTCTCGACGCCATGGGCCCCCGCAACACGCCCCGGGATGCAGCCTATAGGCCGCGGGGGTGCTGGATCAAGCGGGGCCACGGGCAAGCGGGGCCACAAGCAAGCGGGGCCACTGGAAAGGTGCGGGCGGACGTGCGACCCTTCGCCCATGATCGAGCTCGTGATCCATGCCGTCATCACGCTTTTGGTCGTGCTCGACCCGATCGGGCTCGCGCCCATCTTCGCCGCCCTCGCGGCCGACCGCAGCGACGAGGAGAAGAAGCGCATCGCGCGCCTCGGCGTCTTGGTCGCGGCCGGCGTGCTGTTCGTGTTCGCGCTCCTGGGCAAGGCGGCGCTCGCCGCGATCGGCGTGAGCCTCGCCGCGTTCCGGGTCGCGGGCGGGATTCTCCTGCTGCTGGTCGCGATCGACATGGTGTTCGGGCGCCAGCTCGGCCTCCATTCGACCACGCGCAAGGAGGATGCCGAGGCGTCCCAACGCCCGGACATCGCGGTGTTTCCGCTCGGCATTCCCCTCATCGCCGGGCCGGGCGCCATCGCGTCGGTCATGTTGCTGATGGGGGACGCCGAGGCCTCCCTCGCGCGCGAGGCCGCGGTCCTGATCGTGCTCGGCCTTTCCCTCGGCCTCACCTTCGTCTGCCTCCGGGCGTCGGGGCGGGTCGTGAAGCTCCTGGGCGTGATCGGCGTGACCGTGGTCGGGCGCGTGCTCGGCGTGGTGCTCGCCTCGCTCGCCGCCCAATTCATCATCGACGGGCTGCGCGCGGCCTTCGCCGGCTGAGGGCCGGGCTCAGTTGACGTTGCAGGCGATGCGCATGGCGTTGTAGATCGCCGACGCCGAGCTGCGATCGATCCGGTCGGGAAATTTTGCCAGGTAATCCGCGTACATCTTGGAAATGTCGACGTCGGTGCTCTTCTGGACGCAATTGACGATCGCGAACGCCTGGGCATTGAAGTCGGGCGGGCCGATCTTGCCCGCGTCCTGGAGCGCGCGCAGCATGTCGACGGCGCCGGCATTGTAGCCGAGCTGATAGTCGCGGCTGGCTTTGCGGTAGCTGTTGCCGTCGACGAACGCGAGCACCGCCTGGCCGGTCGCGTGAAGACCGAGCAGGATCGCGATCGCGACGATGCCGGTCGCGGCGACTTGGCGTATTTTCGTCATCGCTTCCCCCTATGGCCCGCTTTGCGCCCAGGGGGCGCGGAGGGCCCGTTCGCGCGGCGATGGCCGCGTCTTTGCTTGCGACGGTATGCATCTTAGCACGGCATGGACCGCGCTTGGAACGCCATGCCCGTGCTGGCGCGCGCTCAGAGGGAATCGAGGAAGGCGATGAGCGCCTTGCGCTCGTCCCGGGTCATGTCGCGGAACGCCTCCTTCGACGCCGCCGCCTCGCCGCCATGCCACAGGATCGCCTCGGCGAGCGTGCGCGCGCGCCCGTCATGGAGGAGGGTGCGTTGGCCGTTGACGGCGGGAATGAGCCCGATGCCCCAAAGCGGTGCGGTGCGCCAGTCGCGCCCGCTCGCGGCGTAATCGGGGCGGCCGTCGGCGAGCCCCGGCCCCATGTCGTGGAGCAGCAAATCCGTATAGGGATGGATCGCCTGCTTCCTGAGGCCGAGCTCGCTGTCGTCCGCGGTCTCGAGGCGCGGCCGGTGGCAGGCGATGCAGCCCGCGCTGCCGAACAGGGTCGCGCCGCGCCGCACCTCGGGATCGTTCGCGTCGCGTTGGGGCGGGGGTGCCAGCTCGGCGACATAGGCCGCGACCGCATCGACGAAATCGCGCCCAATCTTCGGATGGCGCGGCGCGGCGTCCGCCGCCGCCCGGCACGCGGTCTCGACCGCCGTGCAGTCGTCGGTCGGGTAAAGCGGGTTGGTGAGGCCGAGATCGAGGTTGAAGGCGGCCGCGATCTGCTGCACGAGGCTCGGCTCGTTCGCTTTCCAGCCGAAGCGCCCGAGGCGCATCGCGCGAGCCTCCACGTCCCACACATAGTTCGGGCGCCCATGCACGAGCCCGCCCTTGGCCTCCTCGCGCGCGAGGGCCTCGATATTCTTGGCCGGCACCGCTTCCAAGAGCCCGAGGCCGACGAGGGCAGGTGCTACGCGCGCCGATACCATGGCGTCGGACGCGAGCGGGCCGAACGCCATGTGCGAGTAATGGATCTCGGGCTTCCGCAGCGTGTAGGGCTCGCCGTCGGCGTAATGGCCCTCGATCTCCCTGTAGGTCACGGTCGCGAAGCCCTCGGGCGGAACGCCGGGCACGGCGTTGCGGTCGAGCTGATAGCCGTAGACGGGATCGGGCCGCGGCCCGCCATGGGGCCCCTCGCCCGGCGCCGACAAGCGCAGGATCATCGAGACCATCGGGAAGTCCGGGCCCGCCGGCGGTGCGCCGCGCCCGGCGCGTGTGTGGCAGCCGTCGCAGGAGAGCCGGCTGAAGAGCGGCCCGAGTCCGTCGAAGCCCGGCTCCGGACCGGGGGCGATCGCCCAATCGCGCAGGAAGAGCGCGCGGCCGAGATTGAACGGCGCTTTGGGATTGGCACTTTGCGGGCTCAGCGGGTGCAGGAACGCGTCCTGCGGCGCCGTCCCGGTTTCGGCGCGCGCAAGGGGTGCCGTGAGGAGGGCGGCGCACGCGATCGCGATCGTGAGACGCCGCGTTGCCATCGTCACAGGAGCCCGAGCTCGCGTAGCTCGGCCGCGAGCTTCGCCGGCAGCTCGTCGTCGCCCTTGCGTCCCTTGGGCAGCTTCGGCAAATCCGGCGGCGCGTCCGCGGGATCGAGATAGCGCCAGCCTTGGAACGGGCGCCAGGGCGCGAGGCGCGTCTTGACGAGCTTGGGCGAAAGCTCGATGGCGCAGGCGCGCGTGCCGTCCCTGGTGCGCGTCTCCTTGAGGCCGAGGATGCGCTGACGCACGCGCACATAGCCCTTGATCACCCAATAGAGCGAGCCGTCGTCGAGCACGTCGCCCTTGCGCTTCGGCGTCATGCGCGTCACGTGGCGCAAGCGCGCCTTCTTGTCGCGTTTCCGCAGCTGCGCGAGACGGCGCTTCTGCCAATCGGCAAGTTCGTCGATGGTCGAGATTCCGACGCACAGCTTGACGATATGGAGCGTCATGCCGCGTCCGACCCCGCGAGCGCTTGCGACACTTTCGAGGCCGGCGCCTTGCCGAGCGCGCGGCAGATGAAGCGCCCCGCTTCCGCGAGCGGCGTCAGCGCGACCCCGGTTTCGATGCCGAGCCCGTCGAGCATGTAGAGCACGTCCTCGCTCGCGACGTTGCCGGACGCCCCCTTGGCATAAGGGCAGCCGCCGAGTCCGGCGACCGAGCTGTCGACGGTCGCGATGCCGCGCTCGAGCGAGGCGAGGATGTTGGCGAGCGCCTGGCCGTAGGTGTCGTGGAAATGGACCGCGAGCTTTTCGCGCGGGACCTTCTCCGCGACCGCCTCGATCATCGCCTGCGCCTTGGCGGGCGTGCCGACGCCGATCGTGTCGCCGAGCGAGATTTCGTAGCAGCCCATGGCGAGGAGGCGCTCGGCGACGTTGGCGACGGCGGCCGGTGCCACGGTTCCCTCATAGGGGCAGCCGAGCGCGCAGGAGATGTAGCCGCGCACGGCGACGTCGTCGCGCCGCGCCGCTTCCGTCACGGGCGTGAAGCGCGCGAGGCTTTCCTCGATCGAGCAATTGATGTTGCGCTTGGAGAAGCTCTCCGACGCCGCGCCGAAGATCGCGATTTCGCCCACCCCCGCCGCGCGCGCCGCCTCGTAGCCCTTCATGTTGGGGACCAGCACGGGATAGGAGATTCCGGGCTTGCGCGCGAGCCGGGCCAAGACCTCGGCCGTGTCGGCCATTTGGGGCACCCATTTGGGCGAGACGAAGCTTCCTGCCTCGATCGCGCGCAAACCCGCCGCGGCGAGGCGCTCGATGAGCTCGACCTTGAGCGCCGCGGCGAGCGTCTTCGCCTCGTTCTGGAGCCCGTCGCGCGGACCCACTTCGACCATCTTCACGCGCTTCGGGAGCGTCATGGGCCGATCTCCTCCGGTGCCGTCTCGCCCTCGACGCGGAACGCGATCAGCTCGGCGCCCTCCTCGACTTGCGATCCGGGCGCGAACTTGACCTTCTCCACCGTGCCGTCGGCGGGTGCGCGGATGGTATGCTCCATCTTCATCGCCTCCAAGATGAGAAGCGGCGTCCCACGCGCGACGCGCGCGCCCTCGGCCACCAGAACGTCGACGACCTTCCCGGGCATGGGCGCCCTTAGGCTCCCGCCCTCGGCTTCCGCCTCGGCCGCGACCGCGAGCGGATCGAGGATCGCGAAGCGATGGCTCTTGCCCTCCGCGAAGATCGCGATCTCGCGCTCCGTGCGCACCGCGCGCGCGACCGTGCGCGTCCCCGCGATTTCGGCCTCGATCGTGCGCTCGCCCGCGAAAGCGCGTGCGACCTCGAGCGCACCCCCCGGCAGCTCCACGACATAATGCCCGGGACGCGCGCGGACAACCGCATCGATGCGCCGCGTGCCGTCCTGGAGATGGACGGCGTGGCGCCCATCCTGGTTGAGCCGGAACCCGTCGCCGAAGGCCCAGGGCGAGCGCGGGTCGGCACTCCCCGCGAAAGTGCCGTCGGTTTGCCGCTCGCCCGCGCGCCAAAGCGCCGATTGGGCCGCGCGCGCGCGCTCGAGCACGAGCGCCAGGCAGGCGAGCGCCGCGATCCGGTCCGGTGCCGGGCGCGCGTCGGGCAATAGATCGGCCCGGTGGCGCTCGATGAAGCCGGTGTCGATCTCGGCGGCGGCGAAAGCGGGATGGGCCGCGACGGCCCCGAGAAACGCGAGATTGGTCGCAACGCCCGCGATCTCGCACGCGCCGAGGGCGTCCACCAGCCGCTGGCGCGCCGCCTCGCGCGTCTCGTCCCAGACGATGAGCTTCGCGAGCATGGGATCGTAATGGACCGAGACCTTGTCGCCCTCCTCCACGCCCGTGTCGATCCGCAGATGGCGCCCCTCGGCGGGGAATTGGAGATGGGCGAGCGTGCCGGTCGCGGGCAGGAAATCGCGCGCCGGGTCCTCGGCATAGAGGCGCGCCTCGAAGGCGTGGCCCGAGATCGCGAGCCGGTCTTGCGCCAAGGGCAGCGTCTCTCCCGCGGCGACGCGCAATTGCCATTCGACCAGATCCTGCCCGGTGATCATTTCGGTGACCGGATGCTCGACCTGGAGGCGCGTATTCATCTCCATGAAGTGGAAGGTGCCGTCCGCCGCGACGATGAACTCGACCGTGCCCGCGCCCTCGTAGCCGATGGCACGCGCGGCCGTGAGCGCCGCCTCGCCCATCCGGGCGCGCTGCGCAGAGTCGAGCCCGGGGGCGGGCGCCTCCTCGATCACCTTCTGGTGACGCCGCTGGATCGAGCAGTCGCGCTCGAAGAGATGCACCGCGTTGCCGTGCCGGTCGCAGAAGATCTGGATTTCGATGTGGCGCGGCCGCTCGAGATATTTCTCGAGGAGCAGCTTGCCGTCGCCGAACGCGGATTCCGCCTCGCGCCGCGCGGACGCGAGGGCGGCGCCGAGCTCGCTAGGCCCGGTTGCGACGCGCATGCCCTTCCCACCCCCGCCCGCCGACGCCTTGACCAGCACGGGATAACCGATGCGCGCCGCCTCGGCCGCGAGCGTCGCCTCGTCCTGGGCCTCGCCATGATAACCCGCGACGATCGGAACCCCCGCCCGCTCCATGAGCCGCTTCGCCTCGCTCTTCGAGCCCATGGAACGGATCGCGGCCGCAGGCGGCCCCACGAAAACGAGCCCCGCGCGCGTGCATGCCTCGGCGAAGCCCGCATTCTCGGACAGGAACCCGTAGCCCGGATGGATCGCCTCGCAGCCGGTGAGCTGCGCCGCGGCGACGATCGCGCGGCCATTGAGGTAGCTCGCCTTGGCCGGCGCCGGCCCGATCGCGACCGCCTCGTCCGCAAGGCGCACGTGACGCGCACTCGCATCCGCCTCGGAATGGACCGCGACGGTGCGAATCCCGAGCCGCCGTGCCGTGCGCGCGATCCGGCACGCAATCTCGCCGCGGTTGGCGATCAGGATTTTCGAGAACATGCGCGACACCCCTAGCGATGCCGGTCGCGCCGGTCGCGCGTGTAGGCGATGATCTCGGAGAAGCCGAACAGCAGCAGCAGGATGCCGGACACGATCTCGGCCGCGGTCACGAGACGCGCGAGGGCCGCGACCGGCACGATGTCGCCATAGCCGACGGTCGAGAGGGTGACGATCGAGAAATAGAGCGACTCCGCGAAGGTGATCTTGCGCAGGACGCCGTCGATGCGGAACAGCGCCTCGGGCGAGGCGCGGTCGAGGATGCGGTAGATCGAGCCGAACGCGATCACGAGTAGCGAGTAGAAGGTGAAGAACGCGAAGGCCGGTGCCGCGAGCCCGGTGATGCGCTCGAAGAACTCCTCGAACAGCAAGCCGGTGTCGAGAAGGAAGGTCGAGACGTCGCGCGAGACGAACAGCACGATGGCCGAGATCGCGAGCATCGCGACGACGAGTGCCGCATCGCTCCCGACCGGCCCCGGCGCGTGCGCGGCGACGATGAAGCTCAAGGCGCCCACGGCGAACACGGGCACCAACCACAGGAGCACGCGGCCAAGCTTGCGCTCGGGCTTGGCACTTTCTGCCGTCACGATCGCGCGGATCTCGACGCGCCGCAGCCAGGCGCCGAGAAGGAACGCGAGGATCGGCAGCGTGAAGCACAAAAGCACGGCCTCGAAATGGGCGCGCGCGAAGTTGGCCTCGACGAAATAGAGGAAAATGCAGGCGTAGATCGCGATCGAGTTGGCGAAGGCGATGGTGACGAAGCGGCTCCCCGGGAACATCAAGTAGAAGGCCGTGACGCCGGCGACCACGCTCGCCAGCATGACGACGACGAAGCCGTTGACCACGTCGACCACGGCGAAGCTGATGAGCAGAATGAGCGCCGCGCTGAACGCGATCGCTTTCGCGAGATGGGGCCCGGTGCGCGCCATGCCCGGCACTACATGCGGAAGACGCCGAAGCGCGTGGGCTCGATCGGCGCGTTGAGCGCCGCCGAGAGCGAGAGGCCGAGCACGCGGCGCGTGTCCTTGGGATCGATGATGCCGTCGTCCCAGAGGCGCGCGCTGGCGTAATAGGGATGGCCGCGCGCCTCGTACTGGTCGCGGATCGGCTGCTTGAACGCCTCTTCCTC
>DATJLQ010000185.1:0-12143 GCA_035509415.1 Alphaproteobacteria bacterium
CGGCGCGAATATGCCGAGCTCTACAAGATCGCGGCGCGGCGCGGCTGGCACCGCGTGGCGCTCGCGGGCGGGGGCGAGCTCGCCGAGATCGCGTTGCTCTCGACCGCGGGCTGCACGCTCGACTTCGTCGTGATCGACGGATCGGGCAGCAGCGTGCATGGCCGGCCGGCGGCCGCGAGCCTCGCCGCCGCGGGCCCGGTCGACGGCGTGATCCTGTCCGACGCGGCGGACGCGCAACGGCATTATCGCCGCCTTGCGGCCGAAGTGGGGGCCGCGCGCGTGCTATGCCCCAATTTCCTCCGCGTGTCGGTCAACGAGCCCGGCGAGGACGAAAACAGCGAGGACGAAACCGGCGAAGACGAGCCCAGCGAGGCAAAACGATGAAGCGCTGGTACGTGGTCCATACCCAGGCGGCGGCGGAAGCGAAGGCGCGTGCCAACCTCATGCTGCAGCGCTACGAAACCTTCCTCCCCTGCTTCAGGAAGCGCCGGCGCCACGCGCGCAAGATCGACACCGTGCTGGCGCCGCTTTTCCCGCGTTATCTCTTCGTCCATCTCGACCTCGATTCCCAATCCTGGCGCAGCATCAACGGCACCTTCGGCGTGGTCACGCTCGTGACCTTCGACGACCGCCCGTCGGCGGTGCCCGAGGGTGTCGTCGAGAGCATCCGCGCGCGTTGCGACGGGGCCGGCATCATGGATTTGAAGGAGCCCGGCTTCGCGCGCGGCCAGGCGCTCACGATCGAGGACGGGCCGATGGCGAACCTGACCGGGCTGTTCGAGAAAGTCTCGAGCGACGAGCGCGTCGTGCTGCTCATCGAGATGCTGGGCAGGGCGCTCCGGGTCGCGGTACCCTACGACGCGGTGCGTGCCGCCTGAGGCCCATCCGAGCCGCGCCGCCCGAGGCCCACCCGGGCCGCGCCGCCTGAGGCCCGCCCGGGCCGCGCCGGAGTTTGAGAGAGAGGACGAGCGCATGGAAATCAAGCCCCAACGCACGCCCGAGCGCGAGGCCTATTACGCGCGCGCCAACAAGGCGCATCTCGCCCCCTTGTGGGAGAAGCTCATCGGCCTCGTGCCCAAGGAGCCGCAGCCGCGCGAGGTGCCCTATCTCTGGCACTACGACGCGATCCGCCCGACCCTCATGGAAGCGGGGAAGCTGATCACCGCCAAGGAGGCCGAGCGGCGCGTGCTGGTGCTCGAGAATCCCGGCCTCGAGGGCGAATCGCGCATCACGACCAGCATGTATGCCGGGCTCCAGCTCATCTTCCCGGGCGAGATCGCGGCGAGCCATCGCCACGCCTCGGCCGCCCTCCGCTTCATCATCGAGGGCTCGGGTGCCTACACCTCGGTCGAGGGCGAGCGCACCCTCATGACCGAGGGCGATTTCGTCACCACCCCCTCCTGGACCTGGCACGACCACGGCAACGAGAGCGAGCGGCCGATGGTGTGGCTCGACGGGCTCGACATGCACATCGTCAACCTGCTCAACGCGAGCTTCCTCGAGATGCATCCCGACGAGGTGCGCCCGCTCGAGCGGCCCGACGGCGATTCGCTCGCGCGCTACGGCCAGGGCCTGATGCCCGACAATTACGCGCGCAAGGGCGGGCAGGCGTCGCCGCTCTTCAGCTATCCCTACGCGCGCACGCGCGACGCCCTCGAGACCATGCGCAAGGCCGAGGAATGGGATCCGTGCCACGGCCTGAAGCTGCGCTATGTGAGCCCGGTCGACGGCGACTACGCCATGCCCACCATCGGCACCTTCATGCAGCTCCTGCCCAAGGGCTTCCACGGCATGCCCTATCGCTCGACCGACGGCACGGTGTTCGCCTGCGTCGAGGGGCGCGGGCGCACGCGCGTGGGCGACGCGCTCCTCGAATGGGGCCCGCGCGACGTGTTCGTGGTGCCGAGCTGGCGCGCTTATCGCCACGAAGCGGACGCGGATTCGGTCCTGTTCAGCTTCTCCGACCGGCCGGTGCAGGAGAAGCTCGGCCTGTGGCGCGAGCAGCGCGGCAATGACGGGCAGAGCGGCGCCTGACGCCTCGAGCCCCGAGGCGGTGCTCGAATTCTGGTTCGACGCCGCGCCCGGGGCGCCCGGCTACGGGCGCATGCGCGAGGTCTGGTTCGAAGGCAAGAACCCGCTTTTCGATGCCGAGGTGCGCGCGCGGCTCGGCGCGGCGCACGAGCGCGCGGTCGCGGGTGCCATCGGGAACTGGCAAAACACGCCGCGCGGCGCTTTGGCGCTCGTGATCCTCCTCGACCAGGTGCCGCGCAACATCTTCCGCGGCACCCCACGCGCCTTCGCGAGCGACGCCCAGGCGCGCGAGACGGCGCGCGCCGCCATCGCGCGCGGCCACGACCGCGCGCTTCTCCCCAACGAGCGGCTGTTCCTTTATCTCCCCTTCGAGCACAGCGAGGATCTCGCCGACCAGGAGCGCGCCATAGCGCTCGTCGCGTCGCTCGCGGCGTTCCCGGACACCGCGAACACGATCGCGGCGGCGCGGCGCCATCGCGACATCGTCGCGCGCTTCGGCCGCTTCCCGCACCGGAACGAAGCCCTCGGCCGCGCGAGCACGACGGAGGAGCTCGCGTTCCTCAAGGAGCCGAACTCGTCCTTCTGATCGGCGTAAGGCTGGCTGATCGGCGCGAGGGCTGGCGGGCGCTAGGGAATCCGGCGCACGAAGCATTCGAGGCGCGCCGCGCGCAACGCGTCGCACACTTGCGTTGCGGCGTCGGCGGTGTTGAACGGCCCGACCGAGAGGCGCACCAGCGTGGCACCGTTCGGCGTCTCGATCGGATCGACGCGCGGCGTAAGCGTGCCCAGGAGCTGGGGCGCGTTGTTGCGCGCATTGACCCAGACCTGGTGCGCGGCATCGAAGGAGCGCATGGCGCCGAGCTGGACCATGTAGACCCCGCTCGGTAACGCGGGCGCCGGCACCAAGCCGGGCGGCGCCGAAGCCGTCTGGGTCGCGGGCGCCGGCGCGGGCGTGGGTGCTGCTGCCGGAGTCGGAGTCGGAGCCGGCGGCGGCGTCGCCGCGACCGGCGCAGGCGTAGGTGCCGGCGCCGGAGTGGACGCGGGCGCCGGAGTGGACGCGGGCGCGGGCTTCGAGGCCGGCTCCTGGACTGCGGGCACCATCTGGGGCGAGACCTCGGCGGGCGGCGTCGCGGCGGCAGTCTGTGCCGGCGGCGGCGGCGTCGGCTCCGCGGCTTGGGCGATCTTCCGCGCCGGCTGCGGCGCCGGCATCGCAGCAGGAGCCGCGGCGGGCGCGGCTTGCGGCGTGGCCGGCAAGGGTGGCGCCAGGCTCTCGCTCGTGACCGGCTGGCGCGGCACCGCCGGCATGGGCGCACCCGCATTGGCGCCGCCCGCGCTCGACGCGCCCAATTGGTAGCCGGCGAGTGCGAGGCGCTGGAACGCGCCGTTGCTGTCGTGGGAGCGCAGCACGACCGCGCCGATCTTGGGCGCGTAATAGTAAACGTCGGTCGCGTCGTCGCGCTGGCACACGATCTCCCAGGCGTCGAATTTCCCGACCGCGACCTCGAGCGGGCGCGGGCGCGACACGGTGCAGACGCTATGCTCGACCGCCGACCCTGGCTCGCCCGAGCGGGTCACCATCGCCTGGTACCGGACCACCTTCTCGGGCACGAGCGGGAATATGGTGGGGGCGGCGGGCGCGTAGGCGCGCGTCGTGGTCGTGGCGTCCTTCGCGTCGTATTGCTCGACGGGCGGCACGGTCGGATCGGCGAAGCCGGTCCATTTGTCGCCCGCGCTGTCGGCCCAGGAGACCCGGTTGCCCGAGACTGCAGTGACGTAGACCGGCCCGCGCGCGACACCGGCATCGTAGGTCAGCGTGTCGCCGACCCTGAGCGTCGCGGGTGCGGGGACGGGCGTCGCGTCGCTCGATTCGGTGCCGACGATGCCGTTGACGTGCTCGTCGACGGTTTGCAGCACCCGCGCGCAGGCGCCGAGCGCGAGCGTGACGCCGAGCGCGACGAGGCACGCAACGCCCGATCGCGCGGCGGCGCAGAGGGGCCGCATCCCAGCGTCAGTTTCGAGGATATGTCGCGTCATCGTCCTTCCGGCGGTCGGCCCGGCCGCCGAGTGTGACAGAGCCCCGCACGCCGGGCAACGACCGCACGTGCCGCGCGCGTCCGGGTGCGGCGCAGCGAAAGCGCCTCAGCCCGCGATCACTTTGTTGCGCAAGGTGCCGATCCGCTCGATCTCGCACTCGATCACGTCGCCCGCTTTCATGAAGACCGGCGGCTTGCGCACGAAGCCGACGCCGGGCGGCGTTCCAGTCGGGATCAGGTCGCCCGGCGAGAGGTTCATGCAGCTCGACGCGTAGGACACGATCTCGCGCGGCGTGAAGATGAGCTTGGACGTGCTGCCGTTCTGCATGGTCTGGCCGTTGAGGCGCGCCATGATCTTGAGGTTCGAGGTGTCGCCCACCTCGTCCGAGGTCACGAGCCATGGCCCGACGCTGCCCGAGCGCGGGAAATTCTTCCCCGGCGCCCATTGCGAGGTATGGAACTGCCAATCGCGGATCGAGCCGTCGTTGTAGACGGTATAGCCCGCGACGTAGTCGAGCGCCTTCTCGACCGACACCCGCCGCGCGGGCTTGCCGATCACGATGCAGAGCTCGACCTCGTAGTCGAACTGGTCGGACTCGGCCGGCTTCACCAGCGCTTCCTCGTGGCCGACCTGGCTGTCGGGCCAACGCGGGAAGATGATCGGCTTCGCCGGGGGCTTCATGCCGGTCTCGGCCGCGTGGTCGGAATAATTGAGGCCGATCGCGAGAATCTTGTTCGGGTCCGGGATCAAGGGAAGGTACTTGACCTGATCGAGCCGCGCGTCGGGCGCCTCGCGCGCCGCGATCTTGGCCGCCTCGGCGAGGCCGCCGGCCGCGAGCAGCGCCTTGAGGGTCGCGCATCCGGGGATGCGGCGGCCGAGATCGACCACGCCCCCGTCCTTGACCGCGCCATAGCTCGCCTTGCCCTGATACTCGTAGCTCATCAGTTTCATGGTCGTGTTCCTCTTCCCGTTGGGTGACTTTGGGGGCGGGCGACCTGGGGCCGCGCCGGCCCGCGCGGGGGCCGCGCAAGATCACAGGCCGGCCGCGCTAAGTCAACCGCGTGGGCGGCGCCGCGTCCCACCATGCGGGACGCCGCGCGCTCGGCGGAATGGGCCATTTTGCCCTGTTCCGCCCAAACGTACTTCGGTATAACAATTCGGCGCTTGGCGGACGGCAAGAGGCAAGGCTTGAGCCGCTCGGGCGCCGGCCGGCAGCGCTCAATCCGGCGCGCATCAAACAATAAGCCGGCATTCCGGCAAGCCATTCCGGCAGGGAGGAACAAATGAAATTGTGGCAAGTCGTCGGCTGCGCCGCCATCGGCCTGGCGCTCGCGGGCACCGCCCGCGCCGAAACCGTCAAGGTGGGCGTTCTGCTGCCCTTCTCGGGCCCGAACGCCGACATCGGCAACCAGATCTACAACGGCCTCGACCTCTATCTCAAAGTGCACGCGAAAGAGCTCGGCAACAACAAGATCGAGCTCCTGAAGCGCGATTCCGGTCCGCCGACGGGTGCGGGGGCCAAGACCAACGCGGTCGAGCTCATCACCCAGGACCATGTGCAGATTCTGACCGGCTTCGCCTTTTCGCCCGACGCCATCGCGACCGCGCCGATCGCGACCCAGGCGAAGGTGCCGATGATCATCTCGAACGCCGGCACGGCGTGGATCCCGTCGCTCTCGCCCTACATCGTGCGCGTCTCCTTCAGCATGTGGCACGCGGCCTATCCGATGGGCGGCTACGCGGTGAAGGATCTCGGCTGCCACACGGCGGCGGTGGGCTATTCCGACTATCCGCCGGGCAAGGACAGCCTCGAGGCGTTCAAGACCGGCTTCGAGGCCGCGGGCGGCAAGGTGGTGGACCAGATCCCGATGGGCGGCCCGGCGCAGGTGCCGGACTACACGCCCTTCCTGCAACGCGTGAAGGACGAGCATCCGAACTGCTTCTACGCCTTCGTGCCCGCGGGCAACCACGCCGCGGCGCTCATGCGCGTCTATGGCGAGCTCGGCATGCGCCAGGCGGGCATCAAGCTCATCGGCCCGCTCGACCTGATCCCGGACGACCATCTCCAGGCCATGGGCAAGGTCGCGGTCGGCTTCATCGCCATGGGCCATTACGCCTACGACTACACGAACGCGGCGAACAAGGCCTTCACCGCCGACTGGCACAAGGCCTACGGCGCGAGCTCGGTGCCGAACTTCATGGCGGTGCAGGGCTGGGACTCGATGGCGGCCATCTTCCACGCGGTCGAGACGCTCCACGGCAACGTGAGCGACGGCGCCAAGGTCATCGCGTCCCTCGAAGGCTGGTCGGAGGCGAGCCCGCGCGGGCCGATCACGATCGACCCCAACACGCGCGACATCATCGAGAACGAGCATGTCGAGGAAGTGGTGCAGGAGCCCAACGGCACGCTCGGCGTCAAGGTGCTCGAGACGATCCCCAACGTGAAGGATCCGTGCAAGCAGCTGAAGGTCGGGCGCTGCGGCGCGAAGTGATTTGAGGCGCGACGCGATTCGGGTGGGCGCGGGGCGGCGGCGATGCCGTTCCCGCGCCGACTCCCTTGCCGGGGGCCCGCGGGAAAAATATCCTGGCCCGTGCATTAGCGAAACGATATAACAATCGTGGGACGATGGGCGCCGGGCCGCAAGGCGCGGCCCGCCCGCGCATCCCATTAATCAATAAGCCGTATTCGGCCAGGGAGGATGGGATGAAGGCATGGAAATTACTCGGCGCGGCGGCGGCGCTCGCGATTGTCGCGGCGAGCGGCGCCAACGCGGCCGAGCCGATCAAGATCGGCGTCGTGCTGCCCTATTCGGGCGTCAACGCCGACCTCGGCAACCAGATCGACAAGGCGTTCGACCTTTACGTCAAGCTCCACGCGAAGGACATCCTTCCCTACAGCGTGAAGCTCATCAAGCGCGACGAGGGCCCGCCGACCGGTGCCACGGGCAAGACCGACACGACCGAGCTGATCACCCAGGATCACGTGAAGGTCCTCACGGGCTACGTGTTCTCGCCGTCCGCGATCGCGTCGGCGCCGATCGTGACCCAGGCCAAGGTGCCGATGATCATCGCCAACGCCGGCACGGCGTGGATCACGAACCTCTCGCCCTACATCGTGCGCACCTCGTTCAGCATGTGGGACCCGGCCTATCCGATGGGCGTCTACGCCGCGACCAAGCTCGGCTGCAAGACGGCCGCGATCGGCTACACCGATTTCCCGCCGGGCAAGGACAGCTCGGAAGCCTTCAAGACCGGCTTCGAGAAGTCGGGCGGCAAGGTGATCGACCAGATCCCGATGGGCAATCCCGCGCAGGTGCCTGACTTCACGCCCTTCCTCCAGCGCGTCAAGGACGAGCATCCGAACTGCTTCTACGTCTTCATCCCCTCGGGCGCCCATGCGGCCGGCGTGGTCAAGGCCTATGGCGAGGTCGGCCTGCGCCAGGCCGGCATCAAGCTCATCGGCCCGATGGACGTGATCCCGGACAACAAGCTCCAGGACATGAACAAGTCGATCGTCGGCACGATCGTGATGAGCAGCTACGCGGCCGAGTACAAGACGCCGGTCAACGAGGCCTTCGTCAAGGAATGGCACGCCGCCTACGGCGCCAAATCGATGCCCGACTTCATGTCGGCCGACGGCTGGGACACGATGGCCGCGATCTTCGCCGCGATCAAGAAGCTCCACGGCGATCTCGACGACGGCGCCAAGGTGGTCGACGCGCTCAAGGGCTGGAAGCACGACGGGCCGCGCGGCGAGATCGAGATCGATCCCGCGACCCGCGACATCATCCAGACCGAGCGCGCCGAGGAAGTGGTCGGCCTGCCCGACGGCAAGTACGGCATCAAGGTCCTCGCGACCTACCCGCGGGTCAAGGACGAGTGCAAGGTGCTGAAGCTCGGCCGCTGCGGCCAATAGACGCCGCGGATTTTCGGTTGCGTTGCGCGCCGCCGCCGCGAGATGATCGCGGCGGCGGTTGCCGCTAGAAGGGGGGGCGCACGGAACCGGCCCGCGGACCGACCGGGGAGCGAGGCGAAGTGCTGCATCTCGTCAATATCGTCGTCAGCATCCTGTTCGACGGGATCGCCTACGCGATGATCCTGTTCATCATCTCGGTCGGGCTCTCGGTCACCATGGGGCTGATGGGCTTCGTCAACCTCGCCCATGGCGCCTTCGCGATGGCGGGCGGCTACCTCGTGATCACGCTCACGCAAAGCTGGGGCGTGCCGCTCCTGCCCTCGTTCGCGATCGCCTTCGTCGCGATCGGCCTCGCCAGCATCCCGTTCGAGCGCCTGCTCTACGCGCGCTTCTACAAGGCGGGCGAGCTCGACCAGGTGCTGCTCACGATCGGCCTCGCGACCATGGCGATCGCCGCCTACACCTTCGTCTACGGGCCGATCCCGAAATCGCTCCACGTGCCGCCTTATCTCGCGGGCCAGATCGACATCGGCTTCCGGACGCTGCCGACCTACCGCGTGTTCACGATTCTGCTCGGCGCGGTCTTGATCGTCGCCCTCTGGTTCGGCTTCGAGCGCACCTCGATCGGCGCCAAGATCCGCGCCGCGGTCGACAACCGGCGCATGGCGCAATCGATCGGCATCAACGTCGACCGGCTGTTCACGCTCACCTTCGCCCTCGGGAGCGGGCTCGCGGCCCTGGGCGGCGGCCTCGCGATTCAACTTTTGGGCCTGACGCCGAGCTTCGCGCTCCTCTATCTCGTGCTGTTCCTGGTGGTGGTCGCGGTCGGCGGCTTGGGGAGCTTCAAGGGCACCCTGGTCGCGGCCCTCGTCCTCGGCATCATCGACACGGCGGGGAAATATCTCTACGCCGACGCGGGCGGCTTCTTCATCTACGCGGTGACGATCGCGATCCTCCTGGTGAAGCCGGCAGGGCTCTATGGCCGCGAGTGACGCGCGCGGCCCCAACACGCAAGCGGCCAACGCCGAGCTGCGCGAGCGCGCGGTCGCGTTCGTGCTGCGGCGCCATCGCTTCCGCTGGCCCGAGGCTTTGCCCTGGATCGCGGCCCTCGCCTGCTACTTCATCTTCCCCGACAGCATGGAGTTCGGCACCGAGGTCCTGATCGGCGTGCTGTTCGCGCTCTCGCTCGACCTGATCCTGGGCTATGCCGGCATCGTCACCCTCGGCCACGCGGCCTTCTTCGGTCTCGGCGCCTATACGGTGGCGCTCGTCGACGTGCTCGCGGGCTGGGGCGAGCCGATCACCGGGCTCGCCGCGGCGGCCGCGGTCGCGGGCCTCGTGGGGCTGGTCGCGGGCTGGTTCCTCCTGCGCTACCGGGGCCTCACGCTCCTCATGCTCACCATGGCGGCCGCGATCATGCTCCAGGAGCTCGGTAATCTGCGCGCCGACATCACCGGCGGCTACGACGGCATCCCGGGCATGGTGATCTGGCCGCTGTTCGGCCGCTTCCAGTGGGACCTCTACAGCCACGTCTATTACCTCTACAGCCTCGCGGTGCTGTTCGTCATGTTCGTGATCGTGCGGCGCATCGTCTTTTCGCCCTTCGGCCAGGCGCTCACCGGCATCCGCGAGAACGTGCGGCGTATGCATGCGATCGGCTCGCCGGTGCATAAGCGCCTGGTCACCGCCTACACGATCTCGGCCGCGATCGCAGGCGTCGCGGGCGGCCTCTTCGCCCAGGCCAACGCGCTCGTGACCCTGAGCGTGCTCGACTTCGATCGCTCGGCCGCGGTCATGATCATGCTGATCCTGGGCGGCACCGGACGCCTCTACGGCGCCTTCGTGGGGGCGGTGATCTACATGGTGCTGCAAGACTACCTCGCGAAATTGAGCCCGACCTATTGGCAGTTCGGCATCGGCCTGCTCCTGGTCCTGACCGTGCTGTTCGCGCGCCGCGGCCTCTTGGGCCTGCTCGAGGATTTGAGCGCCTTCGTCGCGCGCCAACGCGCGTCCGCCGCGAGGAAGCCGTGAGCGCCCAGGCATCCACGGCGCTCGAGGCGCCGGCCCTGGAGATCAGGGGCCTCAACAAGAATTTCGGCGCGTTGCAGGTCACGCGCGACATCTCGATCACCCTCGAGCGCGGCGCGCGGCGCGCCCTCATCGGGCCCAACGGCGCCGGCAAGACGACGCTCGTGAACCTGATCACGGGAGCCTTGAAGCCGAGCTCGGGCCAGGTGCTGATCGACGGCCAGGACGTGACGCGCCTCTCGCAGGCCGCGCGCGCACGCCGCGGGGTCGCGCGCACCTTCCAGATCAATCAGCTGTTCCGCGGGCTTCCGGTGCTCGAGAACCTGGCGCTTGCGATCGGCGAGCGCAACGGGTCGTGCAACAATCTCTGGCGTCCCGCGGGCGCCAAGCGCGCGGTGGTCGACGAGGCGATCGACTATCTCGAGCAGCTCGCCCTCGTCGAGGATGCGCTCAAGCCGGTCAAGGAGCTCCCCTACGGGCGCCAGCGCCTGGTCGAGATCGCGATCGCGCTCGCGCAAAAGCCGCGCCTCCTGCTGCTCGACGAGCCGGCGGCGGGCGTGCCGTCGTCGGAAAGCCACCTGATCCTCGACATGATCGGCCGGCTCGATCCCGGAATCGCGATTCTCATCATCGAGCACGACATGGACGTGGTGTTCCGCTTCGCGAAGCGCATCACGGTCCTGGTCGCGGGCGGCGTGCTCACCGAAGGCACGCCCGACGAGATCGTCGCCGACGCACGCGTGCGCGCGGTCTATCTCGGCCAGGAGGCGGACCGCGGCTCGACGCGCGCCGGGAGGCCGGGCCATGGCTGACGCAGCCGCCGGAAAGCCGCTCGCGCTCGAGCTCGACGGGGTGTTCGCCGGCTATGGCGAGACCGTGGTGCTCGAGGAAGTGCGCTTGGCCCTCGGCGCGGGCGAGAGCCTCTCGATCATCGGGCGCAACGGCGTGGGCAAGACCACGCTGCTCGCGACCATCATGGGCCACACCACACTCCATGGCGGCCGTCTCAGGCTCCATGGCGCCGAGATCGGGACGCTTCAGACCCATCGCCGCGCGCGCGCCGGGCTCGGCTACGTGCCCCAGGAGCGCGAGATTTTCCCCTCGCTCACGCTACGCGAGAACCTCGAGGTCGCGGCGCGGCCGGGAAGCTGGACCCTCGAATCCGTGTACCAGCTCTTCCCGCGCCTGGCCGAGCGCGAGACCAACCGGGGCAACCAGCTCTCGGGCGGCGAGCAGCAGATGCTCTCGATCGCGCGCGCCCTCATGGGCAATCCGTCGGTGATCCTGATGGACGAGCCGAGCGAGGGATTGGCGCCCGTGATCGTCGAGGAGCTCGCGCGTGCGATCCAGCGGCTCACCCACATGGAGGGGTTGAGCGTCGTGCTGGTCGAGCAGAACACGCGCCTTGCCCTCGAGATTTCGCCGCGCGCGGTCGTCATGGACCGGGGCCGCATCGTGTTCGACGGGGCGAGCGAGGATCTCCGCCGCGACCCCGCGCGCCTCGACGCCCTCATCGGCGTGGCACGGGGGTAGGGCGGCGAAGGGGGCTCGAGTCGGCCCGAGGGTTAGGAGGCGCCGGCGGTCCCGGGCCAGCCGCCGCCCGTCACGCGGCCGTAGCGCCGATGTGCTAAAATAGGCCCATGATCTTCGCCCATCTCGGACGGATCATCGCAATCATCTGGCGCAACGGCGGGCGCTATTGGTCGCTCGGCTATTACCTCGTGACCATCGCCATCCTGCACAAGAGCGACGTCGCGCGCTTCATCGTGCGCGTCCATCCGCGCGGCGGCTGGCGCCTCGTGCATACGCTCTTCACCATGTCGCCGGTCTGGGCCGTGGTGCCGATCACGATTCTCCTCGGCGTCGCCTTCTACCGCGAGATCCTGTCGCTCCAGCGCTCGATCCGGCCGCGCCTCGTGCTCGCGACCAGCCCGCGCGAGAAATGCCTGGTCACCGCGCGCCACGAGCAGGACGGCCCGGGCGGCATGGCGAGGCTGTTGCGCCTCCAGGTGAGCAACCCCTCCTCGATCTCGATCAAGGGCTGCCGCGCCTATCTCCTCGAGGTGCAGCGGGTGAGCGAGGCGGGCCACGCGATCCCGCTCGATTACGGCGACAGCCTGCCGCTCAGCTGGTC
>DATJLQ010000186.1:0-25136 GCA_035509415.1 Alphaproteobacteria bacterium
TCGCATCGGCTTGGCGCTCATCCTCCTCGTGGCCTACGTCGTGGTGCCGCTCGTGGGCAACGAATACTGGCTCAGCACCATCATGGTGCCGTTCCTGGTCTACGCGCTCGCGGCGCTCGGGCTCAATCTCCTGACCGGCTACGCGGGCCAGCTTTCGCTCGGCACCGGCGGCTTCATGGCGACCGGCGCTTTTTCCGCCTACAAGATCGCGACCGCCTTCCCGCAGCTCAACATCGTGATCGTGATCCTGCTCGCGGGCCTGGTCGCGGCCGCGGTCGGCCTCCTGTTCGGCATCCCGAGCCTCCGCATCAAGGGCTTCTACCTCGCGGTTGCAACGCTCGCGGCGCAGTTCTTTTTGATCTGGCTGTTCAACAAGGTGCCGTGGTTCACCAACGACAGCGCGTCGGGCGTCATCTCGGCCCCCCCGCGCGCGGTGTTCGGCCACGTGTTCGTGACCGGCGCGGAGGCCAACCCGCAAGGCAAATATCTTTTCGCGCTCACCATCGTGGCGCTCATGGCGCTCGCGGCCAAGAACATGGTGCGCACGTCCACGGGGCGCGCCTGGATGGCGATCCGCGACATGGACATCGCGGCCGAGATCATCGGCATCCGCCCCTTGAGCACCAAGCTCCTCGCCTTCGCCGTGAGCTCGTTCTACGTCGGCGTCGCGGGCGCGCTCTGGGCCTTCGTCTATACGGGCGCCGTCGAGCCGCTCGCGTTCGACATCGACCGCTCGTTCCAGATCCTGTTCATGATCATCATCGGCGGCCTGGGCAGCATCCTCGGCTCGTTCCTGGGTGCCGCTTTCATCGTCTTCCTGCCGATCTTCCTCAACAACGCCCCACCCTATCTCGGATTCCAAATCGCGGTCTCGACCGTCACCGAGCTTCAGCTCATCATCTTCGGCGTCCTCATCGTGTTCTTCCTCATCGTCGAGCCCAACGGCCTCGCGCGCCTGTGGCAGATCGGCAAGGAGAAGCTGCGCCTGTGGCCGTTTCCTTACTAAGCTTCGTTATCGTTTGATCACGAGACGGGAGGGGAGCGTTTGCATGGGCTGGGCGGCAATGCTACCGTAATGGGATCGCCGCATATCGCTCTCAATAATAAGCGCTCGATCATGGACAGCAGCGGCACTGGGCATCGAGCTCCATGGGAGGATTGAGATGGACCTGAAACGGCTAGTGATCGGACTCGCGGTCGCCGGGGCGGTGGGCTGGACCCTCGGCGCGAGCGAAGCCAAGGCGCAGAACGAGCAGTTCATTCCGCGCCTCGTCTATCGCACCGGCCCCTACGCGCCGAACGGCATTCCGTTCGCCAACGGCTATGCCGATTACCTCGACATGCTGAACGCGCGCGACGGCGGCGTGGGCGGCGTGAAGCTGGTCTACGAGGAATGCGAGACCGCCTACAACAACGACAAGGGCGTCGAGTGCTACGAGCGCCTCAAGAACAAGGGCCCGACGGGTGCGGCGTGGGTCGATCCGCTCTCGACCGGCATCACCTACGCCCTCATCGAGCGCACCACCAACGACAAGATCCCGCTGGTCTCGATGGGCTATGGGCGCGCCGACGCGAGCTACGGCCCGGTGTTCCCCTACACCTTCACCTATCCGGTGACCTACTGGGCGGGTGCCGACGCGATGGTCCAGTATGTCGGCCACGAGCTCGGCGGCATGGACAAGCTCAAGGGCAAGAAGATCGGCCTCGTCTATCACGACAGCGCCTACGGCAAGGAGCCGATCGCGACCCTCGAGAAGCTGTCGCAGAAATACGGCTTCCAGTTCCTCAAATACGCCGTGACCCCGCCCGGACAGGAGCAGACCGCGACCTGGCTCCAGATCCGCCAGCAGCGTCCCGACTACGTGTTCATGTGGGGCTGGGGTGTGATGAACTCGGCCGCGATCAAGGCGGCCGCCTCGGTCGGCTATCCGATGGATCACTTCATCGGCATCTGGTGGTCGGGAGCCGAGCCCGACGTCGACCCCGCGGGCGCTGCGGCCAAGGGCTACAAGTCCGCGAACTTCACCGGCGTCGGCACCGACTTCCCGGTGATCCAGGACATCCTCAAGTACCTCTACGCCAAGGGCCAGGGCAAGACGACCAAGGACAAGGTCGGCGAAGTGCTCTACGACCGCGGCGTGGTCAACGCGATCTACGACACCGAGGCGCTACGCACCGCGCAGGGCAAGTACGGCAAGAAGCCGCTCACGGGAGCACAGACCCAGTGGGGCTTCGAGCACTTGAACCTGACCGAGGCGCGCGTCAAGGAGCTCGGCGCCGCCGGGCTGCTCACGCCGATCCACATCACCTGCGAGGACCATGAGGGCGCGGGCAACGTCAAGATGCAGCAGTGGGACGGTGCGCATTGGCACACCATCACCGACTGGATCACGCCCGACCGCGGCATGCTGCGGGAGATGTACAAGGAGTCGGCGCTTACCTACGCCAAGGAGAAGGGCATCACGCCGCGCGATTGCTCGAAGGAGGTCGCGCAGGCCAAGTAAGCGCACGCACGTGACGGAGACGCATCCCTTGCTCGGGGTCAACAATATCGAGGTCATCTACGACCACGTGATCCTGGTGCTGAAGGGCGTCTCGCTGGAGGTTCCCGAGGGGGGCATCGTCGCCCTCCTCGGGGCCAACGGCGCCGGCAAATCCACCACCCTCAAGGCGATCTCGAATCTGCTCGGCGCCGAGCGCGGCCAGGTCACCAAAGGCACCGTCGAGTTCAAGGGCGAGCGGGTCGACCAGCTCACGCCCAACGAGCTGGTGCGCCGCGGCGTCATCCAGGTGATGGAGGGACGCCACTGCTTCGAGCATCTGACGGTCGAGGAGAATCTCCTCACCGGCGCCTTCACGCGCCGCGACGGGCGCGCCGAGACGATGCGCGACCTCGAGCGCGTCTACGCCTATTTTCCGCGCCTCAAGGAGCGCCGGCGCTCCCAAGCGGGCTACACCTCGGGCGGCGAGCAGCAGATGATCGCGATCGGCCGCGCGCTCATGTCGCGCCCGACCATGATGCTGCTCGACGAGCCGTCGATGGGCTTGGCGCCCCAGCTGGTCGAGGAGATTTTCGAGATCGTGAAGCGCCTCAACGAGCGCGAGCGCGTGAGCGTCCTGCTCGCCGAGCAGAACACCCATCTCGCGTTGCGCTACGCGGGTTACGGCTACATCCTCGAGAACGGCCGCATCGTGCTCGACGGGCCGGCGGCCAAGCTCGCCGAGAACGAGGACGTGAAGGAATTCTATCTCGGCCTCGCGGGCGAGAAACGCAAGAGCTATCGCGACGTGAAGCATTACAAGCGCCGGAAGCGCTGGCTCGCATGAGCGGCCGGGCCGCGGCCGGCGCGCCCCATTACGACGCGCTCGAGACGCGCGACCCCGAAACGCGCGAGCGCCAGCAATTCGCGGCGCTACGCGACCGGATCGCGGCGGCCAAGCGATCGGCGCCCGGATGGCAACGCATCCTCGCCGACGTCGATCCCGACCGCGTCACCGACCGCGCGTCGCTCGCGCGGCTTCCGGTCACGCGCAAATCCGACCTCGTCGAGCTGCAGCGCGCGTTGCTTCCCTTTGGCGGCCTCACCGCGACGGATGTCGGGCATCTCCGGCGCGTCTTCGTCTCGCCCGGCCCGATCTACGATCCCGAAGGGGCGCGTCCCGATTACTGGCGCTTCGCGCGCGCGCTCTACGCCGCGGGCTTCCGGGCGGGCGATCTCGTGCACAACAGCTTCTCCTATCACCTGACGCCGGGGGGCGCGATGCTCGAGGACGGGGCACTCGCGCTCGGCTGCGCGGTCGTCCCGGGCGGGGTGGGCCAGACCGAGCTCCAGCTCAAGGCGATCGAGGATCTGAAGCCGAGCGGCTACACGGGCACGCCGTCCTTCCTCAAGATCCTCGTCGACAAGGCGCGCGAGACCGGCGCCGACATAAGCTCGCTCGGGAAGGCGATGGTGAGCGGCGAGGCCTTGCCGCCCTCGCTCCGCGCCGAGATCGAGAGGGACGGCATCTCCGTCGCCCAATCCTACGCGAGCGCCGATCTCGGCCTCATCGCTTACGAATCCTCCGCGCGCGCGGGATTGATCGTCGACGAGGGCGCCATCCTCGAGATCGTGCGGCCGGGCACCGGCGATCCGGTCGCGGAAGGCGAGGTGGGCGAGGTGGTGGTGAGCGTGCTCAATCCGGATTACCCGCTCATTCGTTTTGCGACCGGCGATCTCTCGGCCTATCTCGAGGGGCCGAGCCCCTGCGGACGCACGGGGCCGCGTATCAAGGGCTGGATGGGCCGCGCCGACCAGACGGCGAAGCTGCGCGGCATGTTCGTGCGCCCGGCCCAGATCGCCGAGGTGGCGAAGCGCCATCCCGAGATTTTGCGCGCGCGTCTCGTGATCGAGAGCCGCGACCATCAGGACCGCGCCACGCTTCTGTGCGAGACGGCGGTCGCGGACGCGGCGCTCGCGCGCGCGATCGGCGAGAGCTTCCAAGCGGTCGCCAAGCTGCGCGCGGAAGTCGCGCTCGTCGCCCCCGGCGCCATCGCGCGCGACGGCAAGGTGATAGAGGACGCGCGCAAATATGACTAAAGCGCGCCGGGTGTCACGCTAAGACTCTATAAGGATTGACGAATTTTGAACGCGGCGCGGGCCGAGATTCCTTGCTTTCGCCCCAATTCGGGCCTTCCCGGGTCACATTCCTCGGCCAAGCTCTTCCCCGGTAAAGACTTCCCCTCTTTGCCAGGGGCTGCCCCCTCAGCCCCCGGTTCGGGCCGTCAAGGTCCGACCCTTCCTATGCAGCCAGCGCCCCCCGCTGGCTGCATTTTTTTTGGGGCCATGGCAGGCGCCGCCGGACGCCGCGGTCGGCCATGGCGCTTGCCGCCGGCAGCTCTTGCCGATATTCAAGGTGCCCATGGCGGCGCTGGAAGCCCGGGACCTGGTCTGCGTGCGTGGCGAGCGGGTGGTCTTCGCCGGCCTCGGCTTCAGGCTTCAATCGGGCGAAGCGCTGACCCTCGTGGGCGCCAACGGCAGCGGCAAGTCGAGCCTCCTGCGTTTGCTCGCGGGCCTGTTGCGCGCGGCCGACGGCGAGCTTCTCTGGAACGACAACGCGGTCGCCGCCGACATCGACGGCTATCGGCGCCGCTTGCGTTATGTCGGCCATCTCGACCCGGTGAAGCCGGTCTTGAGCGTGCGCGAGAACCTCGAATTCTGGGCGCGTCTCCAGGGTGCCGGCACCGGCCTCGTCGAGGACGCGCTCGCGCGTTTCGGCCTCGATGGGCTCGCGGACGTGCCGGGGCGGCTCTTGTCGGCGGGCCAACGGCGCCGGCTCAACCTCGCGCGTCTCATCGCCGGCATGCCCGCGCCGGCACCGCTTTGGCTCCTCGACGAGCCCACCTCCGGCCTCGACGCCGCCTCGGTCGCGACCCTCGAGGCGCTGCTCGCATTCCACCGCGAGGCGGGCGGGCTCGTGGTGGTCGCGACCCACACGGCGATCGACTTGCCCGGCTCGGCGGCCCTCGACCTCGGCGCCTTCGGCTATGACGGGCTCGATGACGACCCGGACGAGGCCGGGGAAGCCGAGCCACCGCCGGCATCCGCGTCGCCGGCCCAGCCCGAAGGCGAGGCCGGACCCGAGGCCGAGCCCGGTGCCGGAGGTGCCGGGTGAGCCCGCTCCTCGCCATCCTGAGGCGCGACCTGCGTCTCGCGCTGCGCCACGGCGCCGACACGCTGGTCGTGGTCATGTTCTTCATCCTGACCGTGGCGCTGTTCCCCTTCGGCATCGGGCCGGAGCCGCAGTTCCTCGCCCTCGTCGCCCCCGGAGTGATCTGGGTCATGGCACTCCTCGCCGCCCTGTTGTCTACCGAGCGTCTGTTCCAGACCGACTACGAGGATGGAGGGCTCGACTTGATCCTGCTGTCGCCGGCACCGCTCGAGCTGATCGTGCTCGCGAAATGCGCCGCCCACTGGCTCACGACCGGGGTCCCGCTGATTCTGGCGGCGCCGATCCTGGCGTTGCTCCTGGGCCTGCCGGCGCCGGGCTTCGGCGGGCTGGTGCTCGCGATGGCGCTGGGGACGCCGACGCTGACCCTCGTGGGTGCGATCGGCGCGTCGCTCGTGCTGGGCGCCAGGCGCGGCGGCGTGCTGGTCTCGCTCCTGGTGCTGCCACTCTATATTCCGGTGCTGATCTTCGGCGTCGCCGCAGTCAACGGCGCCGTCGACGGTGCGAAGACGGGTCCCTATCTTATGATTCTGGGCGGCTTGCTCCTTATGGCACTGGTGCTCGCGCCCTGGGCGAGCGGTGCCGCCTTGCGTCAGGCCGCGGAATGAGCGCCGGCGCGTCGCGCGATCGTGACGGGCTGCGGCCGATGGGCGCTGGCTCGCGCCGCGCTCGAGGAGTAAAACGCTTTATCGCCGGGCACGCGCGCCGCCGGGCGCGGCAATCGAGGCACTGAGCCGGATGCACCGTTTCGCCAATCCCAACCGGTTCCTGAGGCTTGCGGCCCCGGTGCTCCCCTGGAGCGCCGTCGCGACGGCGCTGCTCATCGCGGCCGGACTTTATTACGCGCTGTTCGATTCGCCGCCCGACTACCAGCAGGGCGAATCCGTGCGCATCATGTACATCCACGTGCCCGCCGCGTGGATGGCGCTCATGGTCTATACCGTGATGGCGGCGGCGAGCGTCTCGGCGCTGGTGTGGCGCCATCCGCTCGGCGACGTGATCGCGCAAGCGGCGTCGCCCATCGGCGCGTCGTTCACCTTCCTCGCCCTCGTCACCGGCTCGCTCTGGGGCCGGCCGACCTGGGGCACGTGGTGGGTGTGGGATGCGCGGCTCACCTCGGTCCTGATCCTGTTCTTCCTCTATCTCGGCCACATCGCGTTGAGCCGCGCCTTCGACGATCCGACGCGCGGCAGCCGTGCCGCCGCCGTGCTCGCGATCGTCGGCTTCATAAACGTGCCGATCATCCATTTCTCGGTCGTGTGGTGGAACACGCTGCATCAGCCCGCGAGCGTGTTCCGCATGGGCGGGCCGACCATCGCCCCCTCGATGCTGCGTCCGCTCCTCATCATGGCGCTCGGCTACATGGCGTATTTTCTCATGGTCCTGATCCTGCGCGTACGCGCCGAGCTCGCCATGCGCAAGCTGCGCGCGTTGCGCGCGAACGCGATCGAAGCGCCGCGCTCCGCGCGCGTCGCGTCGAGTGCGTGAGGACGACATGAGCGCGATCTCGACCTTTCTCGACATGGGCGGACGCGCGGCCTTCGTCTGGCCGGCCTACGGGATCACCGCCCTCGTGCTGATCGGGCTCCTCGTGCAGTCGGTGCGTACCATGCGCGCGCGCGAGCGCGAGCTCGGTGCGAGCGAGCGTGGCGGGCGGCGACGCGAGCGCGATCCGGGAAGTGCCGGCAAATGAAGCCGAAGCGGAAGCGCCTCATCTTCGTCACCGTCGGCGTCGCGATCCTCGGCGTCGCGGTCGGGCTCATGCTGTACGCGTTCCAGGGCAACATCACCTTCTTCATGAGCCCGAGCGACATCGCGGCCGACAAGGCCAAGCCCACCGGCACGATCCGGCTCGGCGGCCTGGTCGAGAAAGGCAGCATCGAGCGCGGGCCGGGTGCCCTCGTGACCTTCAAGGTGACCGATCTCTCCCACGACATTCGCGTGGTCTATAAGGGCATCCTGCCCGACCTGTTCCGCGAGGGCCAAGGGGTCGTGACCGAGGGCAAGCTCGCGCCCGACGGCGTGTTCCACGCCTCGACCGTGCTCGCGAAGCACGACGCCAAATACATGCCGCCCGAGGTCGAGGCCGCGCTCAAGAAATCGGGCCATTGGGGCGACGCGGACCAGAAGAAATACGGCGCCGAGGCGGGTGTGGCCATGGACGGCCAGGGAGCCAAGCCGTGATCGACGAGATCGGCCATTTCGCGCTCGTCCTCGCCTTGCTCGTGGCCCTCGTGCAGGCGAGCGTGCCGCTCTACGGGGCCGCGCGCGACAACGCGCCGCTCACCGCCGTGGCGCGCCCGGCGGCCATCGCCCAGTTCGCGCTCGTGGCGCTCGCGTTCCTCTCGCTCGTGCATGCGTTCGTGGTCTCGGACTTCTCGGTCTCGATCGTGGCCGAGAATTCCCATTCCGACATGCCGCTCCTCTACAAGATCGCGGGCGTATGGGGGAACCACGAAGGCTCGATGGTGCTGTGGGTCCTGATCCTGACCTTCTTCGGCGCGGGCGTCGCCCTCTTCGGCGGCAATCTCCCGCCCACGCTCCAGGCACGCGTGCTCGCGGTGCAGGCGATGATCGGCGCGGGCTTCCTCGCCTATATCCTCTACGCGTCCGACCCCTTCATCCGCATCGTGGCCCCGCCCGACGGCAACGGGCTCAACCCGCTCTTGCAGGATCCCGGCCTCGCGTCCCATCCGCCCTGCCTCTATCTGGGCTATGTCGGATTCTCGATGGCGTTCTCGTTCGCGATCGCCGCCCTCATCGAGGGCAAGGTCGACGCGGCCTGGGCGCGTTGGGTCAGGCCCTGGACGCTCCTTGCCTGGTGCGCGCTCACGATCGGCATCACCATGGGAAGCTGGTGGGCCTACTACACCCTCGGTTGGGGCGGCTTCTGGTTCTGGGACCCGGTCGAGAACGCGTCCTTCATGCCGTGGCTCGCGGGCACGGCGCTTTTGCATTCCGCCCTCGTGGTCGAAAAGCGCGACGCCCTCAAGAGCTGGACCATCCTGCTCGCGATCGTGACCTTCTCCTTGAGCCTCATCGGCACCTTCCTGGTGCGCTCGGGCGTTCTCACCTCGGTCCACGCGTTTGCGGTCGACCCGCGGCGCGGCGTGTTCATCCTCGGGCTTCTCACGATCGCGATCGGCGGCTCGCTGGCGCTTTACGCCGCGCGAGCGCCGCGTCTGGCGCCGAGCGGCCTCTTCGCGCCGGTGAGCCGCGAGGGAGCCCTCGTGTTCAATAATCTGCTCCTCGCCGCCTGCGCCGCGACCGTGATCACGGGGACGCTCTACCCGCTCTTCGTCGACGCGCTCGGCGAGACCAAAATCTCGGTCGGCCCGCCCTTCTTCAACCTGACCTTCACGCCCCTCATGGTGCCGCTCCTGATCGCGGTACCGATCGGGCCGATGCTCACCTGGAAGCGCGCCGACCTCCTGGGCGCGGTGCAGCGCCTTTGGGCCGCCGGCGTTGCGGCGCTCTTGGCCGTGCTCGCGGGCTGGTACATCCATAGCCGCGGACCGGTCTTCGCGGTGCTCGCCCTCGGGCTCGCGGCCTGGCTCGTGGTGGGGGCGGCGGTCGAGCTCGCCGAGCGTCTCAAGCTGTTCCGCGCCCCGCTCTCCGAGAGCTGGCACAGGGCACTCCATCTTCCGCGCTCGAACTTCGCGACGGCGCTCGCCCATGCCGGCCTCGGCATCACGCTCGCGGGCGTGGTCTCGACCGCGATCTGGCGGGTCGAGCGCATCCAGACGCTCCATCCGGGCGACGTGGTCGATCTCGCGGGCTACGCCGTGCGCTTCGAGGGCGTCGTGCCCCATCCGGGCCCGAATTTCGAGGGCCAGCGCGCGACCCTCGTCGTGACGCGCGACGGGCTGCCGGTCGCCGTGATGCAGCCCGAGAAGAAGCATTTCCCGGTGGCGAACCAGGACACCGCCGAGACCTCGATCCACACCACGGGCTTCGCCGATCTCTACGCGGCGTTGGGCGATCCCGATCCGCGCGGCGGCTGGGTGGTGCGGCTCTATTACAGCCCGCTCGCTCCCTTCATCTGGTTCGGGGGTGCCATGATGTTCGCGGGCGGCCTCGTCTCGCTCACCGACCGGCGCTTCCGCATCGGCGCCCCCGCGCGCCAGCGCGCGCGCGCCGCCGTCGAGCCGCGCCCCGCCACCGCCGGGGACTGACGCGAGATGGCGCGGAAGCTCATCTATCTCCTGCCGATCGCGGTGTTCGCCGTGCTCGCGGCGGCGTTCTATGCCGGACTCGGCCGAGATCCCGCGATCGTGCCCTCGGCGCTCATCGGGAAGCCGGTGCCCCAGTTCGCGTTGCCGCCGCTTCTCGCCGACAAGCCAGGCCTCGCGACCGCCGACCTCAAATCGAAGCCCGTGCTGGTCAACGTGTTCGCCTCCTGGTGCATTCCCTGCCGCGAGGAGCATCCGCTCCTGATGCATCTCGCGCGCGACGGCGTTGCGATCTACGGCATCGACTACAAGGACCAGCCCGCGGACGCCAAGGCCTGGCTCGGCGAGCTGGGCGATCCCTACCGGCGCCTCGCGACCGACATGGAAGGCCGGGTCGCGATCAATTGGGGCGTCTATGGCGTGCCCGAGACGTTCCTGGTCGACGGCACGGGCACGATCCGCTTCAAGCAGGTGGGGCCGCTCACGATCGACGTGATCGACCGCAAGATCCTGCCCCTGCTGAAGAGCCTCGCGCGATGAGGGGGGCGCTCGCCATGGCGATCCTCCTCCTCGGCGCGGCCCTCGCGACGCCGGCCGCGGCGGTGCTGCCGAGCGAGATGCTCGCCAACCCCGTGCTCGAGGCGCGCGCACGCACGATCAGCAAGGAACTGCGCTGCCTCGTGTGCCAGAACGAATCGATCGACGATTCGAACGCCGATCTCGCGCACGATCTGCGCGTCCTGGTGCGCCAACGCCTGGTCGCGGGCGACACCAATGCGCAAGTGATCCAATACATCGTCGCGCGCTACGGCCAGTTCGTGCTCCTGAAGCCGCCGGTCGAGCCCGAGACCTACGCGCTTTGGTTCGGGCCCGGCGCGATGCTGCTGCTGGGGGCCATCGGCGTCGTCGTCTATATGCGCCGGCGCCAGGCGGCCCTGGATGCCCCCTTGAGTGCGGCCGAAGAGGACCGGCTCAAGCGTCTCCTTGACGAATAGCGCCCCGGCGCTTGGCGGCGCTCCCCGCGCCGGGCGAAATCCTTCAAATATGACAATGGCCTGACGGTTGGGCTTGCATGCCGGCCGCGGGAGATGCTGTATAGGCCCCAAGCCGTCCGCCGAAGAGACGAGCCAAGGGGAGGGGACGACGACCGTAGGGGGCGGGCACACGCCTGGCCGCAGCCCCACGCGATCCGAACTCGATCGCCCGCCGTTCTCGACGCGGGCACAGACGCCACGCCGCCGCGGGCCCCGGGCTCGCGCGGTGCCGCATCATGAGGGGCCATCGCCGCGATGGACGTGAGATCGCTCCTGCTGAGCTACGGCCCGCTGGTCATCTTCGTCTGGACCTTCTTCGAGGGCGAGACGGTGCTGCTGATCGCGGGCTTCCTCGCGCAGCAGGGCTACATGTCCCTCGAATGGTCGATCCTCGCGGCCTTCGTCGGCAGCCTGCTCGGCGATCAGCTTTATTTCTGGCTCGGGCGCAAGTTCGGCGAGCAGCTTCTCGCCTGGCGTCCGAGCTGGCGTCCGTCGATCGACCGCGCGCTCGGCCTCCTGCTGCGCTACCAGAACCTCTTCATCCTGAGCTTCCGCTTCATCTACATGGTGCGCAACGTCGCGTCCTTCTCGATCGGCATGGCGGGCGTCGGCTTCCGGCGCTTCACGATCTTCAACTCGATCGCGGCGGCGCTCTGGGCGCTGAGCTTCGGGCTGGGCGGATTCTTTTTCGGCAAGTCGCTGAAGCACGTGCTCGGGCGGGTCGAGGTGGTCGAGACCTACGTCGTGGTTGCGGTCGCGGCGAGTCTCTTCGCATTCGCGGCATGGCGCCGCGTGAGACGCCGCCGGCGCGAGCGCACCGAGCCCGCGCGCCTCGCGGAATCGCTGAATAATAAATGATACCACGCGCATTTTAGCGATCGCCGGCGCGCTGCATTGCACGCCGATCCTTAGCCCGTCATGAATTTGTCCCGAGGCTCGCCGCCCGGTCCGTGCGATAATGCGCGCGCGCTTCGGGGATCGGCTCCTTGAAGAGGGCGGTCCTCGACGCGGCGGGCCCCGCATCGTCGCGAGAGGGAGGGTTGCCATGCATGTCGCCCAAATCCTGAAAGGCAAGGGAAGCACGGTCTATTCGGTGACGCCGGAGACGAGCGTCGCCGACGCGATCCGCACGCTCTCGAAGCGGCGCGTCGGAGCGCTCCTGGCGTTGCGCGCCGATGGCAATGTCGCGGGCATCGTCTCGGAGCGCGATATCGTGCACGGCCTCGCCGAGCACGGCGCGCGTCTTCTCGAGATGCGCGTCGCCGAGCTCATGACGCGCAACGTCGTGAGCTGCGCGCCGGAGGACACGGTCGAGGAGATCATGCGCCAGATGACCAACCGGCGCATTCGGCACCTGCCGGTGACCGACCGGGGCGCGCTCGCGGGCATGGTCTCGATCGGCGACGTGGTCAAGAGCCGGCTTGCCGAGCTCGCGGCCGAAAGCGACGCGCTCAGGAGCTACATCGCGGGCGCGTGACGCGCGTCGGCGCCTGAACTCGGCCGCACCCGCCGCGCCCCGCGTCTGCGCAAAGGTGGGCGCTTCCGGCCGGCCCTGGGGCCGCGGCCGATCGCTAAAATTGATCGGCAATTCCGCCCCGGATGGCCTATGCTTGGGCCATGGTGGGGACGATGGGAAGGGGGGACGCGTCTGCCCGGGCGCCGGAATCGGCGCGTTTCGGGCTAGGCTTGCGTGCACCCCACATGGCGGATTTTCTCGCCGGCCGCCCCGCGGTCGGCTGGATCGAGGTGCATCCCGAGAACTATCTCGACAATGCACCCGCGCGCGCGCGCCTCCTCGATCTGCGCCGGGACTATCCCCTGAGCCTCCATTGCGTCGGCCTCTCCCTCGGCAGCGCCGACGGGCTCGAGCCCGAGCATCTCGCTTCCCTGCGCGCGCTCGCCGACGAGAGCGAGCCGTTCCTCGTCTCCGGCCATCTCGCCTGGAACACCAGCGGCGGCGTTTATATGAACGACCTCCTGCCGCTCCCCTATACCGAGGAGTCGCTCGCGGTCGTGATCCGCAACGTCGCCGCGGCGCAGGAGGCGCTCGGCCGCCGGCTCCTGATCGAGAACCCGTCGACCTATCTGCGCTTCCGCCACTCGACCGTGCCGGAGCCCGAGTTCATCGTCGAGGTCGCGCGCCGCACGGGCGCGGGCCTCTTGTGCGACGTCAACAACATCTACGTGACGTGCGCCAATTTCGATTTCGACCCGGTGGTCTATCTCGATTGGCTCCCGGCCGAGCTCGTGGGCGAGCTCCACGTCGCGGGACATTTCCGCGGCGCGCGCGGCGGCCGGCCGCTCCTGATCGACGATCACGCGAGCCCGGTCTCGAACGAGGTGTGGGCGCTCTACCGGCGCGCGGTCGGGCGCTTCGGCCTGGTGCCGAGCCTGGTCGAATGGGATCGCAATCTTCCGCCCTTGCCCACGCTCTTGGCCGAGGTGCTGATCGCCGAGCGCATGGCCGCGCGCGGCCAGATCGAGGCCGAGGACCTGCGCGCGCGCAGTCCCGCCTCCGCCGGAGGGAGCCGTGCTGGCGCTTCGTGAGCTGCAAAGCGCCTTCCGGCGCGCCGTGCTCGAGGGCGACAGCGCCGCGATCGCGCCCATCGTGGTCGAGGACGGGTTGTTCGCCGACGAGCGCATCGCGATCAACCGCAGCAACGTGCTCGCCTCGACCGCGGCGGCGCTCGGCGACGTCTACGCCGCCGTGGCGCGCCTCGTGGGCGAGCGCTTCTTCGACCACGCGGCGCAGGAATTCGTCTGCGCGCATCCGCCGACGAACGCCTGCCTCAATTCCTACGGCGCCGGCTTTCCCGATTTCCTCGCGGGCTTCGCGCCCGGCCGCGCCCTCGTCTATCTCGCCGACGTGGCGCGCCTCGAATGGCGCCTTCACCTCGCCGCGATCGCGCCCGACGTCGCGGCCTTGACGCCGGACCGGCTCGCGGGCCTGAAGCCGAGCGAGATGCCGGCCCTCACCTTCCGCCTCAAGCCCTGGCTCGGCTACCTCGCCTCGCCCTGGCCGGTCGACCGCATCTGGCTCGCGAGCCGGCCGGGCTCCGCGGGCGACGCGCGCGTCGATCTCGATTCCGGCGGCGTGCGCCTCGAGATCCTGCGTCACGGCGACGTGGTGACGTTCCGGCCGCTGCCCGCGGGGGTGTTCGCGTTCCGCGCGGCGCTGGCCGAAGGCTCGACCCTCGAGGCGGCGGCCGAGGCGGCACTCGGCGCCGAGCGGGCGTTCGACTTCGCGCGCGCCTTCGCGCAGCTGTTCCGCGACGGGCTCCCGGTCGGCATCCTCGGGCGCGAGACCGCGTGAGCGGATCGCGGCGGCACTCATCGAGTCGGGGGAATTGTCGAGGGAACTGCCGGTGGAATTTCCGGCGGAATTGCCGAAAGATTTGGTGGAGCCGAGGGGGATCGAACCCCTGACCTCCGCATTGCGAACGCGGCGCTCTCCCAGCTGAGCTACGGCCCCATCCGGTCCGGACGGCGGGTCCTCGGGCGCTTAACGCCCCGGGGCGTCCGGAAAGAAGGCCGGGATAATGGGTGCGGGCCCATTGACCTGTCAAGACTTTGGCGCCCGTCAAGCCCTCGGCGCCCCGCGAGGCGCTGGGCCGGTGGCGCGCGGCTTGAGTTGACGAGGACGCCTTGGGCCTGCCCGCGCGCGGGCGCTCTACTTGCCTCGTCCGGCCCCAGCGGTTAGGTTGCGCTCGGCTTTTCGCGGCCCGCCAAGACCCGACTCCAAGACCCGACTCCAGGACTCAAGGCCCCCCAGGACTCAAGGCCCCCAGGACACAAGGCTCAAGATGGACATCATCCTCGACCCGCTGATCCAGATCGTCCTGATCGCCCTCAATTTCTACGTCTGGCTCGTGATCGCGGCCGCGATCATGAGCTGGCTGATCGCGTTCGGCGTGATCAACACCTACAACCGCTTCGTCTATCTGGTGAACGATTTCCTCTATCGCATCACCGAGCCCGCGCTCAGGCCCTTGCGCCGCATCGTGCCCAACCTGGGCGGCATCGACATTTCGCCCGTGATCCTCATCCTGATCATCTATTTCCTCCAGATGGTGCTCGAGCGCGTCTATGTCGAGATGCTCCATTGACGCGCGCGGGTCGGTGGACGCGGGCCCGACTTTGTCTTCCACCCCGCCGCATCCCGCCTCGCCCTTCCGCCCCGTGGCCGACGGGGTCAGGATCGCGGTGCGCCTCTCGCCCAAGGCGGCGCGCAACCGGATCCAGGGCCTGATCGCCGAAGCCGATGGCGGCTTGGCGCTCAAGATCGGCGTCACCGCCGCACCAGAGCGCGGCAAAGCCAACGCGGCGCTGATCGATCTTCTGGCCGAAAGCTGGGGTGTGGCGCGGCGCGACGTGACGCTGGTCGCGGGCCCGACCGACCGGCGCAAGACGCTCCATCTCGCGGGCGAGCCCGCGGCGCTCGTCAAGCATCTTTCGGCCTGGTTGGATCGGACCGGGCTCGATCGGGCGAGACTCGATCGCACGGGACGCGATCGGACGGGACGCGAAGGCCACGGACTTCATGGCTAAGGCGCGCATCATCGACGGCAAGGCGATCGCGGGCGAGCTGCGCGCGCGCGTGGCCGAAGAAGTGCGCGCGCTCAAATCGCGCCAAGGGCTGACGCCGGGCCTCGCAGTCCTGCTCATGGGCAACCATCCGGCGAGCCTCGCCTATGTGGGATCGAAGCGCACCCATACGCTCGAGACCGGCATGAACTCGTTCGAGGTCGATCTCCCGGGGACGACGTCGGAGAAGGATCTCCTGGCCGAGATCGCGCGGCTCAATGTCGATCCCGCGGTGCACGGGATTCTGATCCAGCTTCCGCTGCCGCCCCAGATTCGCACCGCCGCGGTGATCGACGCGCTCGATCCCGCGAAGGATGTGGACGGATTCCATCCTTGGAACGTCGGCCGGCTTTGGACCGGCGGCGAGGCGCTCGTGCCCTGCACGCCGCAAGGCTGTCTCATTTTGATCGAGCGCGAGCTCGAGCGCAGCGGCGAGACGGTCGCGGGAAAGCGCGCGGTCGTGATCGGCCGTTCGGGCATCGTGGGCAAGCCGGTCGCGGCCTTGCTGCTGCGCGAGAGCTGCACGGTCACGATCGCCCATTCGCGTACCGCCGACCTCGCGGGCGAATGCCGGCGCGCCGACATCCTGGTCGCCGCCGTGGGCCGGCCCGAATTCGTGCGCGGCGATTGGATCAAGCCGGGCGCGATCGTGATCGACGTGGGCATCAACCGCGTGCCGGTCGAGGGAGCCGCGGCCGAGGCCGGTGCCTCGAAGTCGCGCATCGTGGGCGACGTCGCCTTCGAGGAAGCGCTCGAGATCGCGGGCGCCTTGACGCCCGTGCCGGGCGGCGTCGGCCCCATGACCATCGCGTGCCTGCTCAGGAACACGCTCCTCGCCGCTTGCCGCCAAGCCGGCGTGGCGCGCAAGGATTAGCATCCGCGCGCGGACGTCCGCCCGCGCGCCTCGGCACCGACATTCATTTCGACGTTTTGCGCCCGATGCCGCCGCCGCGCGGCGCGTCCTCAGGCCTCGACCCGTGCCGCCGCGTCGCGCGCGCGCTCGAGCGCCGAATAGACCTCGCGCGGCGTGAGCCGGTCGGCGCGCATCAGGAGACGGGCGATGGGATCGGCCAAGAGCTCGCGCATCGACGGCTCCGGGTGGCGATAGCGCCAAAGCGCCGCCTCGCCGGATTGGGTCGCGGGTCGATGGTTGAGAATCTTCGCGTCATCGGTCTGCATGGTCGTCCCCGGTTCGTAAGGGTCTAGAAAGAAAATTCGAACCGTCTCGGTCCCGGCTCGTCTCTAAGGAACTTTACGCTCCGTCGATGAAAGAACCTGCGACAGGATTGTGATAAAAATCGGGCGCAAGGCGCGGCTTCGCCTAAAAAGCGAAGCGCGCGCGACGTGCGCGCGGCCGAGCCCCACGCGGCGCTCGCTCGAATGAGCCTCAAATACCGAGAGTCAAATGCGCGTATCGCGTCGCACCATACGCGACGCGGCGCCGCTAGCGCTGGCTCTTCTTCAAGAGCCGCAAGCGCAGCGCATTGAGCTTGATGAAGCCCTCGGCGTCGCGCTGGTCGTACACCTGGTCCGCCTCGAAGGTCACGTGCGCGAGGCTGTAGAGCGATTTCGGCGATTTGCGGCCGACCACGCGCGCAAGCCCCTTGTAGAGCTTGAGGCGCACCGTGCCCTCGACGTTCGCCTGGCTCTTGTCGATGAGGGCCTGGAGCATCTCGCGCTCGGGCGCGAACCAGAAGCCGTTATAAATGAGCTCGGCATAGCGCGGCATGATCTCGTCCTTGAGATGCGCCGAGCCGCGGTCGAGGGTGATGCTCTCGATGCCCCGGTGCGCCGCCTGGAGGATGGTGCCGCCGGGCGTCTCGTAGACGCCGCGCGACTTCATGCCGACGAAGCGATTCTCGACCAAATCGACCCGGCCGATGCCGTGCTTGCCGCCGAGCTCGTTGAGCCGCGTGAGCAGCGCCGCCGGCGATAGCGCCTTGCCGTCGAGCGCGACCGGATCGCCCCGGGCGAACTCGACCTCGACATATTCCGGCTTGTCGGGGGCGTCCTCGGGGGCGACCGTCCGGCTATAGACGAATTCCTCCGGCTCGTGCCACGGATCCTCGAGCGCCTTGCCCTCGGCCGAGACGTGCAGCAGGTTCGCGTCGACCGAGAAGGGCGCCTCGCCCCGCTTGTCGCGCGGAATCTGGATCTGGTGCCGCTCGGCATATTCGATCAGCTTGGTGCGCGAGCCGAGGTCCCATTCGCGCCAGGGTGCGATCACCTTGATGTCGGGCTTGAGCGCGTAATAGGTGAGCTCGAAGCGCACCTGGTCGTTGCCCTTGCCGGTCGCACCATGGGCGACCGCGTCCGCGCCGACCTCTTCGGCGATCTCGATCTGGCGCTTCGCGATCAAAGGCCGCGCGATCGACGTGCCGAGGAGATAGACGCCCTCGTAGAGCGCGTTGGCCCGGAACATCGGGAACACGTAGTCGCGCACGAAGGCCTCGCGCAAATCCTCGACGAAGATTTGCTTCACGCCGAAATGCTCGGCGTTGCGCCGCGCGCGCGAAAGGTCCTCGCCCTGGCCGATATCGGCGGTGAAAGTCACCACCTCCGCGCCATAGGTCTCCTGGAGCCAACGCAAAATGACCGAGGTGTCGAGCCCGCCCGAATAGGCGAGCACCACCTTCTTGATCTTTTCCGTGCCTGAGCCCTTGGCCATGGCGGTCTCGTTTCTGAGGCCCCGGCCTAAGCGGCCGGAAGAATTCGCGGAAAAGCCCGCGAAGCGGCCCGGGAGTATAGGGAAATGAAATAGGTTCGCAACAACCGCGATTTCGGCCTAGATGACACCGGGTAACAGTCAATATATACTTATAAAAGTTGTAAAAATGAATGCGGGAGGCTCAAATGTTTTATAAGCTATTCGAATATTCAATCGAACGAGACGACGTGCTCATCGAACCCGATCGACATCTTCGGATGTTCCATTCTGCAAAGGGGCACGACGAAAATGGGCACCTTGCGATCTATAGAGGTCAGCAAAACGCCGTTCTGATGCATGTTAGGGCGCACCGGGAGTTGTTTACGGGACTGATCGGGAAGCACTCAACGGAAAGAGAAATTACGAAATATGATGACGACTCTGATGTCACAAGGAACTCACTTGAGCGCGACGATAATTATCCTCACACGCCATTTATTTGTATTCCCAAGATCAAAATGATTGCTTGTGTAGATTCGTCCCTAATTAGCGCACAGGCGGCAATGGCTCGTCTTCATGCCATATTGGCACATCGAGCGCGCGCATTTTTTGTGGTACGCCCGGTTCGGCAAGTTGACGATCTCAGGTTCGCAGCGCGCAACTTTCGGCTCACTGAAGTTGACTACGAGATTTTGCCCGTAAATCCGCACACAAAAGACCTTGGGCGGCAACTGGACGAATCGCGAATGAGGGACCATATTCAACGTCTGAAAGGCAAGGCTATTGGCTCCGAGGCTAGGCCTCTACGCCTGGGAGGTGGATTCCTAAGCTCGGTGCAGGAACTTCAAGAGAGTGGGCACAGCCGCGTAGGGTATACTGGCGTAACAGGAGATGGGATTGAAATTAAGGTCCCAAAACCAAAAGAGGCGCGGGAGTTACCTCGAGCGCGTCCGGAGGACCAGCCAACCGAAGAAACGCCGGCCGTTCGGGTACGCTTCAAGGGAGAGCCTGTCGTATACCCCTTTTCTCGCGACCACCTTGAGAGGGTGGTAACCGTAATGCGGATTTTCAGTCGCACTATCCGTCGGCAAAGCGAGTAACATTGCCCGCCCCGAAATTATCTGAGACGTTTGTTGAAGCCATAAAGCTCGGATGGCATGAACGCGGCTGCTTAGCGGTATTTCCTTGGTGGCTTTGCCTGTGCATTGGGTTGCCGCAATTACTCGCGGTTCGAATTGCGAAGATGTTGTTCGATCTGGGTCCGACACCGAATCTTGCCCCAGTTTTCGCTGCGCAGCTAGTGATGGCGGGATTTCTTGGCTCCGTTTCAGTTAATGTGATGAGTCAGATTTTTTCTTTGGTGTCCGAACCAAAGTTCGCTGACTACTTGAGGCAGGAGAAGATTTTCGATCAATATATCTTCTGGCCGCAATTCAACCTCATAATTCAAATAACGTTCATTTTTACGTCTGTCGTCTGCGTAATTTGGTATATCGCGTTCAAGTTCGACTTGGCCGCAATCAGGATAATTTTGGGAAATTTCGGATTCATGGTTTATGCGGTTTCTAAGACGTGGAACATTGTTGATATGGTTCGCGTGTTAGCTTGGAACCGGCGAGTGTATCAGAGCTTACAATTAGAAAGCGGCGAAGACGTCAAAACCCACTAGTCGCCCGATTATCATATGGCCGAATATCTGTTTATAGTGTGATGATCTCCCCTATCGCCCAAAATCCACCGCACGTTCGCGCCGGCCGCAATCGTCAAGCCGGCCCTTGATCTCGGAGGCCGGACGACCCGGCTTCGGGCATCTGCGGCAGCGCGTCGCAGGAAATGCGCGAGAATGTCGCAGGGGGGCGCTTTTCGCCGCGCGCGCGCGGCCTATATGCGAATAAGGGGTGCGGCTCGCGGCACGGCGCGACAGCGCGTGGCGTGCGCGCACCCGCGTTCGTCCCGCCCTCGCGCCGCCCAAGGAGAATCCCATGCTTGACACCCAAACCCGCATCGAGCTTCCGAAACTTCCCTATGCCGAGAATGCGCTCGAGCCCGTGATCTCGGCCCGCACTCTCTCGTTCCATTACGGCAAGCACCATGCGGGCTATGTCGCGAACCTGACCAAATTGATCGAGGGCTCGGCCTTCGCCGGGCTGGCGCTCGAGGAGATCGTGCGCCGCGCCCATGCCGAGAAGGCGACGCCCGTCTTCAACAACGCGGCCCAGGCCTGGAACCATACCTTCTATTGGCACAGCATGAAGCCCCAGGACGACGCTGCGCCCAAGGGCAAGCTCAAGGCGGCGCTCGAGCGCGACTTCGGCAGCGTCGACGACTTCAAGACCCAGTTCGCCAAGGCCGCGACCGCGCAGTTCGGCAGCGGCTGGACCTGGCTCGTGGCGGAGCAGGGGAAGCTCGCGATCAAGGCGACCGCCAACGCGGACACGCCCCTCCTCGGGAGCGCGAAGCCGCTCCTCGTCATCGACGTGTGGGAGCACGCCTATTATCTCGACTACCAGAACAAGCGGCCCGACTACGTCGCCGGCTGGATCGAGAAGCTCGCGAACTGGGATTTCGCCGAAGCCAACCTCGGCTGAGCGCGCGCGCTTAATCCGGCGCGAGCCCTCGAGCCCCCTGGCGCCCGAGCCCCTAGCCGGCGAGCCCCAGGAGGCCGCGCGCGAAGTCGCGCGCATCGAACGGGCGGAGATCGTCGATCCCCTCGCCGACGCCGAGCGCCACCACCGGGAGCGCGAAGCGCTCGGCCAAGGCCACCAGCACGCCGCCGCGCGCGGTGCCGTCGAGCTTGGTGAGGACGAGCCCGGTCACCTCCACCATGGCGCGGAAGATCTCGACCTGGGCGAGCGCGTTCTGGCCCGTGGTCGCGTCGAGCACCAGGAGGGTCGCGTGCGGCGCCGTGGGATCGAGCTTCGCGAGCACCCGGCGCATTTTCTGGAGCTCGGACATGAGGTCGGCGCGATTATGGAGGCGTCCGGCCGTGTCGATCAGAAGCACGTCCGCCGCCGCCTTCTGCGCCGCCGCAAGCGCGTCGTAGGCGAGGCCGGCCGCATCCGCCCCGGTCTCGCGCGCGATCACCGGCGATTTCGCGCGCTCGCCCCAGATCTTGAGCTGCTCGATCGCGGCCGCGCGGAACGTGTCGCCCGCGCACAGCATCACCGAGCGGCCCTCGCTTTTGAGGAGATGCGCGAGCTTGCCGATGGTGGTCGTCTTGCCGGTGCCGTTGACGCCCACGACCAGGACGGCGAAGGGACGGTGCGCGGCATCGAGCGCGAGCGGGACGGCGACAGGCTCGAGGATTTGCTCGATCTCCTCCGCGAGGGCTACGCGTACCGCATCGGGCTCGACGTCGCCCGGAAAGCGCTTGGCGCCGAGGGAAGCCGCGAGCTTCGCGGCCAAGGTCGGGCCGAGGTCGGCCGCGATCAAAAGCTCCTCGAGGGCGGCGAGGCTCGCGCCGTCGAGCTTGCGGCTCGTGAAGATTTGCGCGATGCCGCGGCCGAGCTCGCTCGAGCTCTTGCCGAGCCCGGCGCGCAGGCGGCCGAGCCAGCCGCGTCTCTTTTCGGATTCGTCGCCGCTCATGCCGCGGCGGATGCCCGCGCGCGGCGCGCATCGAGGGCCAACGCGCCGGAGCTAAAGATGGACGCGCGCACGACCGTGCCCACGGCGCTTGAATCCTCGTCGAGCAGGACCGGCGCGTAATGCTCGCTGCGGCCGCGCCCGGGCGCCTCGATCAGCACCTCCGCCTCGGTGCCGACGCGGGTCCGAAGGAAGCGCGTAAGCGCACGCTCGCCTGCGGCGCGCAGGCGCTGGGCGCGTGCCTTCCTGATCTCGCCCGGGACCTGCGGCATGCGCGCGGCCGGCGTGCCTTCGCGCGCGGAGTAGGGGAACACGTGGAGATAGGCGAGGCCGCATTCCTCGACGAGATCGAGCGTGCTTTGGAACATCGCCTCGGTCTCGGTCGGGAAGCCCGCGATGAGGTCGGCACCGAGCGCCACGCCGGGGCGCAAATCGCGGAGCCGCTGCGCGACCCGGAGCGCGTCGGCGCGGCTGTGGCGCCGCTTCATGCGCTTCAATGTGAGATCGTCGCCGGCCTGGAGGCTCAGATGGAAATGAGGCATGAGGCGCGGCTCCTCGGCCACGAGACGGAACAGATCCTCGTCGATCTCGACCGGGTCGAGGGACGAAAGCCGGAGCCGCGCGAGCTCGGGCACCGCGGCGAGCAGGCGCCGCACCGCCTGGCCGAGCGTCGGCCGGCCCGGAAGATCCTTGCCGTAATCGGTGATGTCGACGCCGGTGAGCACGATCTCGCCCGCGCCTTGCGCGAGAAGGCGCCGCGTCTCGGCCGCGATGGCCCCGAGCGGAGTGCTGCGGCTCGGCCCGCGCCCATAGGGAATGATGCAGAAGGTGCAACGATGGTCGCAGCCCTGCTGGACCTGGACGAAGGCGCGCGCGCGCCCCTCGAACCCGCCCGTGAGATGGGAAGCGGTCTCGCCGAGATCGGCCGCAGCGGCGACGGCGCTCGCGGCACCCGCGCGATAGGACCCGGTCTCGAGCTTCTCCTTGTTGCCGAGCACCTGGTCGACTTCGTCCATGGCGCGGTAGCGCGCGGGGTCGATCTGGGCCGCGCAGCCCGTGACGATGATGCGCGCTCCGGGCCGCGCGCGGCGCGCGCGCCGGATCGCCTGGCGCGCCTGGCGTTCGGCCTCGGCGGTGACCGCGCAAGTGTTGACGATGACCGCGTCGGCGAGGCCCGCTGCGCGCGCAGCCTCGCGCACGATCTCGGATTCGTAGGCGTTGAGGCGGCAGCCGAAGGTGACGATCTCGACGCCCCCGTCCGCGCCCAACGCCGCGCCCAACGCCGCGCCCGGTGCGTGCGCGTCGCTCATCGGAGCAGCGCGGGATCGATCCGGCCCGCGAAGCTGGTCGCGACCGGGCCGGTCATGATCACGTGATTGTCCGCGCGCCACTCGATCTCGAGCGGACCGCCATCGAGGAGGACCGTCGCCTTGCGTCCCGCGAGGCCGCGCCGGTGTGCAGCCACCAGCGACGCCGCGGCACCCGTGCCGCAGGCGCGCGTGATGCCGGCACCGCGCTCCCAGACGCGCATGCGAAGCCGCGTCGGCGCCAGCGCCTCGACCACCTCGACATTGACGCGCTCGGGGAAGAGCGGATCGTGCTCGATCGCGGGCCCGAGGGTCGCGAGGTCGATCGCGTCCACGTCGTCGACGAAGAAGACCGCGTGGGGATTGCCCACATTGACCGCGACCGGGTGCGCGAGCGGGCCGCGCGCGAAATCGAGATCGCCCGTGTCCATCGCGCGCGCGAGCGGGATGTCGCGCCAATCGAGCCGCACCGGGCCGAGATCGACCGCGATGTCGGCGCCGCGCCGCTCGGCCTCGAGGAGGCCGGCCACGGTCTCGATGGTCGCACGGGTGCGGCCGGTCTCGTCCATGAGACGGGACGCGATGCAACGCGCCGCGTTGCCGCACGCCTCGACCTCGCCGCCGTCGGCGTTGCGGATGCGCATGAACGCGTCCGCGCGCGCGTCATGCGCGGGCTCGAGCACGATGAGCTGGTCGCAGCCGATGCCCGTGCGCCGGTCGGCGATCGCGGCCGCGCGCCGGGCGTCGAGCGCGAGCGGCCGCGCGCGCCCGTCCAGCACGACGAAATCGTTGCCGAGTCCGTGCATCTTGACGAACTCGAGCGTCGGGTCGGCGGCCGCGTCGGGACGGCTCATCGGTGCGGGCTTTGCCATGGCCCGGTTATATGGCGCGACGCGCGGGCAAGTCCATGGGCTTGGCCGGCGCCGGCGCGGGCTTGGCGCGGCTCGAAGTGCTGGAGTCCGCGTTCGCCGAGGATTTTCGAAGCGTGCGGCAATTGATACGCGAGGCGCCGAAGCGCCGGTAGCGCGATCCCGCGTCAGCCGCGCGGCGTGCGCTTCTTGCGCGGCTTCGGCGGCTTCCCCGATTTCGCGAGCGCCGAGAGCATCTGGCGCACGCCCTTCCGGACCGACGCATCCTCGATCGCGCCATAGGCCTTGACCAGCTCCATGGTCTCGCGGTCGCTGAGCGCCCCGGTCTCGTACGCCTCGGCGTCCTGGTCGGCGAGCCCGGCCATGCTTGCCGCGCGCGGGCGCCGGCCGAGCCCCTCGAAGAAATAGGCGGGCTCGACGTTGAGCACCTCGCTCAGGAGCCAGAGCATGCTGGCCCCCACGCGGTTCGTGCCGCGCTCGTATTTCTGGATTTGCTGGTAGCTCACGCCCGCGGCCGCACTCAGCTTCTGCTGACTCAAGCCGAGCTCGACGCGGCGCTGCCGTAAACGGCGTCCGACTTGGACGTCAATCGATTCCTGCTTTGCCAAGGCGTCCTCCCCAGTGGGCCGCCCCCGTCCGGCATCGCGCGCCATCGCGCCCGCGCCGTCGCGCGTCTGCGCTATATGGTTGCGCGACGCCATTTAACGTCAACTCATACGATCCGATCAAGCCAAATCGGCATGGCTCAGCGCCGGGCCGAGGCGCGGCAGATTTGGCGCACGAAATCGACGAAATGGCGGCGCAGCGCCGCGTCCTCGAGGGTCCGGAAGGTGCGCAGCAGGTCGAGCGTCTCGCGCCGCTCGGCCATGGCGGCGACGATCTCGGTCTCGGCGGCGGCCCGACCCATGCGCCGGCCGCCCTTGCTCTCGGCAAAAAAGAACGAAACGGGTACGCCAAGGACGTCGGCAACCCGCGCGAGCGTGCTCACCGCGATCCGGTTGGTGCCCTTTTCGTATTTCTGCACCTGCTGCGGCGTGAGCTGGATGGCGGTTCCGAGCTGTTTCTGGCTCATGCCGAGCATGGCGCGGCGCATGCGGATGCGGCCGCCGATGGCACGGTCGATGCGGGCGAGCGCTTCGGGCGTCATGGCGTCCTCCCGATCCGGGTCTGGCACGCGCGGAGACGATGCCGGGCGCGGCCACCAGGTCGGCACGATTATTATCTCTTTCAGC
>DATJLQ010000187.1:0-20151 GCA_035509415.1 Alphaproteobacteria bacterium
CGACAAGAAGGACGTGCTGATGGCCCAGCTCGAGGCCGACATCAAGTCGACCTTCACCGACGCCGACTCCAAGAAGTACGGCCTCGGCTACATGACCAAGGCGAGCTGGGAAGCGACCGTCAATACCCTCAAGGACCAGGGTGTGCTCAAGGCCCCGGTCAAGCTCGACGAGCTCTATACCGACAAGTTCTTGCCCAAAATGCACTGAGCGTCTAAGTCGGAACGAGACGGCATCGCGTCCCATCCTAGGGCGCGGTGCCGGTTCTCGTCCGTGCGGCATTGAAAAATTGGCCGGGCGGATTTGGACCGGACCGTCCGTCGCCCGTGCCGTTCCCCCTACGTGTTGAATCTCACCTCCAGGAGCGCATTTACATAGGGCATATAACCCTATAATATATAGGACATGACAGAGTTGGAGTTTCGCCGGTCGGTCCAGATGCTAGGGCTGCAGCAGGTCGACCTTGCTGCTCGGTTTGGCGTAAATTCACGCACAGTCCGCCGTTGGTGGGCTGGAGCACAGCCGATCCCTGCCTGGGTTACCGAAGTGCTGTCTGCATGGCGCCAACTGCACGAGCGACAGTTGCCATGGGGAGCCGACCTTGAGTCGATTTGGTACGGCGACGATGATCAAATCCGCCGTCATCAGTCTCACGACAAGGCTCTCGCCGCGTTGTTGAAACGTGTTCGCGCGCGCGGTGGGGCTTGTACGCCTTGGTACATCAATCTCCGAGAGCGCCGCGCTTCCCTCGGAAAGATCACGGTGCGGTTTTACAAGCTAAAGAGCGGCAGCTTCAGTTTGGCGAGCTATCGTCGAGGCGACATGCTGCCCGACGTAGGCCGAGACTGGCAGCTCATCGAGGACGCGGTCGCTGCGTTCGCAGAGGCGGTCAGTGCCGCGCGTGCCGCGCGGCCGAAAAAAGCATGGGACGAATAAGAATGAGCCGCCCCCTCGACCCGCGTAGGTGCAACGTTGCCATCGACGCGAACGCCATTTACCGTAACGGAAGCTCTCATGACCGGCTAGTAGATCGCCTACTCGAATTGGCATCAGCCGGCACGATCCAGCTCATGGTTCCGAAGGGAGTTCGAGCCGAAATTCTCAACCCACGCACGCCATCCCATATTCGAAAGGCCGTTCTGCCGCAAATCTTTTCAATGCCCGTTGCGCTGAATTCCGACGAAGAGCGCCGGCACCGCATTATCGAGCAAGAACTAACGGGCAATGCCAGGCCCGGAAAGCACTCGGCGGACGCGGACCATCTCTTTGAGGCAGCCAAATACGGCGGGTATTTCATTACGCACGACGAACGGGTCCTAAAGCGCGCTGGACGTCTCAGGGACGTCCTTCCGCCGTCATTAACCGTCACTACGCTCCTCGATTTCGTGGTGATTTTCGACCAATATGTCGCGCAAGACACGGAAGATTCTTCCGCGACGCGCTAAGAGCCTGTTTGGAAACCCTCTCATGAGGCCCTCACGGGAATGGATTGACGAGGGTTTCAATGCCGGAAGCGACGATCGCGCAGGCGGCTCAGGCCTCGGAGACGCGGAGTCTTCCGTCCCGTTCTTGGCGATCCCGGCTCAGCGGGAGAGTCAGCCAAGGTTGACTTCGAACACCCGGCGCCGCGGTAGGAACTTGAATCCCTCCGCTCACGGTGCGGCCGGATAATCGGTGTAGCCCTCGGGCCCCTGGCTGTACCAGGTGGCCTGATCGTCCGCGTTGAGCGGCAGGTTCTCCTTGAAGCGACGCGGCAGATCGGGATTCGCCAGGAACCTGCGCCCGAACGAGATCGCGTCCGCTTCGCCCTTGTCGAGGGCCGCCTCGCCCTTCGCGTAATCGTAATCGGCGTTGAGGACGAGCGGACCCTTGAACGCCTTCCGGATCACGGGATGGACCGGCGGCCGGTCGGCCTTGCCGTTGGTGCCGTCGAAGCCGGGCTCGCGCAGCTCGATGAACGCGACGCCGATCTCGGAGAGTGAAGCGGCCGCGGCCGCGAACAGCGGCTCGGGGTCGCTGTCGTTGACGCCCTGGCGCTCGCCGTTGGGCGAGAGGCGCACGCCGGTGCGCGCGGGCCCCACGACCTCGGCGACGGCACGCGCGACCTCGCGCAAGAGACGGATGCGGTTCTCGATCGAGCCGCCATATTCGTCGGTGCGGATATTGGCGCCGTTGCGCAGGAACTGATCGATGAGATAGCCGTTGGCGGCGTGGATTTCGACGCCGTCGAAGCCGGCCGCGAGCGCGTTCCGCGCGGCATGGCGATATTGCTCGAGGATGCCGGGGATTTCGTCGAGCCGAAGTGCGCGCGCCGCGACGAAATCCTTCTTCCCCTCATAGGTGCGGATCTGGCCCGGCGGCGTGGTCGCCGAGGACGAGACCGGCTGGCCGCGGCCCGGAAGATCGGGATGGTTGATGCGTCCCATGTGCCAGAGCTGGCACAGCATGCGTCCGCCCGCCTCGTGCACCGCGCCCGTGATATTCCTCCACGCCGCGACCTGCGCGTCGCTCCAGATGCCGGGCGCGTAGATCCAGCCGAGGCCCTGGAGGCTGATGCCGGTCGCCTCGGAGATGATCAGGCCCGCCGACGCGCGTTGGCGGTAATACTCGGCCATGAGCGGCGTCGGCACGTGATCCCGGGTCGCGCGCCCGCGCGTGAGCGGCGCCATGAGGATGCGGCTGGGCAAGTCGAGGGCGCCGAGGCGGATCGGATCGAAGAGCGTGGGCATGGAGGATTACCTTCGCGGGCGGGATCGTGGGGCGGGCGGCTCGTGGCTCGTCCGGAGATTTGGAACGCGCAGACCCAAAAGACAAGTCGCCGGCGAGGACAAGCGGCGGCGCGCCGTCCGCGCTTAGAAATTCTCGACCCAGGGGCGAAGCTCGACCTCCCAGGTCCAGGCACTTCTCGGCTGGCGATGGATTTGGAGATAAGTCTCGGCGATCGCCGCGGGATCGAGGAACCCGTCGGGCCCGCGATTGCCGCGCGGGTCGTCGGGGCCGCGGCCGATCCCGCCATCGATCACGAAATGGGCGACGTGGATGCCCTTGGGGGCGAGCTCGCGCGCCATGCTTTGCGCCAGGCCGCGTAGCGCGAACTTCGCCATCGCGAAAGGGGCCGACTGCGCGTAGCCCTTGATGCTCGCCGAGGCGCCGGTGAGGAGGATGCTGCCCGAGCCGCGCGGCAGCATGCGCCGAGCCGCTTGCTGCGCCACGAGAAAGCCCGCGAACGCGCCGACCTCGATCGAGCGCTTGACCTCGGCCGGGACCAGCTCGGCGATCGGCCCGCGCGCGCGATAGCTCGCATTGTAGACCACAAGCGTGGGCACGCCGAGATCGCGCTCGACCGCGTCGAACAGCGCCGCCACTTGCGCTTCGTCGGACGCGTCGCAGCGATAGGCGCGCGCCTTCGTTTCGGCCACGAGAGACGCGAGCTTATCGGTGTTGCGCGCGGCGAGCGCAACCTTCATGCCGTCCCGCGCGCAAGCCCGCGCGAGGGCGGCGCTCAGGCCGCTGCCGACGCCGACGATGAGGGCGGAGGGCGTTTCGGATTTGCTCATGACATGAATTCCCGCGCGCCCATCGCCCGCCTCACGCGGTCCCCAGGGGCTCGACATCGACCTCGACGACCAGCTCCTGGCTCCCGCCGCCGATGATGACGCCGCGCATCGGGCTCACGTCCTGATAATCGCGGCCCCAGGCGAGGGTCACGAAATCGGTCGGGTTGGCGCGGTCGTTGGTGGGATCGAGATCGAGCCAGGTCTCGCCGCCGCACCAGACCGAGAGCCAGGCGTGGGACGCGTCGGCGCCGACCAGGCGCGGCGCGCCTTCGGGCGGCGCCGTGCGCAGATAGCCGCTCACGTAGCGCGCCGGGAGCCCGAGCGCCATCAGGCAGCCGATCGCGAGATGGGCGAAGTCCTGGCACACGCCGCGGCGCTGGGCCAGGACCTCGACCAGCGGCGTCGAGATCGTGGTCGCGACCGGGTCGTAGACGAACTCGCGATGGATACGCGCCGAAAGATCGAGTGCCGCGGCCGCGATGGGCCGGCCGGGCGCGAAGGAGGGGCGTGCGAATTCGCCGAGCTCGGGCAATTCGGGGATGAGCGGCGAGGTATAGGCGAAACGCACCGCGGCGCGCGCCGCATCGTCGGCCGCCGCGCGCGCGAGGTCGCGGACGCGCTCCCAGGGAAGCGTCGCCTCGGGGTCGATCGGCGCGGGCGGGGCCACCACGACCTCGATCTCGTTGGTCACCACGACGCTCCGGTGCGGGTGCTGGACCGCGAGATAGGTGACCGGATTGCCGAAATAGTCGAGATGCTCGGCGCGCGTCTCGGGCGCGGGATCGATCTCGATGCGATGCGCGAGCACGTGCTGGCGCGCGAGGGGGCGCGGGCTCAGATGGAGCACGTGGTGCGCGAGGAGAATGTCGTCGGTGTAATGGCAGCTGGTCGAGTGCCGGACCCGGTAGCGCATGCCGTTCTGGTTCGCGGGCGATTCGAGGGAGCTCATGGGCGGCTCGTCATGCGGGTCGCGCAAAGGCGTGGGCGAAATAGGCCTGGGCGAGCAGGCTCGAGACCTCGGCGAGGAGGCCGTCGAGCCGCGCGAAGGCGTCGCGCATCGGATCGGGCGTCTCGGCGGCGTGGCGCAGGTGGCCCGTGCTGTGCACGGCGCGCGCGATGCTGTCCTGCACCAATGCCCGCGCCTGCTCGACGATCTCCCGGGCGCTCGCGACCATGCCTTGGCCCGCGGGGCCGACCTCGGTCGGCTGCGGCAAGGCCGCAAGATGGTCCGCGAGCGCCGCGAGCTGGAAGCGGAGCCCGCGCGGATCGCCCTTTTGCGCGAGCGCCGCATTGAGGACCGCGGCGCGATCGGGCATCCAGTCGGGCCGCAAGCCGGTCGGGACGCGCACGCCGGTGAGGGTCAGGATCGCGTTGATGAGGCGCGCTTCCTCGACCCGGTGCGACGCACCGCCGCTCGCAGGACCGGGTGCCCCGCGCACGATCGCCATCAGATGGATCGCGCGCTCGAGGCGCTTTCCGATATCGAGGAAGCGCCAGCCCGCGTCGCGCGGGATGCTGTCCTCGATGGTGCCCCAAAGGGCGCTGTTGAGCGTCACGAACTCTTCGAGACGCAAGAGGAGCTGCACCGTCGTGAGCCGGCTTCCCGAAATCGGCGCGTGGCGCCCAAGCGCCATCACCGCGCGCCAGCAATCGGGCGGCACGTGGTCGCGCACGCCCGCGGCGGAGCGCAGCAGGTTCTGGAGGCTGGCGGCGACCCCGGTCGGATGCTGCGGATCGGCGAGCGCCGACTGGATGAGCGGGATCAGAAGCGGCGCGGGCGCCACCGGAAGGTCGAGCGCCGGCAAGAGGCGGATCCAGTTCGCGAGATTGCACAAGGGCTCGGCGTCGCGCCCGCTCCAGGGCCGCGCGGTGTCGGTCAAGCCCATGAGGAGGGCGCGCAACAGGCGCACGACGCCGTCGGTGCGCTCGGCATAGCGCCCGACCCAGAAGAGCCCGTCGGCGGCGCGGCTCGGGAGCTCGTTCGTGGGTGAGCGCCGCGCGGGCGCGTCGGACAGCGGGATCACGTTGGCGCGCTCGACCGGCATGGGACTGCGCGCCTCGCCCGCGGCTTGCTCGGCCGTCGCCCCCAGCACCCAGGTGTCCTTGCTGCCGCCGCCGCGTTGCATCGAGACGATAGGGCGCGTGGTCTCGGGCGAGACGCGGGTCAAGCCGCCGGGCATGACGACGAACCCGTCGGGCCCCGCGGCGACGAAGACCCGTAGCACCATGGGCCGCGGCTGCAGCCCTTCGCCGTCCCAGATGGGCGCGTGGGAGAGGGCGACGCGCTCCTGGCCCACGAAGTCGAGCGGGCGCGCCGCGATGCGCGCGGCCAATTCCGAGCGCTCGATCTGGGAGAGCTCGGCGCCGAACACCGGCTCCATGCCGAGTGCCGGGAAGGCGGGCTTGATCACGAGCTGGTCGAGATGGGCGAGCACGTAGTCGAGCTCGCTCCTGCCGCCGCACCACCAGCTCGCGACGTCGGGGAGCTGGATTTCCTCGCCGAGCAGCGCGCGGCACAGCGGCGGGAGGAACGGCTTGAACGCCATCGCCTGCAGCACGCCGCTCCCGAGCGCGTTCGCGACGGTGACGTTGCCCGCGCGCGCCGCCTCGGTGAGACCGGCGACGCCGAGGGCGCTGTCGGCCCTGAGCTCGAGCGGATCGCAGAAATCGTCGTCGAGCCGGCGCAGAATCACGTCGACCGGCTCCAAGGCGCTCACGGTCTTCAAGAAGACGCGCCGGTCGCGCACGGTCAAATCGGCGCCCTCGACCAGGGTGATGCCGAGATGGCGCGCGAGATAGACGTGCTCGAAATAGGTCTCGTTGTAGGAGCCGGGGGTCAAGAGCACGATGCGCGGCCGGTGCGGCCCGTCGCCGGCGCTGTCGGGGGCGAGCGCGGCGAGCCCGTCGCGCAAGGCGGAGAAGAACGGCGTCAAGGGACGCGCCGGCATGTGGGCGAGGCAATCGCCGAGCACGCGGCCGATCACGCTGCGGTTCTCGAGCGCGTAGCCCGCGCCGGACGGCGCCTCGGTACGGTCGGCGAGCACCCACCAGCGGCCGTCGGGGGCGCGCGCGAGATCGACCGCGTAGAGGTGGAGATGAATCCCACCCTTGGGCCGGATGTCGAAGCAGGGCCGGAGGAAGCTCGGGTCCGCCTCGAGCAGGATGGGCGGCAGGCGGCCCGTCCCGATCATTCGTTGCGGGCCGTAGAGATCGGCGAGCACGGCATTCAAGAGGCGCGCGCGCTGGATCACGCCGGCCTCGATCGCGCGCCATTCCTCGGCGCTGATCACGAGCGGCACGATGTCGAGCGGCCAGACGCGCTCGCCGCCCTCGGGGTCGCCGTAGATCGTATAGGTGACGCCGTTCTGGCGCAGGAGCCCGTGCGCCTCGTCGCGCCGCGAGGCCATGCGCGCGCGGTCGTGCGGCGCCAAGCGCCCGATCAGCCCCTGCCAATGGGGCCGGATGCGGCCCGTGCCGGTGACGATCTCGTCATAGACGCCGTCGCGGCCGAGCGCCGGCTCGCCAGGCGCGTCGAACAGCGAGCTCTGGCGTTGGACGAAGTAAGGCCCGGCGGCCTCGCCGATTCCGTCGATCGTGTCAGACACGGCGCAAATCGAGAGTGAGCGGGAAGTCCGCGTTGAGCCCGGGATCCTTGAGCGCGAGCGGCCCGGGCGTGTGGCCGATCGGCTGGAAGCGGGCGAGCCGGCGGCCCTCCGCCTCGTGGGCATTGACCGGCCGGGTCTCGAAATTCCGCCCGCCGGGGTGGCTCACATAATATGTACAACCCCCGACCGACCGGCCAGACCAATTATCGACCAAATCGAACACCAAGGGCCCGTGGGCCGGGATGGTCGGGTGGAGGGCGGAGGACGGCTGCCAGGCGCGGAAGCGCACGCCGGCCACGAACTCGCCCTGGACCCCGGTCGGATGGAGCGGCAGGCGCCAGCCGTTGCACGCGACCGCGTGGCGCGCCCCGGTCATGCCCGAAACGCGGATCTGGAGCCGCTCGACCGAGCTGTCGACGAAGCGCACCGTCCCACCCCCGCCCGGCTCCTCGCCGAGCACGTGCCAGGGCTCGAGCGCGTGCTGGAGCTCGAGCTTGACGCCCGCGACCACGACGCTGCCATGGACCGGGAAACGAAAATTCACATGCGGCGCGAACCACGCATCCTCGAACGGGAATCCCGCGCGGCGCAGATCGGCGAGCACGTCCGCCATGTCCGCCTCGACGAAGGCGGGCAGCATGAAGCGGTCGTGGAGCTCGGTGCCCCAACGCACGAGCGCGTTGACGTAGGGCTCGCGCCAGAAGCGCGCGATCAGGGCGCGCAGCAGGAGCTGCTGGGTCAAGCTCATCTCGGCGTGGGGCGGCATCTCGAAATTGCGGAACTCGACCAGGCCGAGCCGGCCGGTCGCGGAATCGGGCGAATAGAGCTTGTCGATGCAGAACTCGGCGCGGTGCGTATTTCCGGTGGCGTCGGTCAGGATGTGCCGCAGCGCGCGGTCGACCAGCCAATAGGGGCAATTGCGTCCCGCGCGCTCGATCTCCTTGAAAGCGATTTCGAGCTCGTAGAGCACGTCGTCGCGCGCCTCGTCGACTCTGGGCGCCTGGCTCGTGGGGCCGATGAAGAGGCCCGAAAAGAGGAACGAGAGGGCCGGGTGGTTCTGCCAAAAGGTGAGCATGCTGCGCAGAAGATCGGGCCGGCGCAGGAACGGGCTGTCGGCCGGCGTCGCCGCCCCCACCACGAGATGGTTGCCGCCGCCGGTTCCGACGTGGCGCCCGTCGATCATGAATTTCTCGGTCGAAAGGCGCGATTCGCGCGCCTCGGCGTAGAGTGCGGTCGTGGTGCGCAGGAGCTCGGCCCAGCTCGCGGAGGGATGGATGTTGACCTCGATGACGCCCGGGTCGGGCGTCACCGCGACCATGCCGATTCTCGGGTCGCGCGGCGGCGAATAGCCCTCGATGATGACCGGCATGTCGCACTCGAGCGCCGTCTCCTCGATCGCGGCGATGAGGTCGAGATAATCCTCGAGCCGCTCCATGGGCGGCATGAAGATGTAGAGCTTCCCGCCCCGCGGCTCGACGCAAAGGGCGGTGCGCACGACCCAGGCGGCCGGCTCGCCGCGCGCGGTCTTCTCCTCGTCGGGGCGCTTCAGGGTAAGCGTCTCCATCGGGTTCAGCACCTGGCGCCGCGGCTCGGTCTCGCCCTTGAGCTCGACCGGCTGGCTGCGGCCGCGCGCGCGCGCGGCGGGCTCGGGCCTCTGCTGCGCCATCCTGGGCAGCGAGCGCGTGGGCAAGGGCGCGCGCGCGTCGAACGGGTCCTGCTCGACGACGTAGGGATAGTTGGCGGCGTTCACCCACGGGAGCGAGGTCAAGGGCAGCCGGTAGCCGATCGGGCTGTCGCCCGGCGTGAGGAACAGATGCGCCGCGCGCAGCGGCCAGACGCTCGAATGCCACACCGGGCCCATCGCCTCGTGGCGCCGGCCGATCGGGAGCGCGAAGCCGCGCGGCGTCCCGAGCCCCTTGTCGAACACGCGCGCGAGGCGCGCGCGCTCCTCCTCGTCCTCGAGCTTGCTGTCGAGCGGATCGACGTTGACCGGAAGCCGGCGCTCGCGGTGGACATAGAACCAGGGGTCCTCGTAGGCCGCGCGCGCCGCACTCGGGTCGATGCCGAGCCGGCGCGCGAGGGCGAGCGTGAAGCGCTCGGCCTCGGCCTGGCCGAAGCCGTAATCCTTGTCCTCGCGCGCGAGATACTCGCCGTTGGCCCAGATCGCGTCGCCGTCCTTGCGCCAATAGGCGGTGAGCGCCCAGCGCGGCAGGCTCTCGCCCGGATACCATTTGCCCTGGCCGAAATGGAGCAGGCCGCCGGGCGCGAAGCGGCGCATGAGCCGGTCGACCAGATTGGCCGCGAGCCGGCGCTTGGTCGGCCCCACGGCGGCGGTGTTCCACTCGTCGCCGTCCATGTCGTCGATCGAGACGAACGTGGGCTCGCCGCCCATGGTCAGGCGCACGTCGCCCGCCTCGAGCTCGCGATCGACCGCGTGGCCGAGCGCCTCGATCGCGGCCCATTGCGCCGGCATGTAGGGCTTGGTCGAGCGCGGCTTCTCGGCGATGCGCGTGACACTCATCCGATGCTCGAACGCGACCTCGCAGGGATCGACCCCGCCCGTGACGGGAGCGGCGCTCGAGGCGTCGGGCGTCGAGGCGAGCGGAATATGACCCTCGCCCGCGAGCAGGCCCGAGGTGGGATCGAGCCCGATCCAGCCGGCACCCGGCAGGTACACCTCGGCCCAGGCATGGAGGTCGGTGAAGTCGGCGCTCGGACCCGCGGGACCTTCGAGCGGCTTCTCGTCGGCGACGAGCTGGATCAGATAGCCCGAGACGAAGCGCGCCGCGAGGCCGAGCCGGCGCAATATCTGCACCAGGAGCCAGGCGCTGTCGCGGCAGGAGCCGCGCGCGAGGCCGAGCGTCTCCTCGCAGCTCTGGATCCCCGGCTCCATGCGGATCACGTAGCCGACCTGCTCCTGGACCGCGCGGTTGAGCGCCACCAGGAAATCGATCGTCGTGGTCTCGCGCCGGTCGATGCCGGCGAGGAACTTCTCGAGACGCGGCCCCACGGGCTCGCATTCGAGATAGGGCTTGAGCTCGTGGGCGAGCGAGGCCTCGTACGCGAAGGGAAAGGTCTCCGCCCCCTTCTCGAGGAAGAAGTCGAACGGGTTGATGATCGCCATCTCGGCGACCAGGTCGACCTCGATCAGGAATTCGCGCGTCTTCTCGGGAAACACGAAGCGCGCGAGATAGTTCGATTGCGGGTCCTGCTGCCAATTGAGGAAATGCTGCTTGGGCTCCACTTTCAGGGAATAGCTCAGGATCGGCGTCCGGCAATGGGGGGCGGGCCGCAGGCGCACGATCTGCGGGCCCAGGCTCACCAGCCGGTCGTAGCGGTAATAGGTCTTGTGGTTGAGGGCTACTTGGATCGCCATCGGCCTATATCGCCCGCGCTCGCGCCCGGGTCCTCGTGTCCGCCGCCAACGCGCTGCCCGCGCGCAGACGCGGCAATCCGCCACCGGCGCGCGGCGCCCGCGACGCGACAGGGTCGGTCGGGCGCGCGCCCATGTCGGGGCAAGATGATACGCCTCTCACATGAGGCAATGCGGCACTATGCATGATTGGGGCCAGCGGGGCAGGGGCCCTAAGCCTTGCCATTCGTCGTCCGGCTTGCCAATTTTTTAGGCGCCCTGCGCCCAATTGACCGCGACGCCGCCACCGGACGGCATCGGCCGGCCGGTCGCGCCAGGGCAGCAGGACTCGCGGCCGGAAATCCCACTAACAATATCCCACTGACTGTCCCACTAACGCGGCAGTCCTTGAAACGTGAAAGCTTGCCCAGCTGTCCCACGACATGGCAAGTTAACGTATTTGAATTACGCGATAAAATGAACATGGGATGAATCCCAACAATCTGCCCACCATGGGCGTGGGAAAATTTGAGGTAGACGAGGGCGCCTCGGGCGCTCAGCCTTGGCCAAAAGCGGCCGCCTCAAGGCCGCGTGGGAGGAAGATCGCATGCAATTGGACGTTGGCTCGGAAACGCTGCTCGACGAGATCGGCCGCTTCTGCCGCGAGACCCACATGGCGGAATCGACCTTCGGCCGGCTCGCGGTGAACGACGGCAAATTCGTGAGCCGCCTCCGTTTCGGCGGCCATGTGACGACCCGCACCCTCGACCGGGTGCACAATTTCATCGAGACCTATGACGGCCAGATCCGCCCACGCGGCCCGCGCCGCCTCGAGGCGGAAACAAGCATGACGCCCGGGGCGGCATCGGCTCCGACGGCGATGGCGGCAGCCCTTTCGAGCGCAGCGTCCGCGCCGCGAGTCGCGCCCGTGCCGAAACTCGCGCCCGCGCCCGAAAGCGCCACTTCGGCCAAGCAGAATTTCCGCTTCTACGACAACCGCCAGAAATATCTTCTCTTCGTCAATACCTGCGGCGAGAAATGGGCGATCGCCGAGCGGGTCGGCATGGAGCTCTTGAACGTGCATCCGAAGCCGCCCGCGTTGCGCCTGTTCGACGCGGGCATGGGCGACGGCACGGTCCTGACCCGCGTGCTGCGCGAGACGCACCATCGCTTCCCGACCATGCCGCTCTACATCGTCGGCAAGGAGATCAGCCTCGAGGATGTGCGCCTGAGCCTCGAGAAAATGTCCGACCGCTTCTTCGAGCATCCCGCGACCGTGCTCGTGCTGACCAATCTCTATTACTCCGAGGCACCCTGGTTGACACCCAAGACGCTCGCGGCGGCGGGGGCGCTCACCTGGCACGAGGTGGTGCTCTCGGGCACGACCGCCCACGATTTCGACCAGCAGATCAGGGCCCTCCAGCCGTTCCTCGCCGAGCATTGGAACGTGCGCTCGAGCCCGACCACGGGCAATCCGCTTTACCAGCGCCCGACCGTGCTGGTGATCTATCGCGACGACCACAAGTTTCTCCTCGACCGCGTGATCCCGCGCCGCGGGGCGACGCGCGCGGATTTCGACCTCGTGATCGCGTCCCAGCCTTACCGCCTGCGCGTGCCGATCGAGTTCAAGGTGCGCAAGGTGCTGCAGCCGCTCGTGCAGTCGCTCGGGCCCGGCGGGCGCATGCTCGCGATCCATTCCCACGGGCGCGACCCCGGCCTCGAGATCGTGCAGAAGCTCTGGCCCGACGAGAACCCGTTCCGCCACGACCGGCACCAGATCCTGCGCGCGCTCAAAGGAGAGCTGGGTGCTGCGGGGCGCGATCTCAACTTCAACGCCTATTCGGACAGCCGCTCGATCTTCACCTACCGCATGCACACGCTGCCGGAGGAGATCAGCCAGGCGATCGGCACCTCGACGCTGCTGGCGGCCTGGAACGCGGCCATCTACGTCAACCAGATCGAGGACGAGCGGCTCGCGCAGGCGATCAAAGGCACGGATTATCTCGACGCGGTCCAGACCGTGCTGCGCAAGCATGGCGGCCTCTGGTTCCACGACGAATCCTACGTCGTCTCGCGCCGGCGCGATTGAGGCGGGGAGGATGAGCATGAATTCGGCCCCGGCCGATGGGAATTGGCCCATGGAGCGAGACCCTGCCGAGAATGCGCACGCGGCCCCGAGCCCGGCCGAGCTCGCGGACTTGGTGCGCGGCTATTCGATCGAGGTGAGCCCGCATGAGGGGCTGGACGCGGCACGGCTCGCGTCCCTTCTCGGCGCCGGCCGCACGGTCTATGTGACGGCGCTCCCGGGCCGCGGGTTCGATTTCAATCTCCCGGCTGCTGGGATGCTCGCGCGCGCGGGGCTCAAGCCCGTGCCCCATCTCGCGGCGCGCCGCGTGCCGAGCCGCGCGGCGCTCGCGGACTACCTCGCGCGCGCGCGCGACGAGGCGGGGTGCGACGATCTTCTTCTGGTCGCGGGCGACGAGCGCCGGGCGCTCGGCCCCTATCCGGGTGCCGCGGCCGTGCTCGAGACCGGACTCCTCCCGCAATTCGGCATTCGGCGCGTCGGCCTCGCCGCCTACCCGGGCGGCCATCCCTTGCTCGATGCCGCGGGCTTGCGCGCCGCCCTCGAGCGTAAGACGGCACTCGCGCGCGAAAGCGGCCTCGAGGCGCGTATCGTGACCCAATTCTCGTTCGAGCCCGCGCGCATCGTGGCCTTTCTCGGCGCGCTCGAGGCGACCGGCACGGCGCTTCCGGTCCATGTCGGCCTTGCGGGGCTCGCCCCCGCGCGCACGCTCCTCAAATTCGCGCGCCGTTGCGGCGTGGGGGCGTCCCTCAAGATGCTGCGCGCGCACGGGCGCGAGCTCCTGAACCTTTTGACGCTGTCGGCGCCCGACGCGGCGCTGCTTCAGCTTGCGGCCGAGCGGCGTCGCTCGCGCGGCGCGCGGCCGGCGGGGATTCATTTCTTCCCCTTCGGCGGCGTCGAGCGCACGGCGCGCTGGGCGGAAGCGGTCGCGCGCGGCGCCGTCGAGATCGACCGGGACGGCGCCGGCTTCGCCGTGCGCGACGAGATCGGATGAGGGAGAACGCGCCATGATGACACGCGAAGACACCGCCCTCGCGGCCACGCGCGGACGCGTGCGCCGAAGCGAGGTCGTAACCCGCGTCGCGGGGGTCGAGGGGGCGAAGCCGCCCCACGGGCTCGTGCGCATCGGGCTCGAGGGCGAGGAAGGGCCGCTGCTGCTCGAAATGTCGGAGGAGGCGGCGATGCAGCTCTTGGCCTATCTGCTAAAGGTCTTGCCGAAACGCGGCTTGAGGAAGTAACGGCCGCAATTAACACGTCGGCGCCCCCGAGCCGGCCAAAAATTTCGGCGCTCGATCCGCCCGCGCGGACGTTATAAAATTCCGCCCCTCAACGACACACCGGCCGTGACGGCCGCGCGGCACTTGCGCCGATGCCGCCGTCCCAGAACAAGGCCGACCCATCCCGGAGGAAACGATCCATGGCCTCACGCACCAAGCCCCCGTTCCGCGCCGACCATGTCGGAAGCCTGCTGCGCCCGAAGGCGCTTCTTGAGGCACGCGAGGCCCACAAGGCGGGCCGCATCGACGCGGCCGCGCTCAAGGCCGCGGAGGACGAGGCGATCCGCGGCGCGGTCAAGCTGCAGGAAGACGTGGGTCTCCAGGGCGTCACGGACGGCGAATACCGGCGCGCCTCCTGGCACATGGATTTTCTCTACCAGGTGGGGGGTGTGACCAAGGTCCAGGACAACATCAGCGTCAAGTTCCACAACGAGAAGGGCGACCTCGAATTCACGCCCGCGGCGCTGCGCATCACCGCGCGCCTCGCGCTCGGCAAGACCATCTTCGCCGACGCCTTCACGTTCCTGAAATCCGCGACGCACCGCACGCCCAAGCTCACCATCCCGTCGCCGAGCATGATGCATTACCGCGGCGGGCGCGCCGCCATCGACGAGAAAATCTATCCGACTCTCGACCGGTTCTGGGACGATCTCGGCGCGGTCTACGCGGACGAGATCGAGGCGCTCGGCAAGCTCGGCTGCACCTATCTCCAGCTCGACGACACGAGCCTCGCCTATCTGAACGATCCCGCGCAACGCGCGCACGTGGCGAAGCTCGGCGGCGACCCCGATGCGCAGCACCTCACCTACATCAAGCTGATCAATTCGGCGTTGAGGAAAAAGCCCCCGGGCATGACCGTGTGCACCCATCTCTGCCGCGGCAATTTCCGCTCCTCCTGGGTCGCCTCCGGCGGTTACGACCACGTGGCCGATGCGCTCTTCAACCGGCTCGAGGTCGACGGGTATTTCCTCGAATACGACGACGCGCGCTCGGGCGGCTTCGAGCCGCTGCGCTACGTGCCCAAGGGGAAGATGGTGGTGCTCGGGCTCATCACGACCAAGAAGGGGGCGCTCGAGAAGAAGGACGCGCTCAAGCGCCGGATCGACGAGGCGGCGAAGTTCATGCCGCTCGACCAGATCTGCCTCTCGCCCCAATGCGGCTTCTCCTCGACGGTCGAGGGAAACGCGCTTTCGATCGAGGAGGAGATCGCGAAGCTCCGCCTCGTGGTCGAGACCGCGCGCGAGGTCTGGGGCTGAGGAAACGCCGTCCGCGCGAGGGAAACCGGGCCATGACCGAGCGAGCCAAGCCGCCGTTCCGCGCCGACCATGTGGGCAGCCTGTTGCGCCCGAAGAAGCTCCTGGACGCGCGCGCGGCCAAGGCCAAGGGATCGATTTCGGCCGAAGCCCTCCGCGCGGTCGAAGACGAGGCGATCCGGGAAGCGGTCTCGCTCCAGGAGCGCATCGGGCTCGAGGCCGTGACCGACGGCGAGTTCCGGCGCACCCAATGGCATCTCGATTTCCTGCTTTCGTTCGCGAACGTGAAGCTCGTGCCCTCGAAGCTCAAGCTCCATTTCCACACCGACGCGGGCGCCATCGAGGTGACCGCCCCCACGCTCTTCGTCGCGGGCAAGCTCGCGCGCCCGAAGCCCATCTTCGTCGACCACTTCAAGTTCGTGAAATCGGTCGCCCACGCGACGCCGAAGCAGACCATCCCGTCCCCGACCATCATGCATTTCCGCGGCGGGCGCGCCGCGGTCGACCGCGCGGCCTATCCGGACATGGACGGGTTCTTCGCCGATCTCGCGCGCGTCTACCGCGAGGAGATCGCCGGGCTCGCCGAGGCGGGCTGCAGCTATCTCCAGATCGACGAGACCAACTTCGCCTATCTGTGCGATCCCGCGATGCGCGAGCAGGTGCGCCGGAACATCGGCGAGGACCCGGACAAGCTGCCGCGCCTCTATGCCAGGCTGATCGACGACGCGATCGCCGGGCGCCCCAAGGACATGGCGGTGTGCATGCACATCTGCCGCGGCAACAACCAGAGCGCCTGGCTCGCCGAGGGCGGCTACGAGCCGGTCGCCGACGTGCTGTTCAACGAGATCGGCATCGACGGCTATTTCCTCGAATACGACAGCCCGCGCGCGGGCGACTTCAAGCCGCTGCGCTTCGTGCCCAAGGGGAAGATCGTGGTGCTGGGGCTGGTCACGACCAAGACCGCGCCGCTCGAGCAGAAGGACGAGCTCAAGCGCCGCATCGAGGAGGCCGCGAAATTCGTGCCGCTCGACCAGCTCGCGCTTTCGCCCCAATGCGGCTTCTCCTCGACCGTCGAGGGCAACAAGGTCACGCTCGAGGACGAGATCGCGAAGCTCCGCCTCGTGGTCGAGACCGCGCGCGAGGTCTGGGGCTGAGGGCGTCCGCTCCGCCGCATTGACGCGCGGCCGAATCCGCGCCATGTACTGGGAATCGAGCCCGAGGACCCCATGACCTTCGATCCCGCCGCGCTCAAAGCCCTGAAGCGGCCCCAAGGCCTGCCGTTCCGCATCGCCAAGATCGGCCACGTCGTGCTGCGCGTGACCGACATGGCGCGCTCGGTCGCGTTCTACACCCAGGTGCTCGGCTTCTCGGTCTCGGACGTCTATCCCGAGGACATGGTGCCGGGCGGAATGGTGTTCATGCGCATGAACCACGACCATCACGGCGTCGCGCTGGTGGGCGGCATCAAGAGCCCGGCGCGCAGCGTCGAGCTCCATCACATGGCGTTCGAGGTCGGCACCCTCGACGAGGTGCTGCGCGCGCGCGACCACCTCAAGAAGCACAAGGTGCAGATCGATTTCGAGGGGCGCCGCCGCGCGGGCGTGCAGATCGCGGTCGAGTTCCGCGATCCGGACGGGCACCGGCTCGAGATTTTCTGGGGCGTCGACCAGGTGGGCAGCGACGGCTATGTGCGCCCCGGCTCGGAATGGAAATGGGCCCACAGCCTCGAGGAGGCGATCGCCGATCCGGTGCGCGGGCAGGACACGAGCCTCGCCGACCAGCGCCTTCTTGCGCCGAGCCCTGTCACGCACGCGCCGCGCGCGCGCAACGGCAGGAAATCGCCCAAGGCCGCGCCCAGGAAATAGCGGCAGCCGAGCAATTGCGACAGTCGGGGAATAGGGACCGGGCGTTCGAGCGCCCGGGCCGTCGCGCGCGCACGCCGCCCGCGTTTCTCGCGCCGCTGCGGTGGATCGCGTTAATGCAGCGGGAAGATGAAGTCGAGATTGAGCGACGGCGCCGCGGGCGCGTAATAGACCGGCGGCGGCGTATAGACATAGGCCGGGGGCGGCGGCGGCTCATAATGCCTATGCCGCTCGCGCTCGAGCCGCTCGGCCTCTTCGCGCCGGCGCATCTCGTCGGGCGGCGGCGGATGGCCCGGATCTCCGTGATAGGCGGGTCCGGGCGGCCCACGGTCCTGGGCGAAGGCGGTCGCGACGAAGCCCGCGCCCGAGCCGCCGGGCGCCGCCCCGAGGCTCGACAGCACGAGGGCCAGCGGCACGGCCGCAAGCACGACGCCAAGGCGACGGGAGACGCGTTTCGATTCGAGCTTCGTCATGACGCCGGTCCTCGTTTCATCGCACTGTTTTCGGCACTCGCGCGCGGCCGCGACGGGCCGTCGCGGCGCGCGCGGTCGATCGTGGATTACTGGCTCTTGGGTGCGGCCTGGGGTGCCGGCTTCGCCGGCGCCTTGTGGCGCGGACCGGGCCGATGCTCGAAGCTGCGGAACACCGCGTCCGCGTTCTTCTTCTGCGCGTCGGGCATCGCGTTGTAGAGCGCCCCGAACGCGGCGACGAGCTTCTTCAGCCCGTCCGCATGGGCCTGGGTGATGGTCTGGAAGGACTGGAGATCCTCGACCGCCGTCATGGTACGCGCTTCCTTGTAGCGCTGGCGCGACAGATCCTCGACCGTCTTCGCGTTGTCGCGCATGGTCTGGGCGACGTCGTTCCACAGCGCCTCTTCATCGGCCGTGATCTTGAGCCGCGCCTTGAGCTCGTTGATGCGCGCCTCGACCCGGGTGATGTGAGCGACGTGCTTGGGCTTCGGCTTGGCTTCGGTGGTGGACGGCGTGGCCGGCGTCACCGTCGCCTGGGCGACCAGCATCGAAGCATCGCTCGCCCGGGCGGTGTCGAGCGCGGCGGCTGCGCCGACCAGGCCGAGCACGGCGCCCGCCGCGACGGCGCGGGCGATCAATCTGGAAATCTGGGACATTGTGCAACCTCAGGTTCGTTCATTATGGCGCGGGCGGACGCCCTGGCCTGTTCTTGATACGCACGAGGCCGGCACACCCGGCCGACGCCACCTAGCACCTTATCGGCACCCAGCGGCGATTCAAGCGTCCATAGGGTGACAAATTTCGGACCCTTGGGGAAGCGCTCCGTTCTGGGGCGCTCAAGCGGGTCGCCCGCCTCGGAAGTTATTAATATCATTGAAAGCTTTGCCGCCGGACGTGGGCCGCCCGAGGAACGGCTCAGGCCCAGGCCGGCTCGCGCAAGCTCCCATAGGCGGTCGCGGCGAGCCTCTCTTTGAGCCCCTGCTGCTCGTCTGGGTTGAGGGCGCGGAGCGGCGGCGCCAGGCGCATCCAGGCGCCGTCGCCATAGAGATCGGCAAGCGCCCATTTGACGCAAGCGATGAGCGGATAGGCCGAGAGCGCCGCGCGCACCGCGGCCGCGCGCTCGATCGCTTCCTTGCCCTGGGGTGTCCCGAGCGCCTTCCAGCCCTCGGCCGCGAAGGGGCCGGTGACGTTGGTCGTGGCCGAGATGCAGCCCGCGAAGCCGAGGGTCTTGGCTTCGGCGAGCGCCCCCTCGGCGCTCGGGAACACGTCGAAGCCGGACAAGCGCCGCGCGAGCTCGCCCGAATAGGCGAGATCGCCCGAGCTGTCCTTGAGGCCCAGGAGCTGTTCGGGGAAACGCCGGCGCAAGCGCTCGACCACCGCGATCGGATAGGGCACGCCTGAATTCTGCGGGAAGTGATAGAGATAGAGCTTCAAGCCCTTGGGCCCGACGCGCTCGATCACCGTCGCCACATAGGCCTCGAGGCTCGCGTCGTCGATGCCCTTGTAATAGAAGGGCGGCAGGAGGAGCGCTCCGGCGAAGCCGAGCGCGCGCGCGGCCGCGGTGAGCCGCACGGCGTCGGCGAGGGACGCAGCGCCGGTCCCCACCATGAATCGGTCGAGCGGGAGATTGGAGCGCGCGATCGCCTCCATCGCGCCCAGGCGCTCCTCGAGCGGGAACGAGGTCGCCTCGCCCGTGGTGCCGAGGAGATTGATGCCGTCGCAGCCGCGCTTCAGCAATTGCGCGCAATGGGCCACGAGCCGCTCGCGGTCGATGGAAAAGTCGGGCTTGAGCGGCGTCGCGGCCGCCGCGACCACGCCCCGGATGCGCCCCGTTTGACCGGCCATGAGTCCTCCCAAGCGAGCGTCCATTCGAACGCGCCGCGACGATCGCGCCGCGGCGTGCTTTCGATGTGCCATGGCGGGCGCGCATCCGTCAACCGCCTCCGGCCGGCCCGGCGGTAGGGACGCAGTTTGAAACTCCGGCCATGGTCCAAGTTCGCGTCATCACCGGGCCCCCGGGACCGGCCGTCGGCCGGCCCGAGGCCAAGCTTCACGTCCCGGTGATCCACGTCTTTCCAGCCCTAAGGCGTGGATGGCCGGACCAAGTCCGGCCATGACCCAAGCCAGGATTTCAAACTGAGGCACTACTAAGGTGCGTGGGCGCGTGGCGTTGTCGTCGCGCGCGCGACCCGCGCGGGACTCGAACGCTTGCGGGACTCGAACGCTTGCGGGACTCAAACGCTTGCTGCCTGGGGCGTGCGCAGCCGGTCGGTCGCCTCGATGAGCGCCGAGCGGATGCCGGTCTCCATCGCCGAATGGCCCGCGTCGGGCACCACCACGTAGCGCGCCTCGGGCCAGGCCCGATGCAGCTCGTCGGCGGTGACGATCGGGCACACCATGTCGTAGCGGCCCTGGACGATGGTCGCCGGGATGTGGCGAATACGCCCGATATCGGCGAGGAGCGCGTTCTCGGGCAGGAACACGTCATGCACGAAATAATGCGCCTCGATGCGCGCGAGGCCGAGGGCCATGCGATCGTCGCCGAAGGCGGCGACCGTCTCGGGGCTCGGCAGCAGCGTCGAGCACGCCCCTTCGAACATGCTCCAGCGCCGCGCCGCCGGCATGTGCACGGCCGGGTCCGGGTCCATGAGGCGCTTGTAGTAGCCGCGCAGGAGATCGTCGCGCTCGGGCGCG
>DATJLQ010000188.1:0-62090 GCA_035509415.1 Alphaproteobacteria bacterium
CGCGCGGGGCGTTCGCCGGTGATCTCACGCCCGTCGAAGACGATGCGCCCGCTGCTCGGCGGGAAGAAGCCGCTGATGAGGTTGAAGAGCGTCGTCTTGCCGGCCCCGTTCGGACCGATCACCGCATAGAGCTTGCCCGCCGCCATCTCCAGCTCGACGTTCTGCAGCGCGACGAGCTTGCCGAAGACGCGCGATATGTTTGTGAGGCGCAACAGGCTCATGCTGTCTTCACCTTCTGCCGGATGATCCCGAGAATGCCGTTCGGAAAGAATATGACGGCAACGATGAAGAGCGCTCCGATGAAAGTCTCCCAGTTGTTCGGGAAGTAGCTGCTCACATAGTCCTGGATGCCGATGAAGATGATCGCGCCGACGAGCGGCCCCCAGAAGCTCCGCATGCCGCCGAGCACCGCCATGATCACGAAGTTGCCCGAGAGCCCCCAATAGAGCGAGCGCGGATCGACGAAATTGTTGAGGAGCGCGTAGAGCGTGCCGGCGATGCTGCAGAAGAATCCCGAGATCACGAACGAGAGCCAGATGTGGCGCTCGACGGGAATCCCGAGGAAGCGCGCGCGCCGCTCGTTCTCGCGGATCGCGAGCAAGGTGCGCCCGAACGGCGAGCGGAGCACGAACGCCATGAGCAGGAGCGAGATCGCGAAGAAGAACAGGATGAAGTAATAGAACAGCACCCCGCTGTGCAGGATGTCGAGCTTGACGAACCCGAGGTCGATCGGCTGGCGGTACCAGTTGTTCACCCCGTCGTCGCCGCCGGTGACGGTGTACCAGCGGAAGGTGATGAAATAGAACACCTGGCCGAAGGCGATCGTCACCATGGCGAAGTAGACGCCGCGCAGCCTGACGATCAGAGGCCCGATGAGCGCCGCCGCGGCGGTGCCGATCAGGACGCCGACCACCATGCCCACCATCGTGCTGGGTACGAGATATTTGATGGTCATGGCGGTACCGTACGCGCCGAGGCCGAAATAGGCCGCCTGGCCGAAGGAGAGCACGCCGGTGTAGCCGAGCAGGATATTGAGCCCCATGGCGGCGAGCGCGTTCACCAGCACGCGGCTGCCGAGCTCGGTATAGCCGCCGATCCAGCCCATCCAAACCGGGGCGGTGAGCAGCAGGAGCCATATGGCGACGTTGGCCGCCTGCTTCTGGTTGACCTGCCCCATCTAGAACCGCCCTTCCTCGCCGAGCAGGCCGCGCGGGCGCACCAGCAAAACGATCCCCATCAAGACGTAGATCACCGCCTCGGTCGCCGACGGGAAGAATACGGTCGTCACCCCCGAGGCGACGCCGATCAGGAGCCCGCCGAGCAGCGTGCCGGGCAGGCTGCCGAGACCGCCGACGATGATGGTGACGAAGCTCGGCATGATGAGCGAGGTGCCGATCGTGGGCGAAAGGCCGAGCATGCCGGCCGCGAGCACGCCCGCGAGCCCGGCCAGGTAGATGCCAAGGCCGAAATTGAGGTTGCGCAGCACGCGCACATTGACGCCGAGCACCGACACGGTCTCGAGATCGAGGGTGCCGGCGCGGATGCGCATGCCGAGGCGCGTGCGCGTGAGGATCAGGTAGAGCCCGATCACCGCCGCCGCCACCAGGATCATCATGAACATGCGATAGCCGGTGAGGAAGAAATAGTCGGTGCTCAAGGGCTGCATCAGCCAGTTCGGCACCTGGTAGGGCACGCTGGTCGCGCCGAAGATGAAGCGCGTGCCGTCCTCGAAGATGTAGGCGAGGCCGAAGGTGAGCAGCAGGCTGTAGAGAGGATCGCGCCCGTAGAGCGGGCGGATCATGATGCGCTCGACGATCAGGCCGATGGCGGCAGTGAGGAAGGGCGCGATCAGCAACGCGCCCCAGAAGCCGATGAACGGGATCAGCACGTAGGCGATATAGCCGCCGATCGCGAGGAAGCCGCCATGGGCGAAGTTGATCACCCCGGACAGGTTGAGGATGAGCGAGAGGCCGAGGGCCATGAGCGCGTAAAACGCGCCGACGATCAGGCCGTTGATGACGTTGAACAGAATGAGCTGCGTCATGCCTTGAATGCACCCTGGACTTTACAAATGCCGCCGCCCGCTCCGTGCGCGTGCGGCTGCCCCCCGAACCACTATAGCATCGATCGGGCCGGGCGCATCCAGCACCCGTCCCGATCCTCCATCCGCTCTCAAGCACCGGGCGTCGCGCGACCCGCGACGCCCGGCCTCACGAGATCTCAGCCTTGGCCGACCGTTACGCCGGCCACGTCATCTTGCAGCCGGTCTCCTCCAGTGACGGCGACGCCTCGGTCCCCTTGACCACGTCGGTGACCTTGAACAGATCGTCCGGACCCGCGGGGCCATGCGCCTGCGCATGCCCGACGTACAGGTCGGGGATGAGCTGGTTCTGGCCGGCGCGGAAGAAGGCGCCGTCAGGCATGAGCGCGACTTCGGGCGGGAGGTGATAGCCCTGGAGGAACTTCGCCATCTTGACCGCCTCGAGCGACTTGGCGCCATTGGCCGCGAGCGCGCAGGTCCAGATCGCGGAGAAGCCGAACCAGGTACGCGCGGTCGGCACGCGGCCGGTGCGCTTCTTGACCTCGGCGACGAATTCCGCGACGTGCGGCACGCCCGGCTGGTTCCAATACCACTCGAACACCCAGGTGCCGATGCGCGCATCGGGCGGCAGGCCCTCGAGCGGCTCGAGCTCGCCCTGGGCGCCGGCGAGATGGACGCGCTTGTCGAGGCCGAACTGCACGGCCTGCTTGAGCGCATTCACCTGATCGTCGCCCTGGACCAGGAAGATGATCACGTCCGGCTTCGCCGCCTCGGCCGCGATCAGGTAGGACGAGAAGTCGGTGGTGCCGAGCGGCGTGAGTGCCCCGCCGACGCGGCTGCCGCCGAGCTTCGCGACCGCCTTGATCATGCCCGCCTCGAGCGTGTGGCCGAAGGCGTAGTCGGGCGTGATGTAGTAGAATTTCTTGCCGTAGGCCTTGACCAGGGCGCCCGCGACCGCGTTCGCCTCGGTCTGGGTCGGGTTGCAGATGCGGAACACGTTCCAGTGGCAGCTGGTGCCGGTGACGGCGTCCGTGTGCCCACCCGGATCGATCATGAACACGCCCTTCTCGTAGGCGACCGCCGCCATGGCGAGCGCAAGGGCCGAGTTGATGTTGCCGATCAGGAAGTTGACCTTGTCGCGGTCGATCAGCTTGCGCGCCTTCTGCACCGTGGTGCCGGCGTCGCCGCTGGTCGAATCCTCGACCAGGAGATCGGCCTTGCGGCCCAGGATGCCGCCCTTGGCGTTGATCTGGTCGATCGCGAGGTTGGCGCCCGCGAGCTCGTTCTTGCCGAGGGCCGCGTAGGTGCCCGTGAGCGGATTGTCCAAGCCGAGCTTGACCGGCTCCTCGCCGCGCGCCTTGATGATGAAGGGGCTCGCGACCTGCGCGGCACCCAGGACCAAGCCGGCCTTGAGGATGCTGCGGCGACGCAAGCCCATCGTCAACGGAACATGTCGCATGCTGCTCTCCCTACTTGAATGCGTTTATGGAAACAGGGCCGACGTCTTGTTCTGAAGGATTCGGCGGCTCCCGTCGTTTGCCTCCCGTCGATCTTGTCACGGCGCGCTCTCGCGGCGGCCTTGTCTCGATCGTCGCCTTCGCTCGTCGCTCCACTCACCCCCGCGGACCGGTCCATCGATCGCTCGATCAGAGACCCGCCGGTTGGACCCGATAGCGTGCAGAATTGCCTTGGGAATCCTTACGCCGAGCCAATGGCCCGTGTCAACGATAGTGTCTGGCTAACTTGTCGTCCTTGCGTTTTTATGCGTGGGCGCGCGCTCCCACGCAGGCCGCGCGGGCCCCAAGTCTGAACGGATTGTTAGGATGGAAAATCACCGTCCCCTGATATGGCGGCCGGGCTCCTGGCGCGCGCACGGCATCCCGCGCCTCCGGACGCGGCACGGGGATCGCGTGGCGCAAATTGAGGCAGCGGCCGGTGGGACGTGCCGCCCCGCGGCGAGCCGCCCCCGCGCGCGGCGGCGCTAGAGGATCTGCGACAGGAACTCGCGCGTGCGCGCCTCGCGCGGATGCGCGAAGAATTCGGCCGGCGGGCCATCCTCGACGATCACGCCCCGGTCGGTGAAATACATGTGGTCGGCAACCTCGCGCGCGAACCCCATCTCGTGGGTCACCAGCACGCAAGTCATGCCGTCCTCGGCGAGCTCGCGGATGGTCACCAGCACCTCCTTGACCGTCTCGGGGTCGAGGGCGGCGGTGACCTCGTCGAACAGCATGATCTCGGGCCGCATGGCGAGGCCGCGCGCGATCGCGACGCGCTGCTGCTGGCCGCCCGAAAGCTCGCCCGGATAGGCCGCGACCTTGTTTTCGAGGCGCACCTTCGCGAGAAGCTTGTGCGCGCGCGCCTCGACCTCGGCCTTGTTCTCCTTGAGCACGTGGACCGGCGCCATCATGACGTTCTCGAGCACGGTCTTGTGCGGAAAGAGGTTGTACTGCTGGAACACCATCGACACCTCGCGCCGGAGCTTCAAAAGCTCCTTGTCGGTGCGCAAGGTATGCACCTGGTAGTTCGAGACGCGGATCTCGCCGCGGTCGATCTGCACCAGCGCGTTGATGCAGCGGAGCAGCGTCGACTTGCCCGAGCCCGACGGGCCGATGATGCACACGACCTCGCCCTTGTCGACGTCCATCGAGACGCCCTTGAGCACCTCGACGTTGCCGAACGCCTTGTGCACGTCCTTGGCCGAGATGATCGGCGCTTCGCCGTGCGACTTGTCTTTGCGCTTTACCATGACGACCTCCGAGGATCGGCCCTACTTGACCGCGAAGCGCCGCTCGAGGCGCACGGTCCAGCGGGCGATCGGATAGCAGTAGAGGAAGAACCAGAGCAGGATGTAGCTGTAGATCGGCAGCAGGAGATCGGTGCGCCCGCCCTCGGCACCCAGCACGTCGCCCGCGAGCGTCATCACCTCGTTCACGCCCACGATCGAGGCGAGCACGGTGTCCATCGCGAGGATGGCGTAGAGGTTCATCCAGGGCGGCAGCATGCGCTTGATGCATTGGGGCAGGATGATCTTCCAGATCGTCTGCTGGCGCGTGAAGGCGAGCGCCTGGGCGCTTTCCCATTGGCCGGTCGGAATGGTCTCGATGGCGCCGCGCACGATCTCCGACACGTTCGCCATCACCGGCAGCGCCAAGCCGAAGGTCGCCTTGAGCCAGTCGGGCAAGGGGATGATCACGCCGAAGATCTGGATCTGGAACGGCAGGAGGAACATGCAGAAGAACAGCAGCACGAGCCAGGGCGCGTTGCGGAAGAAATGGGTCACGAGCCAGGCGACTTTGCGGACCGGGCCGAAGATCGAAATCTGGCCCAGGCCCAGGAACGCGCCCGCGACCGTGCCGGTCGCCATGGCGAGGAAGCTGATCGCGATGTTGAAGACGAAGCCGGTCGCGAGGAGCGGCGTCCATTTGATGAGCGTCGGGACGATCCCCTCGCGCACCGGCCCGTTCGCGGCCTCGGCGATCCCGGCCATGAGCAGCACCAGGAACAGCCCGAGCAGCATGGCGTCGCGCGGCTTGAGGTCGAACGCCGGCAGGCCCATGCCGCGTTCCCGGAGCGCCTTCGCCTGGAGCCGCTCGGCCGCCGGCAGCAACACCGGAAAGGCCGCGTTCTCCGGCAGCGGACGCAAAATCCCGAGGTGCCTGCGCGCGCTCATTTGCGCGCTCCCGCCGCGCGCCCGAAGCCGGGTACGCGCATCGCATGCTCCCACCGGTGCATGAACACCACCAGGACGCCCACCAGGCCCACATAGCAGATGAGCAGCACCGTCATCATCTCGGGCACGTTGATGTCGTCGGACCAGATCTGGCTCGACACCCACAGGAGCTCGGGCACCGAGATCGCATAGGCGAGGGTGGTCGCCTTCACCAGATTGATCAGGTTGTTGTTGAGCCCGGGCAGGCTGATGCGGAACGCGAGCGGCAGGATCACGTGGATGTAGGCGCCGAGGCGGGTGAAGCCGAGCGCCTCGGTCGCCTCGACGGTCGCGCGCGGCACCGCCTCGATGCCCGAGCGGAAGATCTCGACGTTGAAGGCGCCGGCGTAGAAGGAGAGCGACAGGATCGCCCAGGCGACGTTGCTCACGAGCGGGTGGCCGCCCGATTCGATCACGGCGCCCAAGCCGAAATAGAAGAAGTAGAGCTGGACCAGGGGCGGCGTGTTGCGGAACAGCTGGATGTACCAATAGATCGAGCTGCGCAGGATGCGGTTCTTCGAGCCCTGCGCCCAGGCGCCGATCACGCCGATGATCACGCTGAGCACGATGCACGCGACCGAGAGCTCGATCGTCGTGAGGAAGCCCTCGGCGAAGCGGTGCCGGTCGAACGGGTCGTAGAAGATCGTGAGATTGATGCCGGTCGCGGTATGCAGCCAGGCAAACCAATTCCAGAACGCCTGCACCTGTCCCCCTTCCTATGCCCGCGACCCGGCGCACCCCGTATCGACCCCTGGGCGCCGGCCCCCTCTGTCCCGACCCTCCTAACGAGCGCGGGCGGGAGTTGCCTCCCGCCCGCGTCCGAGCGTCCTTATTTGTACTTCTCGTGCATCTCGGCCGCGTAGGGCGACGGCGGAATGCCCCACTTCTTCTCGAGCTTGATGATGAAGCCGGTCTTGTGCCAATCGGTGATGGTCTTGCTCATGAAGTTCGCGAAGTTGGTCTCGCCGAGCTTGACCGCAAGGCCCCATGGCACGACGTCGATCGACTTGAACGGCACCTCGTAGTCCTTCCACTCGGGCAGCTGCACCTGGCCGTAAAGCGCGGTGTCGTCATAGGCCATGCCGACGCAGTTGCCGTCCTTGAGCGCCGAGTAGGCCTCGGCCGTGCCCTTGAAGGCGACCGGCTCGATGCCGTACTTCTCCTGGAGCTCCTTGTTGTAGAACGAGCCCTGGATCAGGCACACCTTCTTGCCCTTGAGCTGCTCCCAATCCTTGTAGTGCGACGACTTGGGCACCATGATGTTGACGCCCGACGCGTAATAGTCGGGCTCGACGATGTCGACCACCTTGTGGCGCTCGGGCGTGTCGTTCATGGTCGCGATCATGAGGTCGATCTTGCCCTGGTCGAGGAACTGCATGCGGTTGGATGCGACCACGGGCACGAACTCGATCTTGACGCCGAGCCGCTTGGCGACATCCCGCGCGAGATCGGGCTCGAAGCCGATGATGTCGCCCGAGGGACTGCGGTAGCCGAAGGGCCGGTAGTCGGCCTTGACGCCGACGATCAGCGCGCCGCGCGCCTTGATCTCCTGGAGCACGTCCGCTTTGGCGGTCGTGGCGCCGAGCGCGATCACCGCCGCGGCCGCCACGAGCAAGGATTTTGCCGAGAGTTTCATCATTTTCGCCTCCGAATTCGTTGTCGAAACGTCGTTTCGGAACCCCCGGAAGCGCGACACCATCCTCAGTCGCTCGACCGCGCCGACCGGCCGCGCAAATGCCGCGCAAGGAAGCCGCGCGGCCCGCGCGCCCGTCCCCTGGGGCGCCTGTGGCCTGGAAGCGTAGCCTAAAGGATCGCGCGAGCCTAGCCCGTCGGAATAAGGACGCGCGCGCCCCGCCTTCGGGGCCGCGGCCCCCGCGATTGACCCTCGAAGCGGGGCCATGCCAGAGTCCGCGCCCGCCCGAGCGGCCTTAAGGAGCCGGACGCATGTCGAAGGACGAAATCCCGCGCGTCGATCTGGAGCGTCGCGGCAAGATAGCACTCCTCACCCTTGCGAGCCCGCCGGTCAACGCGCTGAGTATCGCCCTACGCACGGCGCTCATGGCGCGTCTCGGCGAGGCCTTGGCGGATCGCGCGATTTCGGCGCTCGTCGTAACCGGGGCCGGCAGCGCCTTCGTCGCCGGCGCCGACATCCGCGAATTCGGCAAGCCCTATCCGCCCGGAGCGCCCACGACGGCCGATCTGGCCCAGGCCCTCGAGGCGGCGCCGAAGCCGGTCGTGGCCGCGATCAACGGCGTCGCCGCGGGCGGCGGGCTCGAGTTGGCGCTCGGCTGCCACGCGCGCTTAGCCGCGCCCAAGGCGCGTATCGGATTGCCCGAGGTCAAGCTCGGCATCGTTCCGGGCGCGGGCGGGACCCAGCGGCTCCCGCGCCTGATCGGGGTCGAGCCCGCGCTCGACCTCATTCTCTCGGGCGAGCTGGTGCGCGCGGAGAAGGCGCTCGCCCTTGGGATCGTTGATGCGGTCGAGAGCGGCGATCTCATCGCGGCGGCGGTCGCGATGGCCGAGCATCTTGCGGCCGAAGGCAAGCCGCTCCGGCGCACGAGTGCCCTCGAGGACAGGCTCGCGGCGGCGCGCGCCAAGCCCGACCTGTTCGCCGCCTACCGCAAGGACTGGACGCGCCGCGCGCGCGGCCAGGAAGCGCCCCAAGCTGCGATCGAGGCGGTCGAGGCGGGGCTGAGCCTCTCCTTCACGGACGCGATGGCGCGCGAGCGCGCGATCTTCGAGCGCCGGCTCACATCGCCCCAAAGCAAGGCGCTGCGCCACGTCTTTTTCGCCGAGCGCGAGGTCGCGAAGGTGCCGGACATCGCGCCATCGGTCGCGACGATCCCGATCCGGCGCGCGGGAGTGGTGGGCTGCGGCACCATGGGCGGCGGCATCGCGATGAACTTCGCGAACGCGGGCATTCCGGTCAGCGTGCTCGAGACCGACCGCGCCATCCTCGAGAAGGGCCTCGCGATCGTCGCCAAGAACTACGCCGCGACCGTCGCCAAGGGCCGGCTGAGCCAGGCCGAGATGGAAAAGCGTCTCGCCCTCATCGAGGGCACCGTCTCCTACGACGATCTCGCGCAATCCGACATCGTGGTCGAGGCGGTGTTCGAGGAGATGGGGGCCAAGAAGAAGGTGTTCGAGACCCTCGACCGGGTCGTGAAGCCGGGTGCCATCCTCGCGACCAACACCTCGACCCTCGACATCGACGCGATCGCGGCCTTCACCAAGCGCCCCGAGAGCGTGATCGGTACGCATTTCTTCAGCCCCGCCAACGTCATGCGCCTCATGGAGAACGTGCGCGGCAAGCGCTCGGCACCCGAGGTGGTCGCGACCGTGATGGCGCTCTCGAAGACCCTCGGCAAGATCGGCGTGCTCTCGGGCGTGTGCGACGGCTTCATCGGCAATCGCATGCTCTACGCCTATTGGCGCCAGGCGAACGCGCTCTTGCTCGAAGGGGCGCTGCCGCAGGACGTCGACCAAGCGATCTACGCGTTCGGCTTCCCGATGGGGCCGTTCGCGACCAACGATTTGACCGGCCTCGATATTTCCTGGCGCGTGCGCCAGCGTCACATCGCCGAGGGCAAAGGCCCGTTCCCGGAATACGCGGTCGCCGACGCCTTGGTCGCGCGGCAGCGCCTCGGGCAGAAGACCGGCGCCGGCTTCTACAAATATGCCGCGGGCGACCGCACGCCGATTCTCGATCCCGAGGTCGAGGAATTGATCCGCGACGCGTCGGCCGCAGCCGGCATACAGCGCCGCAAGATCGCGCCCGAGGAGATCGTCGAGCGTTGCCTCTATCCGCTCGTCAACGAGGGCGCCAAGATCCTCGACGAGGGCATCGCCGCGCGCGCGGGCGACATCGACATCGTCTGGATCAACGGCTACGGTTTCCCGGCCTATCGCGGCGGACCGATGTTCTACGCTGGCCAGATCGGGCTCGCGACCGTGCTACGCGTCATGGAAGCGCTCCACGCGCGCTTCGGCGATCTTCTGAAGCCGGCGCCGTTGCTCGTGCGGCTCGCCCGGGAAGGCAAGGGGTTCGGCGATCTCTCTTGAGGGGTGCTGGCCGATGGTTCCGATCGCCGTCTCGTCTTCGCGACCCGACCCGGCACCGCTCGACGCGGCGGCGATCGTCGCGGCGTTGCGGCGCTTGAAGCTGGTCGAGCCGAACGCGGAGGTGCGGGCGGCACCGCTTCCGGGCGGCGTCTCGTCGGACATTTGGCTGGTCGAGCTTGGGACGCGCAGGCTGTGCGTGAAGCGCGCCTTGCCGCGCCTCAAGGTGGCCCAGCTTTGGGAAGCGCCGGTCGAGCGCAATCGCTACGAATGGGACTGGCTCGAGACCGTGGCGCGCTTCCTCCCCGACGCCGTGCCCCCGCTCGTCGCGCGCGACGAGGTGGGCAACCTCTTCGTCATGGAATATCTCGAGCCCGCGCATCATCCGGTGTGGAAGGAGCTCTTGCGCCGAGGCGAGGCCGACACGAACGTTGCCGCGGAAGTGGGGCGGCGTCTTGCGACCATCCACCGCTCGACCGCGGGCGACGCGCGTCTGCGGCGCCAATTCGCGACCGACGCCGCGTTCTACGCGATCCGCCTCGAGCCCTATCTGATCGCGACCGGGAACGCGCATCCGGACCTGGCGCCGATCCTCCAATCCCTCGCCGAGACTTGTGCTACGACCCGGCTTTGCCTGGTCCATGGCGATGTGAGCCCGAAGAACATCCTGATCGGGCCGCGCGGGCCGATCTTCCTCGATGCCGAATGCGCCTGGTACGGCGATCCCACCTTCGATCTCGCCTTCTGCTTGAAGCATCTCTTGCTCAAATGCCTGTGGACGCCGCGCGCCGCGGCCGGCTTTCTCGCCTGCTACGACGCGCTCGTCGGGCACTACCTCGAGGGTGTCGCGTGGGAGGGCCGGGCGACGCTCGAGGCGCGCGCGGCACGGCTGCTCCCCGGCCTGTTCCTTGCGCGCGTCGACGGGAAATCGCCCGTCGAGTACGTGACCGACGAGAACCAAAAGAACCGCGTGCGCCGGGTCGCGCGCGAATTCCTCTTGGCGCCGAGCGATCGGCTGAGCGCCATCCGCGCGCGCTGGGCGCAGGAGATCGGGCTATGAGCGACAGCCGCATCGCCCAGGTGATCGGACGGCGCGTCTGGGATTCGCGCGGGCGGCCCACGGTCGAGGCCGAAGTGATCCTCGGCAGCGGCGCGCGCGGCCGGGCGATCGCGCCCGCGGGCGCCTCGCGCGGGCGGAACGAGGCGGCCGAGCATCGCGACGGCGGTGCGCGGCTCGGCGGGCTCGACGTGCGCCAGGCGGTCGCCCACGTCAATGGCGAGATCGCGCGCGCGATCATGGGCCGCGACGCGACCGACCAGGATTCGGTCGACGCGACGCTGATCGCGCTCGACGGCACCGAGGACAAGTCGCGCCTCGGCGGGAACGCGATCGTCGCGGTCTCGCTCGCGACGCTCCAGGCCGCGGCCGCGTCCCACGGCCTCCCGCTTTACGCCTATTTGCTCGACGAGGACGAGGTGACGCTCCCCCTGCCCGAGATCCAGATTTTCGGCGGCGGGCGCCATGCCGAGCGGCGCGTCGACGTGCAGGATTTCATGGTCGCGGCGGTGGGGGCCGGCTCGTTCGACCAGGCGCTCGAATGGACCGCCGAGGTCTACCGTGCGGCGGGCGATCTGTTGCGCGAGCGCGGCCGGCTCCAGGGCGTCGCCGACGAGGGCGGCTATTGGCCCGCCTTCGGCTCGAACGAGGAGGCGCTCGACGCGCTCGTGACCTCGATCGAGCGCGCGGGCCTCGTGGCCGGCGAGGAGATGGCGATCTCGCTCGACATCGCCGCCTCCGAGCTCTATCGCGACGGGCTCTATCGCCTGGCGCTCGACCGGAGCGAGCTCGACAGCGACGAGATGATCGACATGCTGATCGGCTGGCTCGAGCGCTACCCGATCGCCTCCATCGAGGACCCGCTCGCCGAGGACGATCCCGACGGGCTCGCGCGCTTCGCGACAGAGGTAGGCGCGCGGGTCCAGATCGTGGGCGACGATCTCTTGGTCACCAGCGCCGAGCGCGTGCGTTGGGCGGCCGAGCGCGGGTTGTGCAACGCCGTGCTCTTGAAGCCCAACCAGGCGGGCACCGTGAGCGAGACGCGCGCCGCCCTCGATGCCGCGCGCGCGGTGGGCTGGGGCTCGATCGTTTCGGCGCGCTCGGGCGAGAGCGAGGATACGAGCATCGTCCATCTCGCGGTCGGCTGGGGCGTGCGCCAGCTCAAGGTGGGCTCGTTTGCGCGCTCGGAGCGCATGGCGAAATGGAACGAGGCGCTCAGAATCGAGGAGCTGGCCGGCCCGCGCGCGCGCTTCGCGGGAGCGGGCACGGCGGAATAAGTCGTCGATGCTGACTGCCTCATCCTTCGAGACGCGCCCTTCGGGCGCCCTCAGGATGAGGCAAAAGTCTTTCCGATGCCGAATCCTCGTCCTGAGGAGCAGCCGAAGGCTGCGTCTCGAAGGACGAAGATTCAATATTGGCCGCCCCTCAATACGCCTTGGCGAAGAGCGCGTCGGTGACCGAGGGCTTGCCGGTCAGGACGCACGGCGCCTTGCGCCCGCTCTGGCGATAGGGGAGGCAGCGGATGGTGACGCCGAGCGCCGCGATCTTGGCCTCGCTCGCGGGATCGCCCGACCAGGGCGCGATCACGAAGCCGGTGCGGTCGTCGGACTTGAAGAATTCCTGGAACGCGGCGAAGTCGGCGACGTCCTCGCGCGTGCGCTGGGCGCGGTAGGCGAGCGCCTGTTCGAGGAGCGTGCGCTCGAAGGCGCTCAGCAGGCTCCCGACCGAGCCCACGAGGGTCTCGATCGGCAGGATCTCCTTCTTCTCCGCGATGCGGTCGCGCCGCGTGAGCGCAACGCTGCCGCTCTCGAGGTCGCGCGGCCCGAGCTCGGCCACGAGCGGCACGCCCTTCTTGATCCATTCCCAGCGCTTGTCGGCGGCGTTGATGTCGCGCGTATCGACCGTGGCGCGCACGGCCTCGTTCTCCCAGCGCTCGGCCGAAAGCCGCTGCGCGAGTGCGTGCGCCGCCGCGAGCACCTTCCCGTCTTGGTCGCCGCCGCGCAGGATCGGCACGATGACGAGGTGGCGCGGGGCGATACGCGGCGGAAGACGCAGCCCGTCATCGTCCGAATGGGTCATGATGAGGGCGCCGATGAGGCGCGTCGAGGCACCCCAGGAGGTCGTGTAGACGAAACGCGTCTCGCCGTCCTTGTCCTGGAATTGGATGTTGGCGGCCTTGGAGAAATTCTGGCCGAGGAAATGGGACGTGCCGGCCTGAAGCGCACGGCCGTCCTGCATCATCGCCTCGATCGAGTGGGTCTCGTCGGCGCCCGGGAAGCGCTCGCCCGGGGTCTTGGTGCCGGGGATCACCGGGATCTTCATGGCACCCTCGACCACCTCGCGATAGACCTCGAGCATTTGGCGCGTCTCCTCGAGCGCCTCCTCCTTGGTCGCGTGCGCCGTGTGCCCCTCCTGCCAAAGGAACTCGGTGGTGCGCAGGAAGAGCCGCGGCCTCAGCTCCCAACGCACCACGTTGGCCCATTGGTTGAGCTTCATGGGCAGGTCGCGATAGGACTGGATCCAGCGCGCGAAGGATTCGCCGATCATGGTCTCCGACGTGGGGCGCACCACGAGCGGGCTCTCGAGGGGTGCGGCCGGGACCAGCTTGCCGTCCTCGCCCTTGACCAGGCGATGGTGGGTCACGACCGCCATCTCCTTGGCGAAGCCCTCGACGTGGGTCGCCTCCTTCTCGATCAGCTCGAGCGGGATGAAGACCGGGAAATAGACGTTGTCGTGGCCGGTGGCACGGATCAGGTCGTCGAGGGCGCGCTGGACGCGCTCCCAGATCGCGTAGCCCCAGGGCTTGATCACCATGCAGCCGCGCACGCCCGAATGCTCGGCCAGGTTCGCCTCGCGGATCACCTCGAGGTACCAGTCGGCGAAATTCTGTTCGCGCGTGATGCGCAACGCGGTCTTCGGCATGGCGCTAGGGCTACACGATGCGCCCGCTGGCCGCAAGGCCCGGCTCGGTGCTAAAGAGGACGCTCGGCCGCAGGATAAAAGGAGACGGAACCGTGGACCCCGCGCGCGAAAACGAGACCGAGCTCGAGCGTTGGAACCGGCGGTTCGGCGCCGACGGCTACCTGTTCGGAACCGCCCCCAACCGCTTCCTCGCCGCCCAGGAGCGGCACCTCAGGCCGGGCATGCGCGCGCTCACGCTCGCCGACGGCGAGGGACGCAACGGCGTCTGGCTCGCCGAGCGCGGGCTCAAGGTGCATTCGGTCGATTTCTCGGGCGTGGCGATCGCGAAGGCGCGCGCGCTCGCGGCCGAGCGCAGGGTCGCAATCGAGACCGAGCAAGCCGACCTCGCCCAGTGGCGCTTTCCGAAGCAGGCCTACGACCTGGTCGCCGCCATCTTCATCCAGTTCGCGCTTCCGGACCTGCGCGCGCGCATCTTCGACGGCATCCGGCAGGCCCTGGTCCCGGGCGGGCTCCTGCTGCTTCAGGGTTACACGCCGAAGCAGCTCGAATACAAGACCGGCGGCCCGTCGGAAATCGAGCGCCTCTATACCGAGGAGATTCTGCGCGCGGCCTTCGGCGATTTCGAGATCCTCGCGCTCGATCAGCACGAGGAAATCGTGGCCGAGGGCACGGGGCATGCGGGCCTGTCGGCGCTCATCGACCTCGTGGCGCGGAAGCCGTGAGCGGCGCCAAGGCCGCCCCCGCGTCCCGGCGCGCCGGGTCGGCCTCCGCCGCGCGCGGCGACGGGATCGATCTCGGCCTCTTGGAGCGCCTGGTCGGCTACAAGATCAGGCGCCTCCAGCTGCGTATCTTCCAGGATTTCCTCGAGACCATGGACGGGCTCGGCATCCGCCCGTCGCAATTCTCGGTGCTCACGGTGGTGGGCGCCAATCCGGGCCTGAAGCAGACCCAGGTCTCGGCCGCCCTCGGCATCAAGCGCGCGAACCTCGTGGGCATGCTCGACGAGCTCGAGCGACGCGGCCTCATCGAGCGCGCGCGCGGCGCCCGGGACCGGCGCGCCCACGCGCTCCATCTCACGCTAGCCGGTGCCGCACTCAAGACACGGCTCGACGCGCTGGTGCTGCGCCACGAGGCGCATTTTCTCGAGAAGATCGCGGCCGCCGACCGGCGCCGGCTCATGACGCTCCTGGAGAAGATGCTCGAGCCATAGCCGCCCATCGTCAGGCGGAGACGGTGTCCGCCGCGATCCCGTCGAGCGCAAGCACCGCATCCTCGGGCAGGTCGAGCGCGGCCGCGGCGAGGTTCTGCCGCAAATGCGCGACCGACGACGTGCCCGGGATCAAGAGGATGTTGGGCGCGCGCTCGAGCAGCCAGGCGAGGGCAACTTGCATGGGTGTGGCGCCGAGCCGCGTCGCGACGTCGGACAGGATCGACGATTGCAGCGGCGTGAATCCGCCGAGCGGGAAATACGGCACATAGGGGATGCCGTCACGGGCAAGATCGTCGACCAGCCGATCGTCGGAGCGATGCGCCACGTTGTATTGGTTCTGCACGCAAACGATCTCGCAGATCCGGCGCCCTTCCTCGATCTGCGTTCGGGTCACGTTGCTCAGGCCGATGTGACGGATCAGGCCCTGGCGCTGAAGCTCGGCCAGAACCGTGAGCGGCGCCTCGAGCGAGCCCTCGGCGGGACCATGGATGCCGAACATGCTGCGCAGATTGACCACGTCGAGCACATCGATGCCGAGATTGCGCAGATTGTCGTGGACCGCCTGGGTCAGTTCCTCGTGCGAGAAGGCGGGCAGCCAAGAGCCATCCTTGCCGCGCCGACAGCTGACCTTGGTCACGATCACGAGCTCGTCGGGATAGGGATGGAGCGCCTCGCGGATGATCTGGTTGGTGACGTGCGGGCCGTAGAAGTCGCTGGTGTCGATGTGGTCGACGCCGCTCGCAACCGCTTCGCGCAAGACGGCCAGCGCCGCGGCGCGATCCTTGGGCGGCCCGAACACGCCGGGCCCCGCGAGCTGCATGGCGCCGTAGCCGAGGCGCTTCACGGTGCGATCGCCGAGGGCGAACGAGCGGGATTTGGCGATCTTGCTGGCCATGGTCGATCTCCTTTTGGAAATTGGCCGCTACGCTAGCCGTTGCGCGTTCGTTCGAAAATCCGCTAATATCTGAACAGGCTGTGCGGATTACCGAACAATGGCAGCGAACGTCGCGGACCTGAATGCGTTCCTTGCGGTCGCGCGCGCCCGCAGTTTCCGTGGCGGCGCGCGCGCCAGCGGCGGCAGCGCCTCCGGTCTGAGCGAAGCGGTGCGCCGGCTCGAGGGCCAGCTCGGTGTGCGCCTCCTCCATCGCACGACCCGCAGCGTGGTTCCGACCGAGGCCGGCGCGCGCCTGTTGGAACGGCTCGGCCCGGCGCTTGCCGAGGTGGCCGCGGCACTCGACGTGGTGAACCTCTATCGCACGCGTCCGGCGGGCACGCTGCGCATCAACGTACCGGTGAGTGCCGCTCGCCTCGTGTTGCCCGCGATCGTCCCGCCCTTTCTCGCCGCCTACCCGGATATCCGGCTCGAGGTGATCGCGGACGACGGCTTCGTCGACATGCTCGCCGCCGGCTGCGATGCCGGTATCCGCTACGACGATCGCCTCGAGCAGGACATGATCGCGGTGCCGATCGGGCCGCGTGTGCAGCGCTTCGCGACCGCCGCGGCACCCGCCTATCTCGACCGGCACGGGCGGCCAGAGCATCCGCGCGATCTCCTCAAGCATGCGTGCCTGCGCGGCCAGTTCGGCAGCGGCGCGATGGTGTCCTGGGAATTCGAGCGCGGCGGCGAGCTGGTGCGGATCGATCCCGCCGGACCGCTTCTGGTCCGTGTCGGCGCCGCGAGCGATCTTGCGGTCGACGCGGCGCGCGCCGGCACCGGCATCGTCCACCTCTTCGAGGGTTGGCTGCGCCCGCATCTCGAGAGCGGCGCCCTCGAGCCCGTGCTCGAGCCGTGGTGGCAACGCTTCCCGGGACCGTTCCTCTATTATTCCGGCCGGCGCCTTTTGCCCGCGCCCTTGCGCGCCTTCGTCGATTTCGTCAAGCGCTCGGCCGAGCGCCGCGACCCCGGCTCCGAACCGGCGCGCCTGCGCGACGACGTGCATCGACGCATCGAGCGATAGAGTCCGTCTTCGAGGACTTCGAACGCGCCGCGCCGGGGCGTTGCCTTGGGTGCACGATTGCACGATGATGCGGCCGCAGAAACTCCGCGAGCCGATCAACACCGGCCCGTTCCCGCGCGGCCGAGAATTCGAGGAAGGAAGCAGCCATGGCGAAACTCACCCTCGCTGAAGCGTCCAAGATCGTCGACACGGCGCTCGCCGCCGGACGCAAGCACAATTTCAAGCCGCTCGCCGTCGTGGTGCTCGACTGGTCGGGCCAAGCGGTCGCGCTGAAGCGCGAGGACAACACCAGCCTCATGCGCACCGACGTCGCGAACGCCAAGGCCTGGGGCTGTCTCGGCATGGGCTTCGGCGGGCGCGAGCTCGAGCGGCGCTCGAAGGCGAATCCGGGCTTCTTCAACACGCTCACCGCGCTTGCGGGCGGGCGCATGGTGCCGGTCTCGGGCGGTGTGCTGATCCGGAATGCCGCGGGCGAGGTGGTGGGTGCCGTGGGGGTCAGCGGCGACATCTCGGCCAACGACGAGATTTGCGCGGTCGAGGGCATCAAGGCCGCGGGCCTGGTGCCCGATACGGGCGATCCGGCCTAGCGCATTCGGCGCCGAGCCTCGTTCCGGCCCTACGGGCGCTCGAGGCCCGACATTTTCTCGAGCACGGCGCAGACCGCGGCGGTGTCCTTGGCGCCGAGGCCTTCCTCGATCGCGCGCAGATAGATGGGCGCCGTCGAATCGAACAACGGCGTCGCGACGCCGAGCGAGCGCGCATAGCGCCCGATGATCTCCATGTCCTTCTTCCAGATGTCGATCTTCATGGTGGGCGGCTCGTAGTCGTTGGCCGCCATGAGGGGCGCGCGCAACTCGAACACGCGGCTGTTCCCGGCACCCGTCCGGATCACGCTCTCGACCAGCTTCGCATCGAGCCCGGCTTTGATCCCGAGCACCATCGCCTCGGCCGACGCCACGTTGTGGATCGCGACCAGAAGGTTGGCCACGAACTTCATCTTGCTGCCGTTGCCGAACGCGCCGAGGTAATAGTCGAGCCGCGCGAAGAGCGGGAAGGCGGGCTTCGCGCGCTCGTAGGCCGCGCGCTCGCCCGAGGCATAGACCACGAGATCGCGCCGCTCCGCCTGGGCGCCGGTGCCGCTCAAGGGACAATCGAGCATCTCGATGCCGCTGGCGGCGAGGAGATCGCGCGCGCGCTCCTTGTCCGCGATCGGCAGCGTCGAGAGCTCGGCCACGATCAGGCCGCGCTTTCCGCCGGACGCGATCGCGCGCGCCGTCGCCTCGAGGGCGGCGGTGCTCGGGAGGCTCGTGAGCACGAGCTCGGACGCGGCCGCGACCTCGGCGGCGGACTTCTTCGGCTGGCCGCCCGCGCGCTCGAGCACGGCGAGCCGCGCCGCGTCGATATCGAAGCCCGCGACCTTGGCGCCCGCCTCGACCGCGTTGCGCGCGATCGCCGAGCCCATGATGCCGAGCCCGATCACACCGATGTTCATGCCCAATGCGCTCCCTGTTCCCAAGCCCGATTTTCTGATGGACCGCCGCGCGGCACAGCGCTCACTTCGCGCTCAGCGCCTTGATGCCCTCGAGCATGGTCGCGACCGCGCGCTTGACGATGCCCGTGAAATCGTCGCCCACGCGGCTGTGATAGATGTATTTGCGCACCGCGTAATAGAACAGGCCGCCATGCATCACCCACACCTGCTCGAGCTCGAGCTCGCCGATCGGAATCACCTCGGCGGGCGGCAGGCCGCAATGGTGGCGCACCTCGGCGCAGATCGGCCGCAGGATCGCGTCCTCGACGATGCGGATGTAGCGCCGGTTGATGTCGTTGCCCATGAGGGCCGAGAACATGTAGATGCGGATCCATTCGTAGGTGTAGGTGTTGCGTGCGTAGGCGTCGTAGAACTCGAGGAGCCGGTCCTCGAGCGGACGCGAGCGGTCGGCGAGCAAGGCGCCCCAGGTGGGGTCGATGCGCTTCAGGAACACCTCGCGGAACACGCGCTCGATCAGCTCCTGCTTGGTCGCGAAATAGCGATAGAGCAGCGGCTGGGTGATGCCGGCGCGCGCGGCGAGCTCGCGCGTTTGGCCGTTGAAGCCCACCTCGGCGAAGAAGCGGATCGCGGCGTCGACGATCTGGCGCTCGCGGTCGGCGGCGGCAAGGCGCGCGCCGCGCCGGGGCCGCGCGGCCCGCTCTGCCTCGTGCGAATGTCGGCGTGCCAGATTGGGCAAGACCCCCTCCTTCGCGCCGAAATCACCGCAGGCGGCGCTTATCTGATCAACCGATAAGATAGCGCGCGGCCCGCGCCGACGCCAGCCTTTGGGCGCGGGTGCGCGCGCTTTCGTGCGCCCCTCGCCGGTCAGGGCTTGGGCGGAACGATTGGGAGCAGCAGGAAGGGCGGCCGGTCGGGCGCGAAATGGAGGCTGTTGAGCGCATCGAAAACGCGCGCCGGCCGGTCCCGCGCATCGTCGTGGAGGAACGGCCCGCAGCCCGTGAGCTCGTTCTTGAAATTCGATAAGCGGCCGCCGCTCCTTGTCCGATACTCGTAGTCCTTGCCGCGCAAGGTGAGTGCCAGCCGATAGCCCGCGGGCACCAGGATCGAGGTGGGCCAAATCTCGACCTCGCACTCGACCGGCACGTTCGGTGCGAGCGGCCTCGCCTCGTCATGGCTGTGATAGGGCCGATAAGGAAGGCTGAGCGTGGGGTCGAGCTTGCGATGGGACGCGCGCAGCCAGCCCTGGCCCACCGGCGTATGGGGATCGATCGCCCCCTGGAACACGACTTCCGCCCCGTCGGGCGCGAAGACGCGCAGCACGAGGAACAGGTCCATGTCCTCGGTCGCCGAGGAAACGGTGAGGGTCGCGGCCGAGGGGCCGGTGATCTCGGTCGCTTCGGCGAGCGGCTCGCTCGTGAAGGTGAGCCCGTCGCCGAGTGCCCGGTAATCGAGGCGCGCCGCGCGCGCGGGTGGGGAGGCTGCGAGCCGCATGCGCTCGGGATCGAGATAGAAACGCGTCCAGCGCGTGCGCGCGATCGGCCACTCGTCCTCGAAGCGCTCGACGAAGCCGTCGACGTGGCGCACCTGGAGGCGGACGCGCGGCTCCTGCGCCCAGCTCGAGCGGTCGCCCTTGAGGTAACGCGCGAAGAAGCGCTTCTGAAGGGCGACGCCGTAGTCGGTATAGAACTCGGTCCAATGCTCGATGCCATGCACCTCGAGCCATTTCTCGGTCGAGGCCGCGCGCATGAAGCCCTCGAAATTGCCGCGCGGATGGAGCCCCTGGCCGCCCCAATTGGCCGCCGAGAGGAACGGCACCGTGATTTTCGACCAATCGGCCGAGCGCGCCTTGTGGTAGGAATCGTCGAGCGGATGCGCCAGGATTTCGGCGCCGAAATCGCAACGGTTCTTCGCGAGCGCCGCCTCCGACAGGGTCTCGTCGCCGCACACATTGACGCCCGTGACCCGGCTCTTGGCGCCGCGCGCGCCGAGCCCGTATTGCACGGTCTTCACCTGCATGTCGTACCAATGGGCCCAGAAGGTCGAGAGGATGCCGCCATGGTGCGTCATGTCGCGGTACCAGTCGGCCGCACCCTCCCAGACGCATATCGCGGCGAGATGCGGCGGCCGGAGCGAGGCGACATGCCACTGGTTGATGCCGTAATAGGAGATGCCGTTGAGCCCGACCTTGCCGTTGCACCAAGGCTCAGCCGCGGCCCACTCGATGCAACGGTAATAGTCGCGCGTCTCGCGCGGCGAGAAGTGATCGATGTAGCCGGGCGAGCGTCCGCAGCCGCGCGAATCGACGCGCAGGCAAGCATAGCCGTCGGGAACCCACTTCTCGGGATCGACCACTTCCCAGTTCTGGTACTTGTTGGTCGAGCCCCGCGTCACGTCGGGGTGCCCCTCGGCCATGCGCGTCCACGCACTCGGATAGCCGTCCTGGAAGGCGAGCCCCTTGGCATAGGGCCCGTAGGAGAGGATCACGGGATAGCGGCCCTCGGCCACGGGCCGGAACAGATCGCCGCGCAGCGTGAGCCCGTCATCCATCACGATGGCGACGTCCCAATCGATGCGCATGCCGTCGCGCGTCTCGCTCATCGAGCGTCCGATCCCCAGTCCTCGCCGCGCGCGCACCACGCCGGCGCGCCGCGACCGGGTCATTTTATCACTTGATAATATAGCCCGATCGCGGCGCCAGTATAGCGGCAGGCACCGGTCGCGCCAGCGTCGTACGCGCTTGGGCCGAAAGCCGCGCGCGCGCTGGCGTCCGATGCTGCGGCACGGGCTTGCTGCGGGGTCGCGCGAGGGCGTTTCACGATGCGGCACTTTTCGCTAGACGCGCGCGCCCCCGGCCATCATAGTGAGCGATTGATCATAGACGGTAGCTCGGGACCGGAGTCGGGCGCCTGCGGGCGGCGGCGAGGGGACCGGGACGGAAGCGTCGGCGGCGCGCGCGAAGATGCGACGCCGGCGACCACAAACCGCGCAAGACGTGCCATCGAAAACGGGCACAAGGGAGGAGATCATGTCGAAGAGGACTCTGAGGCGTCGTACGTTCTTGAAGGGTGCCGCCGCGGGTGCGGCGGCGGGCGCTTTCGCAGGCGGCTTCGCAGCCGGCTTTCCATGGGCGCCGGCGATCGCCGAGCAGGCGCCGATCAAGGTGGGCCTGCTCACGGTGTTGACCGGTCCGCTCGCGCAAGGCGGGCTCCAGATGAAGCAGGGGCTCTCCCTGTTCTTCGAGGAGAAGAACTACAAGATCGCGGGCCGCAAGGTCGACCTCATCATCGGCGACACCGGCGGCAATCCGGCCGGCACCAAGGCCAAGGCGCAGGAGCTGATCGAGCGCGACAAGATCGACGTGATGTGCGGCCCGCTCGCCGCCTTCGAGATGCTCGCGATCAGCGATTACGTGATCGAGCACAAGATGCCGACCCTCGCCCTCGCGGGCGCCGAGAACGTCACGCAGCGCAAGCCCAATCCCTATTTCCTCCGCGTCTCCGCGACCTCGTCCCAGGCGATGCATCCGATGGCGGATTATGCGCGCAAGGAGATGGGCCTCAAGAAGGTGATCACGATCTGCGAGGACTTCGCCTTCGGCTACGAGCAGATCGGCGGCTTCCAGCAGGTGTTCGAGGACGAGGGCGGCCGCGTCCTGAAGAAGCTCTGGACGCCGATCGTCACGCCGGACTACACGCCCTTCCTCGCGCAGATCGAGGGTGCGGGGCTCGACGGCGTGGTGCAGGGCTTCGCCGGCTCGAACCCGATCCGCTTCATGCAGCAATACGCCAATTACGGGCTCAAGAAGAAATATCCCGTGGTGGGCGGCGAGACCGCGGGCGACGACGCGTTGCTCAAGAGCTTCGGCGACGACGCGATCGGGCTCGTGAGCGCCTGCCCCTACTCCTACGCCTACCCGTCCGAGAGCAACAAGCGCTTCGTCGCCGGCATGGTGAAGATGACCGGCTACCTGCCCGGCTTCTACGCGGCAGCGCTCTACATGGACGGCATGGTGATCGAGGACGCGCTCAAGAAGACCGGCGGCAAGACCGACAACCCCGACGAGTTCATGAAGGCGTTGCGCGCGGTCTCGGTCAAGGAATCGCCGCGCGGGCCGTTCCATTTCGACCATTTCGGCAACGTGGTCGGCAACATCTTCATCCGCAAGGTCGAGAAGAAGGACGGCAAGCTCGCGAATCCGATCCTCAAGACCTACCACAATGTGAGCCAGTTCTGGACCTATCCGGAGGCGAAGTTCCTGGCTCAGCCGGTCTACTCGCGCGATTGGCCGCCGCTCAAGTCGTAAGCGCGCGGCGCGCGAATTCAGGGATGCGCGAACGGGAAGCCGTCGGACATGAATCTGTGGCTGATCCTGGCGATCAATAGCATTACGCTGGGAGGGCTGCTCTTCCTCCTGTCCGCCGGCTTCTCGCTCATCTTCGGCCTGATGCGCATCCCGAACCTGACGCACGGGTCGTTCTTCATGCTCGGCGCCTATCTGGGCGTGAGCTTCCTCCACGCGAATTTCGGCTTCTGGCTCTCGGCGATCCTGGGGGCGCTTTCGATGGCGGCGATCGGCGGCGTGATCGAGCGGCTGCTCCTGCGCCGCCTCGCGGGCCAGGAGCTCGCCCAGGTGCTGGTGACCCTCGGGCTCTCCTTCATGATCGCGGATTTCTGCCTCATGGTCTGGGGCGGCGACCCGATCCCGATCGAAACCCCCGACAATCTCGCGGGCTCGGTTCCGATCCTGAGCGTGGTGTTCCCCTCCTACCGGCTCGCGGTGGTGGCGATCGCGGTCGTGATCGCGGCCCTTCTCTGGCTCATGATCGACCGCACGCGGCTCGGCGCCATGATCCGCGCCGGCGTCGACGATCCCCAGATGGCGCGCATGGTGGGCATCCGCGTCTCGCGCCTGTTCTCGGTCATCTTCTGCCTCGGCGCCGGGCTCGCGGGCTTCGCGGGCTTCATGGGCGGGCCGATCCTCTCGGTCTATCCGGGGTTGGACGGCGACATGCTGCCGCTCGCGCTCATCGTCGTGATCCTGGGCGGCACCGGAAGTCTTCTGGGCGCGCTCGTCGGTAGTTTCGTGGTCGGCTTCCTCTACAATTTCGGCCAGGCGGTGTTTCCCGAGCTCGCCTACGTGATCCTGTTCCTGCCCATGCTCATCGTCCTCGTGATCCGGCCCCAGGGCCTGTTCGGCCGGATCGCGTCGTGATGCGTGGCGCCAGGGGGATGCGGCCTTGGGGGATGAAGTCTTGGGGGATTGGGCCTTGGGGGATTGGGTCTTGGGGGATTGGGCCTTGGGGGATTGGGCCTTGGGGGACGCACCCATGAAGCGCGTCGCCCTGATCCTCGCCCTCGCGGCGCTTGCGACCGTGCCGCTCTGGATCACCAACAGTTATTACGTCAACGTCACGACCCAGATCCTGATCTCGGCGATCTTCGCGCTCGGGCTCAACGTGCTGGTGGGCTATGGCGGCCTGGTCTCGCTCGGGCACGCGGGCCTGTTCGGCTTCACCTGCTACGCCTGCGGCTGGCTCATCAATGCGGGCGTCGGCCAGCTCCCCTCGGCCATCGCGGCGATTCTCCTTACGGTGGCGCTCGCGGGCGTGTTCGCGGCCCTCTCGCTGCGCGCGACCGGCATCACCTTCCTCATGATCACCCTCGCCCTCGGCCAGATCATGTGGGGCATCGCCTATCGCTGGATCAGCGTCACCGGCGGCGACAACGGCTTGAGCGTCTCGGCGCGCCCGGCACCCTTCGGCCTTTCGCTCGAGGATCCGGTGCCGTTCTACTACGCGACCTTGATCGCGTTCCTGGTCGTGGTGGTCGCGATGTACGCCTTCGTGCATTCGCCGCTGGGGGCGAGCCTGCGCGCCACGCGCGACCAGCCGCGGCGCATGACGACCCTCGGCTATCACGTCTGGATGATCCGCTTCCTCGCCTTCCTGGTCTCGGGCCTGGTGGTCGCGATCGCGGGCCTGTTCTTCTTCTACTACAACAAGTTCGTGAGCCCCTACGCGCTCTCGCTCACGACCTCGGCGGAAACGCTTCTGATGGTGATCGCGGGCGGCACCGGCACGCTGCTCGGGCCCATCGTCGGCGCCGCCCTCGTGGTGATCGTGAAATACGTGGTGAGCGCCTATGTCGAGCGCTGGAACATGGTGCTCGGCGCCATCTTCGTCGCGATCGTGCTGTTCATGCCCGAGGGGCTGGTGCCCGGGTCGACGCGTCTCGTGCGGCGCGCCTACGGGTATCTGCGCGCGCGCCGGAGCCGCGCGAAGCCCGTGGCGCAGGGCGAGGGCGGGCCATGAGCGCCGAGCCCGCCGCATCGGCACCCCTGCGCGCGCCCGAGTTCGCGCTCGAGGTGCGCGGCCTCCACAAGTCCTTCGGCGGCTTGCGCGTGACCGCGGGCGTCAATCTCGCGGTCGCGGCGGGCGAGCGGCGCCTCGTCATCGGGCCCAATGGCGCCGGCAAGACCACGCTCTTCAACCTCATCACCGGCGACCTCCGGCCCAACAGCGGCTCGATCCATCTGTTCGGCGCCGACGTGACGCGGAGCCCGAGCCGGCGCCGCGCCCATCTCGGCATGGCGCGCACCTACCAGATCATCACCCTCTTCCCGCGCGAGACCTTGTTGCGCAACGCCATGCTCTCGCTGCTCGGCCTCTCGCCGCTGCGCTGGAACCCGATCGTGCGCCTCGACAAGCAGAAGCACCTCGAGGCGAGCGCGTTGGCGGCCCTCGAGCGCGTCGGCCTCGGCCATATCGCCCAGCGCCCCTTGAGCCAGACCTCCTACGGCGAGCGGCGCCGGGTCGAGATCGCCATGGCGCTCGCCCAGGAGCCGCGCGTGCTCTTGCTCGACGAGCCCTTCGCCGGCCTCTCGGTCGAGGAGCGGCGCGACGTGCATCGGCTCATCCAGTCGATCCCGCGCGACGTGACGGTGGTGATGATCGAGCACGACATGGACGTGGCCCTCGCGCTCGCCGAGCGCATCACCCTGCTTCATTTCGGCGAGGTGATCGTCGAGGGCACGCGCGCCGAGGTGGTCAAGGATCCGCGCACCCGGGAGGTCTATCTTGGCGAGTGACGCGCTTCGCCTCGTCGAGATCGACGCCTATTACGGCGACAGCCACGTGCTGCAGAACGTGTCGCTTGCGCTCGGCGCGGGGCGTCTTCTGGGTCTGCTCGGCCGCAACGGTGCCGGCAAGACCACGAGCATGAGCGTGATCGTGGGCGTGCTGCCGCCGCGGCACGGGGTCGTCGAGGTGTTCGGCACGGCGATGACCGGGCAAGCCCCCGAGGCGATCGCGGCCGCGGGTGTGGCGCTGGTGCCCCAGGGGCGGCGCATCTTCCGCAGCCTCACGGTGCGCGAGAATCTCACGGTCGCGGCGCGCAAGCCCGCGCGCGACGCCGCCGCCGCCTGGACGCCCGAGACCGTGTTCCGCACCTTCCCGCGCCTCGGCGAGCGGCAGAAGCAGTCGGCGGGCGTGCTTTCGGGCGGCGAGCAGCAGATGCTCGCGATCGGGCGCGCGCTGGTCTCGAACCCGCGCGTCCTTCTGCTCGACGAGCCGTCCGAGGGCTTGGCGCCCCAGATCGTCGCCGAGGTGATGGCGACCATCCGCAAGCTCAAGGATCAGGGCCTCTCGATCGTGCTGGTGGAGCAGAACGCGAAGCTCGTGATCGACGTCGCCGACGACATCGCCATCCTCAACACCGGCCGCGTGGCGCTCGCCGCCACGGTCGAGACCATCAAGCGCGACGGCCTCGATCTCCACCAGCATCTCGGCGTCTTCTGAGCCGCGCGCGCACCGACCACAGTTAGAGAGGGTCATCTCGCATGTTCCATCGCTGCATTCCGGCCGCCGCCCGCGCCAGCGTCCTGCGCGCGCGCAATCCGCGGCCGCGCGCCGGCCGCCGGAGCTTCACCGTCGACATCCATTGCCACGTCGCGACACCGGCGGCCGACGAACTCGCGCGCGCGAGCTTCGATCCCACGAGCGACGCGCTCTTCCGCTTCTCGAGCGAGGCGACGCGCGCCGTCAACCGGAAGCAAGGCGAGACGATCGCAGCCCTCATCACCGAGACGGCGCCGCGCCTCGCGATCATGGACGCGACCGGGATCGACGTGCAGGCGGTCTCGCCCGCCCCGCACCAATATTACTATGCGCTCGAGCCCGGGCTCGGGCGCGAGACCTCGCGCCTCGTCAACGACCGCATCGCCGAGCTCGTGGCGCTTCACCCCGACCGCTTCGTGGGGCTCGGGACCGTGCCGATGCAAGCGCCCGAGCTCGCGATCGCGGAGCTCGAGCGCGCGGTGAAGACGCTCGGCCTCCGCGGCGTCGAGCTCGGCACCAACGTGATGGGCGAGGAGCTCGCGAGCCCGCGCTTCCGCCCCTTCTGGGCCAAGGCGGAGGAGTTCGGGATCGTCGTCTTTCTCCATCCGAGCGGCTTCAGCGACGGGCGCCGCCTCGCCGAGCATTACTTCATCAACGTGATCGGCAATCCGCTCGACACCACGGTCGCGGTGAGCCATTTGATCTTCGGCGGCGTGCTCGACGCTTATCCCAAGCTCAAGATCGTGTGCGCCCATGGCGGCGGCTTCCTCGCCGCCTATTCCGGGCGCATGGACCACGCGCACGAAGCGCGCCCCGATTGCCGCGCGGTCATCAAGCGCCCGCCCACGCGCTACCTCAAGAAGCTCTATTTCGACACGATCGTGTTCACCCACCACCAGCTCGAATATCTCGCCGAGCTCTACGGCAGCGACCATCTCATGCTCGGCACCGACTACCCCTACGACATGGGCGAGGCGGACCCGGTCGGCTTCATCGGCTCGTCCAAGCTCGGGGCGGCCGAGAAGGCGCGCATGATGGGGCTGAATGCGGCGCGGCTTCTGAAGATCAAGGTGCCGAAGGCGGCGAAGCCGCGCGCGAAAAAGCGCCGCAAATAGGGCCGTCTTCGGACGCCGCGCGAGGCTAGGCGCTCTTCCCGCCGGTCACGACGAGATAGGCGCCCGCCGAGCCGAGGCCGGAGGCGGCACTCGTCGGCGCGCCGAGGAAGCCGCGGTCGATCGCGTCGATCACGGTCGGATCGGGCAGGCTCTTGAAGAAATCCTCTGGCAGGATCGAGGCCAGGAGCGGAAAGGTCGAGGCCCGGTCGATCCTGAGCCCCGCGGGCATGACGGCGCGCACCTCCGCCTCGGCATAGAGGCGCGCATAGACCGAGAAGGACGCGCCGTCGATCTGCACGTCGAGGCAGTCGGTGTAGGGATTCTGGACCGCGGCGAGGCTCACGCGCCAGGGCACGAAGCCGCATTTATAGACGAGCGCGTCGGCGTTGTAGAACGAGAGGAGGAACCGGCCCTTGGGCGCGAGCGCGCGGCCGATCTTCGCGAGCACGGCCTCGATGTCCATGACGTCGCTCGCGGTGCCGAGATTCATGACCGCGAGCGAGACCGAGCCGTCCTCGACCGGAAACGCGTCCTCCACCAGATCGACCCGCTCGAAGGAGACGCGGCTTCCGCTCGCGCGCGGCATCGCCTGGCGCTTCCGCTCCGCGACCTTCAGCATGTCCGGGCTGAGATCGAAGCCCTTGACACGCTCGAAATCGCGCGCGAGGCGGAACGCGACCGCACCCGTGGCGCAGCCGAGGTCGAGGGCCAACGCCTTCGGCTCGAGCTTCGAGATCTCGGCCGCGAGCAGATCGTCCTCGAAGCGGCGGTAGGATTCGGTCGCGAGGTGACGCTCGGTGTAGCTCGCGTCGTACTTCTCGGCGATCGCCGCGGTGAGCCTCAGGAGATTTTCCTTGAGCTCGCGCCGGCGCGCCTCGCCCTCGAGCCGCTCGAGATCGGGACGCCGCTCGGACTGGAGCTGGACCGCCTGCAGCTTGCAGGATTCGCCGATGAGATCGTAGAGAATGGCGCGCGCGAGGTTCGGGTTGAGCCCGATCCGGCGCGCATGATCGTCGACCGCGGCGAGCCGCGCGTCCTCGACGTCCGGGCGGAACATCTTCTCGTTGTTGGCCATCTTGTAGGCGCCGACCAGGGAAGCGATGTCCATGCGCCGCTTGATCAGGTCCATGATCAGCGCATCGACCACGTCGAGATCCCGGGCGAGCCGCTCAAGATCGGGCATATCGCTCTCCGCTCGACGGCCGCGCGTCCGCGGCCGGCACCGTCTAACGCGCTGGATTATAGGCGGAAATCCGCGGCGCGACACCAGCCGCGCGCGACCCCGCCGGCGCCGCCCGCTTGGGCGGGAAGCGCCGGCGGGTGCGAGCTATTTCGCGAGCCGCTTCGCCGCCTCGCGCGCGATGCCGAGGTCGGCGTATTTCGCGACGTCGATGTCGGTCTTGATGAAGCCGAGCTTCTTCTGGGTCTCGACGTTGGCCTGAAGCGCCTTCAGGTCCGGCAGCCCGTTCGGATTGCGGTAATAGTCCTTTTTGGTGAAGAGCCAGCCTTGGAAGCTCGCCGCCGGGCGCTTCGAGACCTCGGCCGCGATCTTGACCGCCGCGTCGTGGTTCTTCGGGTCGAGGTACCAATGGAACACGCGGATGCAGTCCTCCATGAAGTCGACCATGGCGGCGTGGTTCTTCTTGAGGAACGGCTCGCGCGCGGCCCATAGGATCATCTGGGTGCGGCCCACGGCCTCGCGCTGGGTGAACAGCGGACGCGCGACCTTGAGGAGGCCGGGATCGGTCGAGAAGGGAAGCACGCCCGGGATCAGGTCGACCTTGTGCTCGATCAGCATCGCCTTCATGTTCGGGAACGCGGCCTCGATGATGGTCACGTTCTTCTTGTCCTCGAGCCCGTGCCGCTTGAGCATCGCGCGCATCGCGATGTCGACGGCGCTGCCCGCGGCGTTGGTCGCGAGCACCTTGCCCTTGAGGTCGGCGACGGTCTTCACCGGCCCGTCCTTGAGCACGAAATACTGGTCGCTGTAGTAGCCCGGGACGCCGTCCTGGAAATCGTCGCCGATGATGCGCAAGTCCGTCATGCCCGCATTCTCGATCGCAAGCGCGACCGACGAGTATGCCAAGTCGGCGATGTCGAGATCGCCGCTCGCGAGCGCCTGGATCATGGGCGGCGTGCCCTGGAAGTGGGTCGATTCGATCGTGTAGGACTTGCCGAGATGGGTCATGAGGTCGGATTTCGCGAGCAGCAGCGACGACCAGTTCGCGACCGGCACCACGTAGCTCAGCCGGATCTTGACCGGCTCGGCGCGCGCCGGCGCCGAAACGGCCAGCGCCAGGCCGGCCGCGGCGAACAGGATCGCGGCGAGGGATTTAACGAAACGCATGATGGCCTCCCTGGGAAATTATCGGGGACGCGACAGGGTGCTTTCCGCCCGCGCCGCTTGCTTTTTCGTCCCGCTTTGCACGCAAATTAGAACATGTTCATGATCGAACGGGCTACCGTTATTGTCAAGGCCTGGGCCGGTGCGCGACACCGGCAGTATCGACGTCGAAACCGGGTCTTGTCCGGCTAATGTCGCGCCGATAGGGTCGCGCCGATAGGGTCGCGCGAATCGGCCGGACGCCATTGGAAACGTGTCCGCAATCGGAGGCGTGGCATGGAACGAGCCGCCGGATCGGCGCACGCGCCGCTCGTAATTCCTTACGGCGTTGCCGAGCCCGTGGCGGGTGCGGCCTTCACGGTCGAGATCGACCGCGCGCGCGCCATGCCGCTTCGCCTCAACAACATGCGTTGGCAATTTCCAAACCCGCCCGACCCGGAGCGGCTGGCCGGGACCGACGCGCGCCTCGCCTTCCTCGAGGAGCACCTCGTTTCCTTGTGCGATCTCTGGAGCCGTCCGCAACAGGACTTCGTGGCGCTCTATTTCCGGGCCATCTGCGCGACGGTCGAGGCCGAGCGCGTAGCCCTCACGGCAGCCCTCGGCGCGCAGCAAGCGCTTCTCGACGCGCGCGATTGGAGCTTCTCCGCATTCTGTCCCTTGCCGCGCGCGCATCTCGCGCTCGGCGACGGCGGGACCGCGCGCGTCGATTTCGCGTTCTGGACCGGGACGGCGCTCGTAGCCGTCGAAATCGAGAGTGCCTCGACCCCGCGACGCGATCGGCGCGCGGCACTCGCCTCGCTCGAAGCGAGCGGCGTCGGGCTCATCGCGATGCCGCGCGCGGCCCTTGCGCACGGCGACACGCGGCCGCTCGCGCCCCTCCTCGAGGGGTTCTGGCGCGGCGAGCCCCTGCCCTCGAGCCCGTTCCGGCCCGCGAGCCTCGCGCGCATCCTGCCGGGATCCTAGGGTTTATTGGGTTATGTCGAATCATCACCCCCCACCCTACCCTCCCCCTCAAGGGCCCGACGCTGCATTTAGCTTGCGTCGGGGGGTTGCTTGCGCTTGGCGAGGCGCAGCCGAGCCTTAGCGCAAGCTGGGTGGGGGTGAGTTTCGAGTGAACAGGATCACGCTTTAGAGAGTCGCCTCGAGCACGTAGAGGCCGCCCGCGAAACGGTCGACCGCGTAGACGATCTCGTTCTCGTCGACATAGACGTCGTTGATCTGGGCCGAGCCAACGGGCGAGCCGCGCGGCGCCTCGGGCACGAAATGGGCGATCTCGCGCGGCTGGAACGGATCGCTCACATCGTGGACGCGTAGGCCGCCGTTGAAATAGGTCCCGAACACGATCGTATCCGAGCGGAACGCGGGGCCAGGCCGGTTCTCGTGGAGGTTATGGGCGCCATAACGCCCGCCGAAGCCGCGTTGGCGCTCGATGGGCGGGATCGGGAAGGTCGAGATCGGCACGAGATTGTCCTCGCGCCGGCCGTCGAGCACCCAGACGAGCTTGGGCCAATCCTCGCCATTGTCGCGCACGCATTCGTCGGTCACCAATAGAAGGCCGCGGTCGAACAGCGGCATTACCGTATGGGTGAAGCCGGGATAGGGCGGGTGCGGGTTCCAATGGCCGACGGGTTTCGGCCGGGTCTTGTCCGAAATGTCGAGAATCCAGGCGCCGCCGTCGATGAAGCCGACATAGGCGCGGTCCGGGCGCTCGGGATAGACGTTCGTATTGTGCGCGCGGAAGCCCGAATCGAATTTCGGATGGCGCGGCGGCGCCGGCTCGGGATCGCCCTCGCGCGTCCCGGGCATCCACCAGCGCCCGAGCTCGCGCGGCCGCGTCGGATCGCGTACGTCGATCGAGCGGTAGAACTGGTCGTCCTTCGGATCGCGCGGCTTGAAATCGGCGGCGCCGCCCGCGAAGTGGATGGTCTCGCCGTCGACGAACCAGAGCTGGTGCACGCCGCGCGAATGGGGGCCCGAGCAGTCGAAGAAGCCGATCCCGCGCGGTGCCTCGGGGCTCGAGATGTCGTAGAGCTCGATGCCGGCGGGCGTGCCCCCTTGACGCGCGGTCTGGTAGGCGACCGCGAGAATGTCGCCGCACACTTCGAGCGAGTTCGAGCGCACCAGCTTGTGCGGGAGCTCGGTCTGGGTCACGACCTTGGGCTTTTGCGGGTCGGTCACGTCGACGCCGGTGAAGTTGGTGGGCGCCGATTCGTGGGCGAGCCAGAGGACGCGCCGCCCGTCGGGCCGCACCTGGAGGCTCACGCCCTCGCCGATATTGCCGTGGCCGCGTAGCTCGTCATGGGCGAGAAGCTTCAGGTTCGATGCATCGTGGGGCATGGCGGACTTTCGGATTGAGGAAGGAATTCACACGGTGGTGGGCTCGAGCGCCTCTTGGTGCCAAAGCAGGAGCCGGCGCCGGAGCATCGACATGCCCTTGACCAGGCAGAAGCCGGCGATCGCGATCTCGACCAGGCCGGCGAACACGCCGGGCGAATCCGCGAAGCGCGACGCCGTCACCATGGCGCCGCCGAGGCCTGCGCCGCCCATCAGCATCTCGGTCACGATCTCGACGATGAGGGCGATCGGGAGGGCGATCTGGAGGCCGGTCATGATCTGCGGCAGCGAGGCGGGCAGGATGATCTCCCACAGCAATTCGCGCTCGCTCGCCCCCATGTTGCGCGCCGACCAGAGGAGATGGCGGTCGACCGCCTGGGTGCCCGCGACCGTCGCGGTGATCACGGGGAAGATGGCGTCGAACACCGTCATGGTGATCTTGGACACGTCGTAGAGGCCGAACCAGAGGATGAAGACCGGGAGGAACGCGATCTTCGGCATCGGGAAGCCGGCCGAGACGAGCGGGTCGAAGAACCAGCGCACGACGCGCACGCGCGCGATGAGGACGCCGAGCACGATCCCGCCCGAGGCCGCGATCGCGAAGCCGACCAGCGCGCGGTAGAGCGTGAGGCCGAGATTGAGCGGAAGATCGCCCGAGAGCGCGTCCGACCAGACGCGCTCCAGCACGGTCGAGAAGGCCGGCAGCATGTAGGGCGTGAAGAGGCCGGTGCGCGCGAGCAATTCCCAGCCCGCGAGGAAGGCGACGATCGACGCCCATCTGACCGCGCGGTTGCCGACGATGGAGACGAGCCGCGGCATCGCGACCTCGCGCGCGGGAAGCGTCGCCGCGTCGCCGTTCAATCGCGCCATGACAGCACCCTGCGCATGATCATCATGTAGCCCCGGTCGGCGAGGAAGCCGAGCAGTGCCACGGTGAGGACGACCGCGAACATGGAATCGTAGACGCCGCCGTCGCCGAGCCAGCCGATCATGTAGCCGAGCCCCTGGCGCGCCACGATCAGCTCCGAGCTCACCAGGAGCACGAAGGAAAGCGCCAATGCGGTGCGGATGCCGCTCAGGATCTCCGGCAAGGCGCTCGGCACCACCACGTCCCACAGCATGCTGAGCCGGCTCGCCCCCATGCTGCGCGCGGACCAAAGCAGCGACTGCTCGGCGCCGCGCGCGCCGTTGAAGGCGCCGAGCGTCACCGGCAGCATGCAGCCGAGGAAGATGAGCAGGATTTTCGAGCCGTCGCCGAAGCCGAGCCAGAGGGCCGTCACCGGGATGAGCGCCGATTTCGGCATCGGATAGAAGAGCTCGACGAGCGGGCCCGCGAGGATGCGCACCGGCCGCGACCAGGCCATGAACACGCCGAGCGCGCTGCCGACCGCGATCGCGAGTCCGAGCCCCACGCTCGCGCGGTAAAGCGACGCAGCGCCGTTGGTCACGAGATCGCCGCTCTTCAGGAGCGCCCACCAGGCGACCAGCACCCGGTCCAAGGGCGGCAGCGCGAGGGTCGAGACCAGGCCGAGGCGCGATGCCGCCTCCCACACGAGGGCGCAGATCAGGATCGGAAGATAGCGCAGTGCCGTCGCCTTCATGGCTCGCGTCCCGCCTCGCTCGCTCGACGCCGCGCCCGTCCGTGACGCGGCACCGCGCACTTTACGCCTCCGCGCGGCGCACGCTCCGTCACTCCGCGCTGCGCTCCTGCGCCTTGATCGCCTCGTCGCGCACCAGGTTCCAGATCTGGTCGACCTTCTCGACGAACGCCTCGGCCTTGAAAATGTCCGGATCGTTCTTGTCGAAGTTGGTGTCGACCGTCGCCTTGACGCGGCCCGGGCGCGCCGACATGACCACCACGCGCTCGGCGAGATAGACCGCCTCCTGCACGTCGTGGGTGACGAAGATCACGGTCTTCTTCGAGCGCTGCCAGATGCCGAGGAGCTCGGTCTGCATCAGGCTGCGCGTCTGGGCGTCGAGGGCGCCGAACGGCTCGTCCATGAGCAGGATCTCGGGATCGATCGCGAGCGTGCGCGCGATCGCGGCGCGCTGCTTCATTCCGCCCGAAAGGTGCGAGGGGTAGCTGTCCTCGAACCCCTTGAGGCCGACGAGGTCGATGAACTCCTGGGCGCGCCTCAGGCACTCGGCGCGGGGAAGCTTCAGCTTCTCGAGCCCGTAGAGCACGTTCGCGCGCACGGTCTTCCATGGGAACAGCGCGAAATGCTGGAACACGATGCCGCGGTCCGGACCCGGCCCCTGGATCGGCGCGCCGTCGACCAGGATGGAGCCGGTCTCGATCGGAAGAAAGCCGCCCAGGAGATAGAGGAGCGTCGACTTCCCGCAGCCGGACGGGCCGAGCAGGGCGAGGAACTCGCGCTCCTTGACCTCGAGCGACACGTCCTCGAGGGCGAGCACCGGCCGGCCGCGCGGCGGGCGATAAAGATGGCGCACGTCCGAGATGACGATCTGCGACTTCTCGGCCATGCCTTGCATCCGGTCGCCTTCGGGGTCCCGTCGATCGGGCGCCCAGCTAATTGCCGTCGATACGCCGTTTCGCATCTTCAATCAACGTCAGGTCCACGTATTTCGGCACCAGTTTCACGTCGACGGGCAGGATGCCCAGCTTCACCGAATCGTCGATCTCGCGCTGGATCGCGGGCACGTTGGGCTTCGCGTCCGGCGAGCGGTACTGGTCCTTCCTCGTGAAGGCGTATTCCAGGTTCGCGATCGGCTGCTTGGTGACCTCGTGGGCGATCTCGACCGCCTCCTGGTGATGGGCGGGATCGAGGAACCAGCGCACCGCGCGGATATGATCCGCGAAGAAGTCGACCAGCGCGGCACGATGCGCCTTGATGAAGGACTCCGTCATCACCCACTCGACCACCTGGGACTGGCCGTAGACGTCGTGGATGTGGAACAGCGGCCGGTACTTGCCGCTCGCCTCGATCGAGCGCGCGAATTGCGGCAGGATCGGCACCAGGTCGACCTTGCCGTCCTCGATCAGCGCCGGCATGTTGGCGAAATTGGCCTCGATCGTGGTGAAGTCCGAATCCTTGATGCCGTGGCGGCGGAACATGATGCGCATCGCCGCGTCGCTGCCCGAGCCGATCGCGTTGGTCGCGATGCGCTTCCCCTTGACGTCGGCGATGGTCTTGATCGGGCCTCCCTTCAGCACGTAATAGGGCTGGGTGAAGTAGCCGTCGACGCCGTCCTGCACCACGTCGGCGACCACGCGCACGTCGAGATGGGCGCGCGTGATCGCGAGGGCGGTTGCGGCCGAGCCGAAGGCGGCGATCTGGAGATCGCCGGTCGCGAGCGCCTGGACCTGGGGCGTGCTGCCCTGGAAGCGCACGGGCACCATGACGTAGCTCTTGCCGAGATGGTGGAACAGCTCGGGATGGCGCTTCGCGAGCGCTGCTTCGAGCGGGGCGAGATGGCCGGGCGTCTGCGCCCAGCCGATCTTGATCGTGACCGGCTGCGCCGAGGCGGCACCCATCGGGGCGAGCACGAGCGCGAGCGCGGCCAATATCCGCCAAACGGTCTTGGCCATGTCGTTTCCTCCCTGGACTGACGTTGTTTTTCTTGTCGCCGCCCCTCGATGGCGCAATCCTATCAAATGAGCTAATTTTTCCAATGATAAACTTGGCGCTGGATTCGGGCCGCGGAGGCATGGCGATGACGGACGCGGCGGCGAAAGACGAAGGGCGCGCGCGGCCGGCCGGCGCGGTCCCGGCGACGCTCGTGACCGGCTTCCTCGGCAGCGGCAAGACCACGCTCCTGAACCGGCTCCTGAAGCGGCCCGAGATGGCCGCGAGCGTCGTGATCGTCAACGAGTTCGGCGAAATCGGGATCGACCATGTTCTGATCGAGACCGCGCTCGAGGACGCGGTGCTGCTCAAGAGCGGCTGCATCTGCTGCACCGTGCGCGGCGACCTCGTCGACACGCTCGCCTCGCTCGCCGCGCGGCGCGACGCGGGCACCATCCCGCCGTTCCGGCGCGCGCTCATCGAATCGACCGGCCTCGCCGATCCCGCCCCCATCCTCCAGGATCTGATGGCCGCACGCGCGCTCGAGGGACGCTTCCGGCTCGAGCGCGTGATCGCGACGGTCGACGCCGCGAACGCCGAGCGCCAGCTCGCGACGCAGTACGAATCCGCGAAGCAGGTGGCGCTCGCGGACGCGCTCGTCCTCACCAAGACCGACCTCATCCCGCCCGCGGCCGCCGCGCGCGTCGAGGCGTTGCTCGCGGCCCTCAACCCGCGCGCGCCGATCCGTGCCGCGGTCATGGGCGCGATCGAGCCGAGATTTCTCTTCGCATCCGACGACGCGGCCGATCGGGCCGAGCGCATCGCCCGTGTCGCGGCGGCGTTCCCGGCGCACGATCACGGCGACGGGCGCGGCGAGGATGGGGCCGCGCACGCGGCGCACCACGGCATCGAGACTTTCGCGCTCACGCGCGCGGCGCCGGTCGACTGGACCGCGCTCGCGGATTGGCTCGGCGCGATCGTGTCGCTACGCGGCGCCGATCTCCTGCGCGTCAAGGGCATCGTCAATGTATCGGGGCGCGCGGGGCCGGTCGCGATCGACGCGGTGCAGCACCTGTTCCACCCGCCGCGCGAGCTCGCGCGCTGGCCCGACGCGGACCGGCGCACGCGCATCGTCTTCATCACGCGCAATATTCCGAGACGGAGCCTGGAGGAGTCGTTCTTCGCCGCCCTCGGCGCCGAGGCCTAGGCGGGGCGCTCGAGCGCGGCTAGCGCTCGAGCCGCAGCAGCTTCGCGATGTAATTGTCCCACGCGCCGGGACGGGCCGCGATGAAGCCGGCCGCCTTGAACATCGAGACCGGCGAGAGCGGCATGACCAGCGCCGAAAGGCCGTTGTTCTCGAGGCAGGCGCGCTTCAGGAGCCCCTCGCAGCCGTCGGTGAAGATCATCTCGCGCACGCCCTGCTGGATCAGGTGCTCGATCAGGAACGAGCGGTGCAGCAGCGAGGGCGACTTCTCGTAATGGTCCCGGCTGTTGAGCTGGTAGACGATCACGGCACTCTTGCCCCAGACGAATCCGCGGCACAGGCTGATCATCTCGCCTGTATCGGTGGACACGATCGAGTAGAACTGCCCGGCCTGCTTCTTCAGGCGCGCGCGCCAGGCGATCACGGCTTCCGGCGGGAACGGCTTCGGGCCGTTCTTCGCGCACAGTTCGTTGATCTCGCCATACATCTCCTCGGGGAGAAAGCCGTCGTAGAATTTGAACGCGATGCCGCTGTCGGCCGCATGCTGGCGATAGTGGCGGACGTTGCGGCGCGTGCGCTTGCCGAGGCCCTCGACGAACGCCTCGTAGGTCTCCGCGAGCGGCAGCACGTCCTGGCTCGCCCGCGCCATGCCGACGACCAGGAGGCGGCGCTGCGATGGCCGCTTGACGGTGCGCAGCCAAACGCGCTTCGCCTGGATCGCGAGCGGAATGCGGAACCAGGCGAGATCGAAGGGATTGCGCGCATAGGCCGCGGCGGCGGCGCGGCAAATGCCGGCGAGGTCGCGCCGGCCATGGAGAAAGAGTCCGCCGCTGAGCGTCGCGGTCCTGAGGGTCGGCGAGCGGTTGACCCAATAGGCCATCGAGTAGGGCCGGCCCTCGTCGTCCTCGATTGCGAAGGTGAGGGTCGCGCCGCGCTCGGCCGCGAGCAACGCCATCATGGCGAGCTCGGCGCGCTCGAAGCCGTTGCGCGTGTGCGCATAGACCTGGTTGTCGAGCGTCTCGATGCTCGACCAGAGGCCGAGCCGAATCGGGCTCGAGGCCTGCGCCGTCGGCCGGTCGCTCACGGCGTCCGACTCGATGTCGCCGGCACGCGGAAGGTTAGCCCCGTAGGACACGCTTGGCATGACCCCATTCGCCGCTCGAATTTGGGCTTTTCAGGAATTGACAATTGTCAATCCCCTGGCCCGACCACGAAATTCCGGACAATTTGGATCCGGTAGCATTTTACCGAGCCCAAATTATAAGGAACTTGAAAGGTTCCTGGCAACCAATAAATGACCGGCCCCCACATGACAATTGGTAATATTAACGTGACTGCCGAATCCTGCGCGGATTCTGACAATTTCCTGAAAATTTATCGCGCCCCGACTTGGCCGTCGATGGCCGTCGGCGGCCGGGCGCCGGCGGCGCCGGGCAGCGGTCTCGCCGACTGCAAGGGCGAAGCGCGGCCTCGCGCGAGCGCCGCGACGTGGGAAATCATCGTAGCACGCCGCCGCCATTGACAAAGTTGGATCGGCGCAATGGTCCCGCGAGATCGGACCGGCGCAATGCGCGTGACGGGAATTTTCCGGCACCTTGACCGATCTCAATCGGCGCCGACCCTCTCGCAACGGGTTGCGATCCGTGCGGCCCGACCCCATATCCATTTTATCGCCCAATACCGGATTCGATCGCGCTTCTGCACAAGTGCCGCCGCGGTCATGCGGCCATTCGCATTCGCCGTCCTGGTCTCGGCGTCGCGCCAGGCTCCTCGCGCGCAGCGCGCTCGGGGAACGCAACGAGGCGAGAGGAGATGAATGAGGGCTGACGCACCGGCTCAACCGAATCCGAAGACGGTCGGCCTCTTCCTCGACGTCGACGGAACCCTGCTCGAATTCGCGCCCACGCCCGACGGCGTCGCGGTGCCGGACGGCCTCATCGCGGATCTCGCGGCGGCCGAGGATCGTCTTGGCGGCGCCTTGGCGCTTCTGAGCGGCCGGCCGATCGCGGAGCTCGATCGCCTGTTCCAGCCATTGCGCCTCAGGGCGAGCGGCGTGCATGGCGCCGAGATACGGCGCGTGCCCGGCGCCGACGGCATCGAGTGCCGGAGCGATGCGCTTCCCGAGGCGCTGGTCGACTCCGTCCACGCGCTTGCGGCGCGTTATCCCGTGCGCTTCCTCGAGCGCAAGGGCGCGAGCCTGGCGCTCCACGTGACCCCCGACGAGGCGCCGGTCGCGGCATTGCGCCGCGCGCTCGAGCGCCTGGTGCTGGCGTTTCCCGCGAGCGACCTCGACGTCGTCGAGGGGCGTCACGTGCTCGAGATCAAGCCGCACGGCCTCCACAAGGGCACCGCGATCGAGCGCTTTATGGCGGAGCGCCCGTTCGCCGGACGGGCACCTGTGTTCATTTCCGACAGCCCGATGGATCGCGCGGGGTTCGATGCCGCCCTCGCCCTCGGCGGCAAGGCCTATGGCGTCGGCCCCGCTATGGCGGGCCTCTCGGGCCGCTTCGAGGATCCGAGCGCGGTACGCGCCTGGCTCAGGAGGTTGACCGCATGACCGACGCGCCGAGCCGCCGCCTGCCCTGGGCCGGAAGCCAGCCCCTCGATCTCGCCGTGATCGGCAATTGCCGCACCGCGGCGCTGGTCGATCCGGCGGGGCGCATTCTCTGGTGGTGCTTCCCGCGCTTCGATTCCAATCCCGCCTTCTGCCGGCTCTTGTCGGGCGCCGAGGAGAAGGGCTTCTGCGACCTCGTCGTCGCCGACCTCGCCCATGCGAGTGCCGCCTATGTGCGCAACACGCCGATCCTCGAGACCGAGCTCGAGGACCGCAATGGCGCGCGTCTCCGGGTCACCGACTTCGCGCCGCGCTTCGAGCGCTTCGAGCGCATCTTCCGCCCGCCCCAGATCGTCCGCCGCATCGTGCCCCTTTCGGGCATGCCGCGCATCACGTTGCGCGTGCGCCCGGCCCACGCCTACGGCAAGCCCGCGAGCGAGAACTCGCTCGGCTCGAACCACATCCGCTACCAGGGCACGGGCGACGTGCTGCGTCTCTCGACCGACGCGCCGCTTTCCTACATCGCCCAGGAGACGACCTTCCCGCTCACGCGTCCGCTCACCCTCATCCTCGGCCCCGACGAGCCGTTCCAGAGCGACATCGAGACCACGGCGCGCGAGTTCGAGGACCGCACGCGCGACTATTGGCAATGGTGGGTGCGCTCGCTCGCGGTGCCGTTCGAATGGCAGAGTGCGGTCACGCGCGCCGCGATCACGCTCAAGCTGTGCAGCTTCGAGGAGAGCGGCGGCATCGTTGCCGCGCACACGACCTCGGTCCCCGAGGCGCCGGGCAGCGGGCGCAATTGGGACTACCGCTATTGCTGGCTGCGCGACGCCTATTTCGTGGTCGAGGCGCTGAACCGGCTCGGCACCACCCAGACCATGGAATCCTACATCAACTACGTGACCACGGTGACCGCGGATCCCTCGGCGCCGCTGCGTCCCGTGCACGCGATCGTCCCGAGCACCCTGCCGGAAGAGCAGATCGCACCCCAGCTCGCGGGCTTCCTCGGCGAGGGACCGGTGCGGGTCGGAAACGAGGCGGCCCTTCAGGACCAGCACGACGTCTATGGCAGCGTGGTGCTGGCGACGACCCAGATGTTCGTCGACGAGCGCCTGCCGCGCATGGGAGATGCGACCCTGTTCCGGCGCCTCGAGGCATTGGGCGAGCAGGCGAGCAAGCTCGCCCTCAAGCCCGACGCGGGCCTGTGGGAATACCGCGGGCGCGCGCGCGTCCATACTCATTCGGCGGCCCTCTGCTGGGCCGCGTGCGACCGGCTCTCGCAGATCGCCGATCGGCTCGGCATCGCGGACCGTGCGCACTACTGGACCGCGCAGTCGGAAGGCCTGCGCGACCAGATCCTGAAGCGCGCCTGGAACGAGAAGAAGGGTGCCTTCGTCGGCGCCCTCGAGGGCGACGAGCTCGACGCGAGCGTGCTGCTCTTGGGCGATCTCGGCCTGGTCGCGGCCAAGGATCCGCGCTTCGCGCGCACCTGCGAGGCGATCGGGCACGAGCTCAAGCGCGACGGCCGCATCATGCGCTACACCAGCGAGGACGATTTCGGCCATCCCGAGACCGCATTCGTGGTGTGCAATTTCTGGTACATCGACGCGCTCGCCGCCCTTGGCCGGCGCGAGGAGGCGCGCGCCATGTTCATGGATCTCCTCGACCGGCGCAATTCCTTCGGCCTGCTCTCGGAGGACATCCATCCGGCGACGGGCGAGCTGTGGGGCAATTTCCCCCAGACCTACTCGATGGCGGCGATCATCAATTCCGCGATGCGGCTTTCGGTCAAATGGGAGGACGTGTGGTCGCGCGCCTCATCATAGTCTCGAACCGCGTCGCGGTTCCCGAGGCCGAGGCTCCGCGCCAGGCGGGCGGGCTCGCGGTCGCGGTGGATGCCGCCTTGAAGCGGCGCGACGGGCTCTGGTTCGGCTGGAGCGGGCGCGTGCGCGCCGAGGACGCCGCGACCGAGCCCACGGTGACGAAGCGCCATAACCGCACCTTCATCACCCTCGACCTCTCGGCGGTCGACTACGAGGAATACTACAACGGCTTCGCCAACCGCGTGCTTTGGCCGATCCTCCATTACCGCGTCGACCTCGCCGAGTTCACGGCGGTCGAGCTCGACGGCTATCTGCGCGTCAACGGCCACTTCGCCGAGATGCTCTCGCGCTACCTCGAGCCCGACGACATGATCTGGGTGCACGACTACCATCTCCTGTCGCTCGCGAAGGAGCTGCGCGCACGCGGACACCGGAACCCGATCGGCTTCTTCCTCCACATCCCCTGCCCGCCGCCCGACATCCTGCTCACCGTGCCGAAGCATCGCGAGAGCCTGGGGGCACTCGAGCATTACGATCTCGTGGGCGTCCAGACCGAGCAGGACGCGGACAATCTCCGGCGCTATTTCGCGCAAGCCGGCCGGCCGTCGGTGCGCATCGGCGCGTTCCCGGTCGGGATCGCGACCGCGGCCTTCGCGCGCACGGCGCAGAACGCGGCCCATGGACGCCTTCCCGAGGAGCTGCGCGCGAGCCTCGCCGGAAAACGCCTCATTCTCGGCGTCGACCGGCTCGACTACACGAAGGGCATCGCCCAACGCATCCAGGCGTTCGGCCATTTCCTCGAGCGCCATCCGGAATGGCTGAGCAAGGTGACTTATCTCCAGCTGACGCCCAAGAGCCGCACCGCGGTGCCCGAATATGCCGACATGGATCGCGAGATCAGCACGCTCGTGGGCCAGATCAACGGGCGCCACGGCAACCCGGCCTGGACGCCGATCCGCTACATCAACCGCTCCTATTCGCGCACCACGCTCGCGGGCTTCTACCGCTCCGCCCATGTGGGGCTGGTGACCCCGTTGCGCGACGGCATGAACCTGGTCGCGAAGGAATATGTCGCGGCCCAGGACGCGGCCGATCCGGGTGTGCTCGTGCTGTCGCGCTTCGCCGGTGCCGCCGAGGAGCTGACCGACGCCCTCACCGTCAACCCGCACGATCCCGAGGCCATGTCGAGCGCGATCCGCACGGCGCTCGAGATGCCGCAGGACGAGCGCGTCCGGCGCCACCATCGCCTTTTCGCCCATCTCGCGACGCACGACATCGAGGGGTGGGCGCAGCACTTCCTCGAGGCCCTGGCCGAAAGCCGGCGCGACATCGACTCGCGCGGGACCCAGCCCGAGCTGTTCGCAACCCCCGCGTAAGGCGCTAGGGCGCCGCAATCCGCGCCACTGCCGAGGAAAAAGGCAGTTCCGGCCGCTCATTTGATTCAGATCAAAGAAGATTTCCCGGCGCGAGCCTACCCATGGGTGCCGCCGCAAGGGCGGGCGTCGCCGGGTGCTAGAGGGCGCTAGGCGGCGGCGTCGACGTACAAGGAGAGGCCGGGGGATGTGGCACGACGCGGGCATGTCGAGCCGAAGCTTTAGCGGCGCGTCGGGTAGCGTAGAGCATTTCATCACCGTCGAATCCTCGCCCGATCTTTCCTTCGCCGAGCAGCTCCATCTCGTCGAGCGGCGCTACGCGGCCGCGCAGCGCGCCCTCGGGCTCGAGCCCGCGAGCGCCGTGTTCCGCCGCATCTTTGTGAGCGACGTGCTCAATCAGGCGGCGGCGGTTCGCGCGAGCCGCCTTTACGACGCACCGGAGGACGGGCCGGTCGCCGTCTCGATCGTGCAGCAGCCGCCTTTGCCGGGCGCCAAGGTCGCGCTCTTCGCCTATCACGTCGCCGGCGGCTCGGCGCTCGCGAAGCGCCGCTTGGCGCCGCACCATGTGATGGTCGAGAAAGGCGGCTTGCGCCATCTCTGGAGCACCGGCCTGTGCGCGGGTGCCGACGCGTCGCCGCACTCGGCCGCCGGACAGACGCGCGGCATCTTCGCCGATCTCATCGAGACGCTCGGCGACGCGGGCGGCACGCTCGCGGAGCATTGCGTGCGTACCTGGATCTATCTCAAGGACGTTGACGTCTTCTATCAGGACATGGTCGAGAGCCGCGGCGAGCTGTTCAAGCGCCACGGCCTCACCGCCCGGACCCACTACATCGCCAGCACCGGCATCGAGGGTGCCTGCGCGCATCGCTACGACCTGGTGGCGATGGACGCCTACTCCGTGCTCGGTCTCGCGCCCGAGCAGGTGTCGTACCTTAACGATTTCGAGCGCCTGTGCGCGACCCGCGACTACGGCGTCACCTTCGAGCGCGGCACGCGCATCGCCTATGCCGACCGCGCGCACCACTTCATCTCCGGCACGGCGAGCATCGACAAGACCGGGGCCGTGGTCCATCGCGGCGACGTGCTGCGCCAGCTCGACCATGCGCTCGGGAACGTCGATGCGCTGCTCGACGCGGGGGATGCCGAGCTCGGCGACATGATGCACCTGACCGTCTATCTCCGCGACCCGGCCGACTACCCGCGCGTCGCGCGCTACCTCGAGTCGTGCCTTGCCGGCCTGCCGACCCTGATCGTAGAGGGCGCGGTTTGCCGGCCCGATTGGCTCATCGAGGTCGAGGGGGTCGCGGCCGTGGCCGCCGACGAGCCGGCGCTGCCCGCCTTCTGACGGCGCCGCGGGCGCGATCTCGGACGGACAAGACAGCCGGGCCGATAGGCGCATTTGCCGCACCCGCGGCGGCCTTGTCGATTGATCCAGGTCATCGCCCCCGCGCCGGGACGGTCCGACCTTGGCGCGAATGGCCGCAACGCTGGCCCGAGGAGGGGACCGACCATGCAGGACGACACGCCGCCACTCTCGATGCTCGACGAGGCCGCGATCGACGCCGCCGAGCTGCGCCACGACCCCTATGACTTCGCCTTCGTCGAGCACGCGATCGACGCGCGCCTCAAGGACGAAGTGCTCGCCGACGCGCCGCCCATCCCCGACCGCGGCAGCTACGCGCTTCCCGATCTCCGTTACGGCCCGAGCTTCGGCGCCGTGGTTCAGGATCTCCTGAGCACGCGCTTCCGCCGCGTGGTCGAGCGCAAGTTCGACATGGACCTTTCGGCCTGCCCGCCCTGCATCGTGATGATGGGCAACACCACCGGCCACTACAACGAGGGCTACGCCCATCCCGATTCGAAACACAAGATCGTGACCGTGCTGGTCGGCTTCACGCGCGAATGGCCCTTCGAGCGCGGCCGGCTGCGCGTCCTACGCAGCGCGGACCGCGAGGATTACGCGTTCGAGTTCGCGCCCGAGTTCGGGCGCATGCTGATGTTCCGCGTGTGCGACCATTCGTGGCACGGCTTCCTGCCGCAGAAAGGGCAGCGCATGAGCCTCCAGCTCTGCTACGTCGATTCCGACTGGTACGTGCAGCGCGAATATTGGCGCCACAGCCTCAGCGCCTTCGCCAAGTCGGTGCCCATGATGCGCAAGATCATCGACTGGGCGCCGCGCCGGCTTCCGGGCCTCTAGACCCGGCGCCGGACCGGCCTGCTCTAGATCGCCGCGTTCCCGAGAGGAGACGAGCCATGGCCTATCCGCCGATCCCCGACGCGACCGAGGTGGCGCGCCATTTCACCCAGGCCGTGCGCCAGTCGCTGCGTAGCGATCGGCCCTATCGCCATTGGCAGCTCGCCGACGTGCTGCCGGAGGCGATCTGCACGGGCATCCTCACCTTGCCGATCGCCCCCCCGCAGCTCGGCAAGACCGACGGCACGCGCAACACCTACAATAGCCAGCGCTGCTTCATAACGCCCTCGCTGCGCGCAAAGTTCCCGGTCTGCGCCACCCTCTCCAACGCCTTGCAGCGCCCGGACGTGGCACGCCTCATGGCCGAGACGTGCGAGATCCCCGCCGAGGGGAGCTATCTGCGCATGGAGTACATCCAGGACACCGACGGCGCGTGGCTCGAGCCCCATCGCGACATTCCGGAGAAGCTGTTCTCCATGGTGATCTACCTCTGCACCGGGCCGGACGCCAAGGATTGGGGCACCGACATCTACGATTCCGAGCTGCGTTGGGTCGGCCGCTCGTCGGGCGAATTCGACTCAGGCGTGATCTTCGTGCCGGGGCCCGCGACCTGGCACGGCTTCGATCCCCGCCCCATCGTGGGCGTGCGCCGCCTCATGGAAATCAACTATGTCCGGCCGAGCTGGCGCGACCGCGAGCAGCTCGCTTTCCCCGACCGAGCGATCACCCTCGCCGAAACGCCGCGGGACGCGTCCAAAGCCGCCGGGGACGCGGTTCGCACCCCGGCCTCGCTCGGCTAGAGCCGAGGCGGGGGCCGGCCGATGGATCGGAGCTCGCCCGCCACGTCGGCGCTCGCCGCGAAATACGCGCGGCCGGTGCCGCGTTATACCAGCTACCCGACGGCACCCCATTTCGGCCCCGAGATCGACGGCGCGCGTTACGGCGCCTGGCTCGACGCGCTCGGCGACGACGGGCCGCTCTCGCTCTATTTCCATATTCCCTTTTGCCGCTCGCTGTGCTGGTTCTGCGGCTGCTGCACCAAGGTCGTCAATCGCTACGCGCCGGTCGCGCGTTATCTCGACCTGCTGGTGGCGGAAATCGATCGGGTGGCGAAGCACCTCGATCGTCCGCGCCACGTCTCCAACGTCCATCTCGGCGGCGGAACGCCGACCCTCCTTGACGCGCGCGACCTCGAGCGCCTGTTCGACGCGATGCGCCGGAATTTCATCCTCGACGACGACGCCGACCTCGCCATCGAGGTCGACCCGCGCGTGCTTTCGCGCGAGCAGGCCGCCGCCCTCGGCCGCGTCGGGATCACGCGCGCGAGCCTCGGCGTGCAGGATTTCGCGCCTGCGGTCCAGAAGTCGATTCATCGGATCCAATCCTTCCGCACGACCGCGCGCACGACCGAGCTGCTTCGCTCCGCCGGCGTCGCGCGCATCAATCTCGATCTCATCTACGGGCTGCCCCATCAGACCGTCGAAAGCGTCGCCGCGACCGTGGATCGGGCCATGACGCTCGCCCCCGACCGGCTTGCGATCTTCGGTTATGCGCACGTGCCGTGGATGAAGAAGCACCAGCGCCTCATTCCCGAAGCGGCACTGCCCGGCCCGAGCGAGCGGCTCGCCCAGCTGCAGGCGGCGACCGCGCGCGTCGCGGCGCACGGCTACGTCGCGATCGGCATCGACCATTTCGCGCGGCCCGACGACGCCATGGTCGCGGCGCGCGAGAGCGGCCGGCTGCGCCGCAATTTCCAGGGCTATACCGTGGATCGCGGGGCCGCGCTGATCGGCTTCGGCGTGTCCGCGATCGGGACCCTGCCCCAGGGCTACGCCCAGAACGCAACCGACGTCGCGGCCTATGCGGCGGCGATCGAGCGCGGCGCGCTCGCGACCGTGCGCGGCATCGCGCTTGCGGACGACGACCGGCTGCGGCGCGAGATCATCGAGCGCCTGATGTGCGATTTCGAGGCGCCGATCGACGAGATCGCGCTGCGCCATGGCGCCACGACGAAGGCGCTCGACGACGCGCGCGCCGGCCTCGAGCCGATGATCGCCGATGGCATGGTGTCGCTCGAGGACGGATGGCTCAAGCTCACCGAGGCCGGCCGGCCGCTCGTACGCGCGGTCTGCGCCACTTTCGATCGCTATCTCGACGGCGGCGCCGCGCGCCACTCGGCCGCGGTCTAGGGAGCGCCCGCGGCGCGGCCGAGCGCATCACGCCTCGGCCTGTCGCATGAGCTCGGCGATACGCGCCGCGATCGCATCGACCGCTTCCCATGCGGTGAATTCGAACGAGCCGCGCGGGTCGGTCGGCCCTCCCGTCAATTTCATGATGAGCCGGATGATCTGCCTGTCGAGCCAGCGGTAGCGCGGATAGTCGAGCCGCCCGGCGACCGCGGCGGCCAAGGCCGGCTTCAACCGATGCCGCGCGATCAGCTTGCGCAGGTACGGATTGCCCTCGGCGGTGTCCTTGCCGAGTTTCCGGGCGGTCAGGCTCACCGAGACCAGGACCAGCGGCGCGCGCGCGAGCTCGCTGCGATGGGTCGCAAGAAAGCGCTCGGCTTCCGGGAGATGTTTTCCATAGCGAACGGCCGCGACGAGGGCGACCAGGGGTGCGGCAGCGAGCTCCGCCGGAGCCAAAGGTGCGGCCGCGAGGTCGCGGGGGCTGGCGCCGATGCCGCTTTCGGCCAACCGATCCGCGATACGCAAGGCGATGCGCCGGGAATGGCCGTCGCGCGTGGCGTAGAGAAGAAGCATGGCGGCGATCCGGCGCGCGGACGCGCGCGACCCCGGTTTGTCACTCGGGCTTGTCGGCGCTTTCGGACTCCTCGAGCTCCTCGTAGCCGGTGAACATGGCCTTGAAGTGCTCGGTCGGCGTGCGGCCCAAGGTGCCGAGATAGGCATGGAACGGAATGTAGAACACGAACGCGATGAAGATCAGCACGTGCACCGTGTCGACCACGCGCACGCCGCCGAAGAACGCCACCGTGCCCGCGAAGCGCGTGAGGTTCAGGAGCAGAAGTCCGGTGAAGCACTGGATCGGCAGCAGCAGGAGCATGACGATCTGGTAGGTCATCGCCTGCAGCGGGTTGAACTTGCGGTAGATGCTCACATGGAACGGATTGGGCGATCCCTTGAAGATGCCGTAGCCGTAATAAAGCGCCTGGCGCAGGCTGCCGCGGAAGAATTTCACCGGGTTGAGCTCGGGGTGATAGACCCTGATCTTGTCGGAGAAGAGATAGAACAGGAACCAGACGAAGAAATTGGCGATCAGGATATAGCCGAGCCAATTATGGACCACGACGACGATGCGGAAGGGCACCGCGTTGATCAGCCCGACATAGCGGATCTGGAGTCCGGTGAGGACCAGGAGCACGCAGGTCGCCGCATTGATCCAATGCCAAATCCGGACCGGGAGCGGATGAATGTAAAGCCGATGCATGTGGTTCACCTTTTCCGCTGCTCGTGATGCAGGAGGATCCGGAATCTCGGGACGGCGAATCTGAGGAACAGATGCGCGGCCGGGATGCCGAAGCCCCCGAGCAGCGCCAGGACCAGCAGCACGTCGAGGAAGGTGACCCGCGTGCCGCCGATGGCATAGAAACCGCCGATCGATTCGATCGAGAAGGCCGAGCTCAGGACCGACTTGCTGGCGCCGTAGAGAATCGGGATGCCGGCGGGACCGGCGACGGACACCACGACGCTCTGGAACGCGTTGGCGCCCGCCCGGTGGCAGACGCTGCAATCGCTGATCGCGTTGCTCGAGAAGGCGATCTCGTGCGCCTCGACCGCCGTGCTCACTTCCAGCCGGCCCTTGACGACCGTCTTGTTCTCGACGCCCGGGCGATTGAGCGCCTTGAGCAGGTTGAACAGCGTCGCCGCATCGAGCCCCGGTTGCGCCGCCGTCCCGGTGCCGTCCGGGCTTTGGAATTCGGGCACGCCCTCGGGCCGCACGTCCGCCTTCTGCGTCCCGCTGTTGAACAGAACGAGATCGACCCGGCGCCGGGCATTCGGCACATGGCAGGCGACGCACGACACCACGTCGAAATGCAGGTCGACGTTCGGGAGCCATTTCCGATGCGCCTCGAGAGCGCCCTTATGGCAGCCGAGACAAACGTCCCGCAATCCCTGCACCTCCGAGGGAACATGCACGGCATGGGCACCGTGGCAGCTGAAGCAAAGCGGCGCCGCGGTGACGCCCTTGCTGCGCATCATGCCATGCACGCTCTTGGCATAGGCGTCGAAGATGGCGCCGTGACAGGCGCGGCAGGGGACCGTGTCCATCGTCTCGGCGACGCCCTTGATCACGGCGTGCGGGGAATGGCAGCTGGTGCAGATCGGCGCGGCCGGGTTGCCGTCATGGACCAGGGCCGCGTGCACGCTCTTGTCCCATTGGCCGAACTGGGTGCTGTGACAGGTGCGGCAGACATGGATCATTTCGAGCGAGAAGGCGCGCTTGCTCGCGATCGGCTTCGGCGTCGAGAGATGGGTCGCGAGGTTGATGTCGGTGTGGCAGCCGGTGCAGCCGATCGCACCATGGACCGATTTCGCGAAATTGTCGCCCGCGATGTGCAGCGAGAGCGTTGCGCCGTCCGCGAGATGCTTCTCGAGGCCCGCGGAGCCGTGGCAGGCGAGACACGCCTGGTCGTTCTTCGAGGGCGCGGCGGCGGACGCGGGTGGCGCCAGTGCTGCAAGCCCCAGGGCGAGTGCCGCAACGAACGCGGCGATCGCGCACCTTGCGAATGCCTTATGGATCGATGTGGCGATCGAGGTGAGCCTGGTCACAGGCATCTCCCTTTTTGGGCGGCCCGCCCTGACATCGAACAGGGCTTGGAAACGAGCCGAGGCCGCCTTCCCCATTGTCCGGCTCATTGCCACAAGACGCCCGAGCCGGCGTTGAGCTAAATCATTCCTGGACGATATATCCATCCGAAAGGCCGCGCCGGGATCGCGGATTTGGCGCCGATCGAACCCGCCGCGACCGGGCGGCTCGCTCCTCCAACGCCATGGGACAGGGGGCTCGGCTCCCTGTCCCATCATGACGCGCTCCGTTCCGGCATCGTCCCGCGCGGGTCAGCTCGCGGCCTTCCGGTGACGCAGCGCATGCCCGCCCGTCCAGACCAGCATCGCGAACCCGATGAAGGGAAACAGCGCGACGTAGGCGAGGGCGATGAACGGCGCCGCGAGGAACATGGCGACGTTCTTGAGGAACACGCCGAGGCCCCGGGGCTGCTCGGCGAGCTCTTCGGGCTCGGGCTCGGCCTTGGCTTCCACGGCCGGCGGTTCCGTCGCCATCACGGGTGTCGCAATGGCCTCGTCCAGCCCCTTCTCGATCATGTCGGGCGAAAGCGGCTTCCGGATGAACCCGCTGACGCCGGCGGCCTTGGCACGCGCCTCGTTCTCGGCCGAGCCGAAGCCGGTGACGATCACGATCGGGGTCCACGGGCGCTTGGTCCGCACCTGCTCGGCGACCTCGATCCCATCCATCCCCGGCATCTTGATGTCGGTGAACACGGCGTCGTAGTCCTCGTTCGCGATCTTGCGCAGCGCTTCCTCTCCGTTTTCCGCGCTGACCACCAGATAGCCCTTCCGGGACAGCACCCGGTCGATGCTCTTGCTGACGACGGGATCATCGTCCACCACCAGCACCTTTTTGAGAGCGTTCATGACTTTCTCCTTTCTACCTCTGAGCCGGGAGGCAAGCGGTCTCGCCTCTCCGCTGGTTTCGTTCGTCGCTTTGGGACTGGCATCCGCGCTCGCCGAGCCGCGCCAGTTCCGATCGGGTTTCCATCCGGCACGTCGCCGCGTCGGCGTCGGCGCCCGCCAGGTCCTTGCGCAGCGCCCATTTCTTCTGGGCCATCGCGCCGCTGGCGGCCTCGATCACCTCGGCCGGCCCGACCGGCTTCGCGAGATAGTCGTAAGCCCCGAGCCGCACCGCCTCCTTGGCACTCTCGACGGTGGGATAGCCGGTGATCACAACCACCTCGCTCTTCGGCCAGGTTCCCTTGATCGCCTTCAACACCGACAGGCCGTCCATGCCGGGCATGCGAAGATCGAGCAGCACGACGTCGAAGCGATTGCGCGCCAGCGCCTCGAGGGCGCCTTTGCCGTTCGTCGTCGCTTCCACGTTGCAGTTGGCGGCTTCCAACGACCTCCGGTAACTGACGCGCACCGTGTCGTCGTCGTCGACGATCAGGATGTTGGATTGTTCGCGCATGGGAGCCACCTTGGTCACGGTCTGCTGGTCTCGCTGGAGGAAAGAGCAAGCGCCGTGCCAAGCCGGGCATTTTTCGATTAGTCCTTTTAGATCAACTTATTAGATGAAATCGCCCGACGCCAGCCGGCGCCAAAACGCAGGAAAAGTATAGATTTTTTATACGCGGGCGCGCCCCGGCCCGGCCGCGCCGCCTGAATACTTCTTTATTAACAAATACTTGCGATGGCAAACGGGGTCGCGCGAATTCTTATACAGCGGGGCGGCGCGCGCCCTGGCGCTCGCATTTCCGCGCCGGCTCTAGGGGAAGAAAGCGCGCGTAGCTTGACCTGGCTCAGGCCCAAGGGCCGGCCGATCGGCGAGGATGCGGCCGGTGAGTCCGGCCGAACGGGCCGCATTTCCCATCGACGCCGCGGCGCGGACGGGACGTGCGGGCGTTGCCGCGTGCGCCGCGACGTGAGCCGACGAGACCCATGGTCCAACAGACGCTCAAGTTCAAGGTCGGCCTTTATCTCGCCCTCGGCCTTTCGGTCGCGGTGGTGCTGTTTACCGTGCTGATCGCGTGGAAACAGCGGAACGAGCTCTTCGATGCGGTCGCGAGCCAAGTGACCGAGCTCTCCCAGGTCATCGTCAAAAGCACGCGCCTCGCCATGCTTCAGAACGAGCCCACCGACGTGAGCACGATCATCCACAACGTCGCGGAGCTCAACGGAATCGAGCGGATCCGCATCTTCAGCCGCGAGGGCACGATCAAGCAGTCGACCTATGCGCCCGAGATCGGCCAGGTCGTGGACCGCAAGGCCGAAGGCTGCGCGATCTGCCACAACGGCGCGCGGCCGCTCGACGAGGTTCCCGCGGGGAAGCGGACCTGGACCTTCAAAGCGCCGGACGGGCAACGTCTCCTGGGCAGCATGGAGGTGATCCGCAATCAGCCGTCCTGCTACAACGCCTCGTGCCATCACCACCCGAAGGACACGCGCGTCCTCGGCGTCCTCGAGATCCGCTATTCCACGGGCGCCATCGACCAGCGCATACGCCGGAACGCGCTCGGCATCAGCGCCTTCTCGCTCGGGTTCGCGCTGGTCGCCTCGCTCGCGATCGGCTTCTTCATCCACCACCTGGTCTATCTGCCGCTGCGCGACCTCGAATCCGGCGCGCGGCGGGTCTCGTCGGGCGATCTCGAGAAGCCGATCCCGGTCCGGAGCGGCGACGAGTTCGGCGTGCTCGCCGAGTCCTTCAACGCCATGACCGCGGCGCTCCGGAATTCGCGCTCCGAGCTGCGCGAGTGGGGACGCACGCTCGAGCAGAAGGTCGCGCAACGCACCGAGGAGCTGCGCCTCGCCCAGGCCGAGGCCGCGCACGGCGAGAAGCTGGCGTCGGTCGGCATGCTCGCCTCCGGCATCGCCCACGAGCTCAACAACCCCTTGACCGGCGTGCTCACCTTCTCGGTCCTGCTGCGGGAGAAGATGAAGGACGGGACGCAGGATGCCGAAGACCTGGATCTCGTGATCCGGGAAACCCGGCGCTGCGGCAGCATCATCAAGCGGCTCCTGGACTTCGCGCGCGACAGGCCGCCCGAGAAGAAGTTCGCCGATCTCAACGCGATCGTCGAGGAAACCGTGCGCGTGGTCGAATGGCCGGCCCATTTGCACGACATCAACATCGCGCTGGACCTCGATCGCGACCTGCCGCAGGTCTGGGTCGACCCGGACCAGATCAAGCAGGTGGTCATGAACCTGCTCGTCAACGCCCAGCATGCGATCGACGGCGCGGGCCGCATCGACGTCCGCACCGGGCGCGTGACGCAGGCGAAGGCGCTCGAGGCCGGCGCCGCCGCGCGACCGATGGCGGAGCTCTCGGTCGCCGACACGGGCTGCGGCATCCCCAAGGAGAATCTGCGGCGGATTTTCGATCCCTTCTTTACCACCAAGATCGGCATCGGAACGGGCTTGGGCTTGTCGGTCAGCCATAGCATCATCGAGGCCCATGGCGGGACGATCGAGGTCGAGAGCGAGGAGGGGAAGGGTTCCACGTTCCGGATTTGCCTCCCCCTCGTCCGGACGCCCGAGCTCGCGGAAAGGGCCAGCGAAGGGAGCAACGCGTGAGCGCGAGGATCCTGATCGTCGATGACGAGCGCATCATCATCGAGAGCTGCCTGCGCATCCTGAAGAGCGACGCGTACCAGCTCGACGCGGTCCAGGACGGGCTCGAGGCGCTGCGCAAGGTCGAGGAGAACCGCTACGACCTCGTCATCCTGGACATCATGATGCCGAAGATCGACGGGCTCGAGGTGCTGCGCCGCCTGCGCGAGGGACACCCCGACGTCGACGTCATCATGATCACCGGATTGTCGCAAATCGAGACCGCCGTGAAGGCGATGAAGCTCGGCGCGTTCGACTATCTCCCGAAGCCGTTCGACCCGGACGAGCTCAAGCTCGTGGTCCACCGCGCGCTCGAGCGCCGGCGGCTGCTCGAGGAGAATCTCAATCTCAAGACCGAGGTCGGCGCCAAGTACCGCCTCGAGAACATCATCGGCGCGAGCCCGCAGATGCAGAGCGTGTTCCGGCTGGTCGCCAAATGCGCGCCGACCAACTCGTCGGTCATGCTCACCGGCGAATCGGGAACCGGCAAGGAGCTGATCGCCCACGCCATCCACTACAACAGCCTGCGCAAGGACCGGCCGTTCGTCCCGGTGGATTGCAGTTCGCTGAGCGAGAATCTGCTCGAGAGCGAGCTGTTCGGGCACGTCAAGGGTGCTTTCACCGGCGCGGTCGCGAACCGCAAGGGCATGTTCGAGATCGCCGACGGCGGGACGCTGTTCCTCGACGAGATCGGCAATATCGCGCCCGGCATCCAGGCGAAGCTCTTGCGCGTCATCCAGGAGCGCGAGTTCCGCGCGGTGGGCGACACCAAGATCCAGGCCGCCAACTTCCGGCTGGTCGCGGCCACCAACAAGGACCTCAAATCCATGGTCGCGGACGGCACGTTCCGCGAGGACCTGTTCTATCGGACCAACATCTTCCCGATCCGCCTGCCGGCGTTGCGCGAGCGGCGCGACGACATCCCCGCCCTCGCCTTCCACTTCCTCGGCGTCTTCAGCCGCGAGCTCGGCAAGGACGTGAACGAGTTCTCCGAGGAGGCGATGGCCATGCTGATGAGCTACCGATGGCCGGGCAACGTGCGCGAGCTCGAGAACACCTTGCAGCGCGCGGTGATCCTCACGACCGACTCGGTCGTCCGCCGCGCGCATCTGGCCAACATCGACGAGACGGCGCCGGGCCGCGGGCTGGACATTCCGAAGACCGGCGACGAGCTCAAGCAGGTCAAGAAGCTCGCGCGCGAGAAGTCGGTCGAGAGCATCGAGAAGCTGTTCGTTCTCGAGGCGCTCAAGCGCAACGACTGGAACGCGACCAAAAGTGCGGAGGAAACCGGCATGCAGCGCGCCAATTTCCAGGCGCTCATGCGGAAATACAATATCCGGATTCACGGTTCGGAAGAGTCCGGCGGTTCCGGCGATTCCGACGCGACCTAGGCGCCGAGCGGGCTCATTTCCCGGCGCGCGTTCCGCGCCGCGCCGCCGCGATCGCCTCGAGGACGCGCTCCGGCGTGAAGGGCTGCGTCGTCATGCGCGCGCCGAACGGCTTCAACGCGTCGTTCACCGCCACCCACACGGCCCCCATGGCGCCGATCAGGCCCGCTTCGCCGATGCCCTTGGCGCCGAGCGCCGTGCTCCTCTCGGGCGTCTCGACATGCTCGACGAAGATGTCGGGCATTTCGCTCGCCATCGGCACCAGGTAGTCGGCCATGGTCGCGTTCACGAAGTTGCCCTGCGGGTCGTAGATGCATTCCTCGAACAGCACCGCGCCGATGCCCTGCACGATGCCGCCGCGTACCTGCTCGGTCACCTGCATCGGATTGATCACGCGGCCGCAATCGTCGACCGCCCATTGGCCGAGGCATTTGACGAAGCCGCTCTCGGGATCGACCTCGACGAACGAGCCTTGCACGCCGTTCGCCATGTAGCACATGGCGCCGTTGTCGACGAAGCTCCGCGTCGCCGAAAGCTGGACGTCGAAGTCGCGCGGCAGCGTGTCCTGGCGGAAATAGCCGATCTTGCCCACGTCGGCGAGGCTGATGACCGCGGCCCCGGTGTCCTTGTTGACGATCTGGCCGCGGCGCAGGTCGAGCCGGTCCGGCGCGGTCTGGGCGATGGTCGCGGCGAGGTCGAGGATATTGGCGCGCAGCGCCTGCGCGGCCTTCAACGCCGCCTCGCCGCCGATCGCCATGCCGCGCGAGGCCCAAGCACCGCCGCCGTAGGGCGAGATAGCGCTATCGCCCGCGATCATCTCGACGTCCTCGAGCGCGAGCCCGAGTGTTGCGGCCACGATCTGCGCGAGGCCGGTCAGGGTTCCCTGACCCTGGTCGGTGATGCTGGTCACGCAGCGGACGACGCCCGAAGGCTCGAGCCGGACCGTGCAGCCGTCCTGGGTCGAAATGCGCGCCTCGGACGGACCGTAATAGGGCGGGCCGTAGGCGGTCGCCTCGACGAAGGTCGCGATGCCGATGCCGTAATAGACGCCGCGCCGGCGCGCCTCGGCCTGGGTCCGGCGCAGCTCGTCGTATTTCATCAGGCGGACCAGCGTCTCCAGGCACGCGTCGAACGACGTGCCCGCGAGGCGCACGCCGCCGGGCGTGGCGCCGGACAGGCTCTCCTTGCGGCGATAGTTGCGCCGCCTGAACTCGACCGGGTCGATGCCGAGGCGCTCGGCGGCGAGGTCGGCCAGCGCCTCGCCGACGACGCAGGCGAGCGGAATGCCGACGCCGCGATACATGCCGATCAGATTGGTGTTGACGTAGGCGTTGCGCGTGCGCGCGCGATAGTTCGGGAACGCGTAGGGGGCCCCGGCCATGGTGATCAGCATCATGCCTTCGGCGATGTTGAAGCGAAGCGGCATGCCGTAGGCGCCGACGGCCGCGAGGTCGTCGACCTCCATCGCCGTGATGCGGCCCTCCTTCGAGACGGCCATACGCGCGGTGACCCGGTGGTCGCGCGCATGGCTGTCGGAAACGAAGGATTCGAGCCGATCGGCGAGGTACTTGACCGGTCGTCCCATGAGCTTGCTCATGGCGCAGACCGCGAGCTCCTCGCCGTAGACATTGAGCTTCATGCCGAAGCCGCCGCCCACGTCGGGCGCGATCACGCGCACCTTGTGTTCGGGCAGCCCGAGATGCCGGCTGAAGACGTCCTGCATCTGGAACGGCGACTGGTGCGCGTGATGGACCGTGAGCGATTCGGAGCCCGGGTCGTAGTCGGCGATCAAGCCGCGCGGCTCGAGGGTCATCGGGGTCTGGCGCACGAAGTCGAAGCGCTGCTCGACTACGACCGCCGCCTCCTGGAAGGCGCGATCGGCGTCCCCGGCCTCGATCTCGAACGCGAAGGCGAGGTTGTCGCCGAGCTCGGGATGGATGGGCGGTGCGGCGGGTGCGAGCGCCGCCGCCGCCTCGACCAGAGCCGGCAAGCGCTCCCATTCGATGGCGACGCGCTCGGCCGCGTCCTCCGCCTCGGCGCGGCTCCGGGCGACCACGGCGACCACGGGCTGGCCCTGCCAGACCGCGCGCTCGACCGCCATGATCGGCTGGAGCGCCGATTTATGGCCCGGGCGATGAAGGGCGACGCCGTGGAGCGGCGCGCATATCTCTGCGAGCTCGGCGCCGGCGAACACCCGCTCGACTCCGGGCGCTGCCCGCGCCGCCGCGAGGTCGATCGAGACGATACGCGCGTGAGCGTGGGGACTGCGCACGAAGGCCGCGTGCAGCATGCGCGGCAAGACGATGTCCGCCACGTAACGGCCGCGCCCGCGCAAAAAGCGCCGGATTTCCCGGCGCGGCGCGTCGGTGCCGACCGGTTCCCTCAACGCCGCGTCCTTGGGTGCGCCGTCCGACATCGCTCGCTCAACTCCCCGAGGATGGCCGCTCGAGCACCTCGGCGATCGCGTCGACGATCGCGTGGTAGCCGGTGCAGCGGCAGAAATTGCCGGACATGAATTCGCGGATCGCGGCGCGCGACATCGGCCGGCCGGCGCCGAGGAGCTCGTGCGCGGTGAGAAGCATTCCGGGCGTGCAGTAGCCGCATTGGGCGGCGTTGTGGCGCGCGAAGGCCGCTTGCAGCGCGTCCAGCGCGCCGCTGTCCGACAAGCCCTCGACGGTGTCGACGCGCTTCCCGTGCGCCTGGGCCGCGAGGGTGAGGCAGCCGCGCACGACGACGCCGTCGAGAAGCACCGAGCACGCGCCGCAAACGCCGTGCTCGCAGCCGAGATGGCTGCCGGTGAGCTCGAGCTCGTCGCGCAGGAAATCGACCAGATGCTGCCGCGCCGGCACCGCGCGCCGGACCCGGACGCCGTTGACCGTGCAATCGATCTCGACCGTGAAGCCCGCCTCGGGATCGCGCGGTGTCATCGCGGCATCCGATCGTGCCACGCCGCGACCGCACGGCGCGTGAGCACGGCGGCGAGCTGGCGCTTCGTCGCGGCGGAGCAGCCGGGCGTCTCCGGCGGGTCGAGGTCCTCGGCGAGGGCCGGCTCGATCCATGCCGTCTCGTCGAGCGGAAGCGTCCGGCCCGCGAGCGCGCGAGCCGCGGCGCGGGCGAGCTTGGGGCGATCGACGCAGCCGAGATAGACCAGGCGCGCGTCGACGATGCGCGCGTCCGCGAGGGTCGCCTGGGCCGCGAGCCCGACGATGGCGAAATCGCCGTGCCGGCGCGCGAATTCGAGGAACGCCCAGGTCCGGTCGGGCTTGTGGGCCGGGAGCCGGATCTCGACGATCAGCTCGCCCGGTGCGAGGTCGGTCTCGAACAGTCCCTTGAAGAAGCGTTCCGCCGGGACTTCGCGCCGGCCGGCGCGGCTCGCGACGACCACCGTGCCGGCGAGCGCCACGGTGCATGCCGGGAGCTCCGCCGCCGGATCGGCATAGGCGAGGCTGCCGCCGAAAGTGCCGCGGTTGCGGATCGCGACATGGCCGACATGGCCGATAGCCTCGGCGACCAACGGCGCATGCTGGCGGATCACGGCCGATTCGAGAACATGGGCGTGGCGCGTCATGGCGCCGATGCGCACCACGTCGCGCTCGAGGGCGATGCCCACGAGCTCGTCGAGGTCGCCGATATCGACCAGGAGCGTCGGCGTCGAAAGCCGCATGTTCAGGGTCGCGAGCAGGCTTTGCCCGCCCGCGAGCGGCACGGCACCCGGTCCCTCGCCGGCGAGCATGTCGAGCGCCTCCGCGAGCGTGGCCGCCCGGCGATAGGCGAACCGCGGGGCTTTCATCGCGCCGGCACGCCTGAGCACCGCCGTTGCGGCGGCGCGCCGGAATTTCCGCGAAGCGTCTCGATCGCAAGGCTCATTGGCCGACCCGGCACCGAGCGGCGCAGGCGCCTCCCCGCCCGGCGCGAGGCCGGCGGGCGCGCCGCCCGTCGCTACCCCTTCTTCGCGGTTCCGTGGGTGCCCGACCAGCCCTTGTGCGAGATGTCGATGATGATGCCGTCGGGATCCTTGAACTTGCGCTCGAAATTCTCCTTCTCGGCGTCGTCGCCGAGGTCGAAGAAGAAGGTGCCGCCGGCCGCCTCGATGCGCTTCTGCGTCTCGGCCAGGTCGTCGACCAGGAAGCCGAAGTGATGGGGACCGATGAAGTTCTTGGCGTCCTTCAGGCCCGAGCCGCGCTCGCCGACGTAATGCAGCAGCGCGAGGTTGATGACGCCGTCGGTGAGATAAAGCGCCGAGCTCCAGCCGAGATCCTCGAAGCCGGCCCGCTTCAGGCCGAACGCCTGCTCGTAGAACTTCGCCGATTTCTCCTGGTCGCTGACCACGATCGCGAAATGCCTGAGCTGTGCCATGTCACACCTCCAATCTTTGATCCGTTTTGATGTCCAAGCCCGATACCGTCCTAGAGCGCCGCCACCGCCTGCACTTCGACGAGGAACTTCTCGTTGACCAGACGATCCACCATGAGAAGCGTGTTGGGCGGGAACTTCCCGTCCGGGAACATCTTGGGAAACTCGGCGAGCCGGAATTCCATGAACGCCGGGATCGATTGGGAATGCACGAGGTAGGTGGTGAATTGTACCACGTTCGACCAGTCCGCGCCGGCCGAGCGCAGCGCCGCATGCAAATTCGCGAACACGCAACGGCATTGGGCCTTGAAATCGCCGTCGCCCACGACCGCGCCGGTCCTGTCGCTCGAGAGCATGCCGGCGATGAACAGGAGTTCCTGCGCCTTCACCCGCGTCATGTGGCTGTATTGACCGAGCGGCGCGCCGAGTTCCTCCACATTGTAGATTTTTATTGTCATCTTGCGTCACACTCCTGAAGGCCGAAGCCGTTTTGGGCATGGATCGCCCGTGGAAGAGCCGCGGTCGGCGAGCCGAGCGACTCCATGAGCTCGAAATGGTTGACGCCCGGCACGCGGAGCTGCCCGGCGAGCCGTCCCGCCCCTTCGAGCGCGCTCGCGAACGCGCGCGACTGGCGCTGGAATTCGTCCGTATCGCCCTCCGCATGGGCAATGAGCACGGGACATGGGACGCGCGCCGCGTGGCGTATGGGGCTCAGCGCCGCGCGCTCCGCGTCGTCGATCTTGACGTAGCTCGCGCGCGCGCTGAGGACCACCGGATCGAGATCGTAGACGCCGGAGGCAAGCGACGCGCTCTTGACTACGTCCGGCGGCAAGCCGCGCGCCTGCCAGTCGGTGATGAGCGCCATCGCCGAGAGATGGGAGCCGGAGGAATGGGCGACGAGATGGATGCGCGCCGGATCGCCGCCCAGCTCGCGCGCGTTGCGATAGACCCAGGCGATGCCGCTGCGCACCTGCTCGACCATGCGGGGCAGGCGGACCGTCGGCAGGTTGGTGAAGTTCAGGATCGCGACATGCGCGCCGGCCGGAACGAACCCTTCGGCGACGAAGCTCACCTCGTGCTTGGTGAAGTTGCGCCACGCACCGCCATGGACGAAGACGACGATGGGCGCCCCCGTGCGGCTCGTCTCGAACAGGTCGAGCGTCTCGTCCGGATCGTCGCCGTAGCGGAGATCGGCGCGATGCTTGAGCCGGGCACGGGTGGCGCGGCTTGCGGCCTCGCCGCGCGCGAGAACCGCCAAGGCATTCTCGACGCCGATCCAGCCGCGCTGGTCGAAGTTCCGGTCCAGCTCGGCCTTCGTGTAGTGAAGAAAGATCGTCTCGCTCATCGTCACCGCACCCGCCGGCACCGGCCCGCGCCGGCCAAGGGCGCGCCCGCGATCGCCCGTCCTTCCGGAATATCGTGTTGATTCAATGACATGAGAGGTTCTCCGGGCGGGGCGAATGGATCTTGACTCTCTTATACTCCTGGAAATTTTTGTAGACAATATACTTCCAACATGATTTATTAATTTTATGACAAGTCAATTGCTGATCGCCGATGGGATTCCCGTTCCGGCGGAATTTCGGCCGGTCCCGGACGTGATCTATGAGTGGCTGCGGACGCACATCCTGAGCGGCCGTCTCGCGCCGGGCATGGAGCTGCGCCAGGATCTTCTCGCGAAGCATTTCTCGGTGAGCCGCGTTCCCGTGCGCGAAGCGCTGAGCCGGCTTCAGGCGGAGGGGCTCATCGTCCTGCGCCCACGCCGCGGCTTTGCGGTCGTGTCCCTCAACCGCTCGGAGATCATCGAGATTTTCGAGCTCCGCATGGTGGTCGAGGAACACGCCCTCGCGGTCGCGACCCGCGCGCGGACGGCCGAGGACATCGCGCGCATCGAGGCGACGCTCACGCGCATGGAGCGCCTCGACCGCAGCGCGCCCAACTATCTCAACGACTGGGCCGCCGTGAATCACGAGTTCCACACCAGCCTCATCAACAGCGCGCGGCGGCAGCGCCTGAGCGAAGTCTCGCTCAACCTGAGGGACGCGATCGAGCCCTACATCCGCATCGAGGCGAACTTGACGGGCCAGGTCGACGATGCCGACAGCGAGCACCGCGCGATCTTCAATGCCTTCCGCGACGGCGACGCCGACGAGGCCGGCCGCGTCAGCCGCGCGCATTGCGAGAGCACGATGCGGCGGCTGTTGGCGAACGTCGACATGGGCGCCGACGGCACCGTCCAGTTTCCGACCCTCGAGGACGCCGCGGGCGAACGCTTGCGTCGGGCGGGTCGCGCGGAGTCGGGATCGAAGGCCGATTTGGTTTAGCGGCGCGCGCCGGCCGAGCGCGTCGTCTTGAGCCGGCTGCAATTCGGCCCGCTGTCGATCGTCGGCGGATTTCGGCCGGAGCGGCCCTTCCGGCCGGCGTCGGGCCGATGCTGCGGCCGAAGTCTATGCGGTTCTCGCCGCCATCGTTTGGGAGAGCATGATGGAATTTTCTCACGAGCTCGTCGAAGCCACCATCCGGCACGGAATCGAGGCTGCGCTGAAGCGCAACTTCTTCGTCGCGTGCGGAATCGTGGACGCATCGGGCCGCACCTGCGGCGTGATCCGGCACGCCAAGGCGCTTTACGTCACGCCGGACTTCGCCCTCGGCAAGGCGCGCCTTGCGAGTGCCTATCGCACCAGTACCGGCCCGATGTTCGCCCGCTTGCAGAAGGACCGGCCGCTTTACGGCGCGACCGTCGCCTCGCTCAACGCTCAGAATCAATGGTTCCTCGCGGAGGGCGGCGCTGCCATCAAGCTCGACGACGTCAAGGGCGAGCATCACGGCGGCGAATGCGTGGGCGCCATCGGCATCGCCGGCTGCTTTCCCGCCGCGATCGACCAGGAGGTCGCCGACGAGGTGGTGGAATGGTTCAAGACGCAGGCGGCGAGCGCGCGGTAGGCCTGTCGGCGCCGGTGGCGAGCGGTCCGGCGCGCCAAGCAAGCGCTGGAGGCTTCGCGCGCCCGACGCCTATGCGGCCGCCGAGGCAACGGGCCGAGACGGCTGGCGCCCAAGCTGGGGGAGCGAGATCGATGGCGGTGTCCGATGGCCGCACCCAATCTGCTGCGACGGCGGAGACGCTGATCGCGCTCCGGGACGTTGCGGTGGAGTACGGGGTTGGGGCGGGGCGGCACCGTGTCTTGAGCGGGATCGAGCTTGAGGTTGCGCGCGGGTCGTTCGTGTCGATCAT
>DATJLQ010000189.1:0-17003 GCA_035509415.1 Alphaproteobacteria bacterium
ATCGCGCGCGCGCAGGAATCCGCCGACGGCACGCGGAAATGGCTGCTCAAGCTCGCCGACGGCAATCTGATCGAGACCGTGCACATCCCCGAGGCGGATCGCGGGGCGCTTTGCGTCTCGTCCCAGGTCGGCTGCACGCTCACCTGCAAATTCTGCCACACCGGCACGATGAAGCTGGTGCGCAACCTCGACGCGGGCGAGATCGTCGGACAGCTCCTCTTGGCGCGCGACGCGAGCGGCGAATGGCCGTCGGCGCGCGACGACCGCATGATCTCGAACATCGTCATGATGGGGATGGGCGAGCCGCTCTACAATTACGAGAACGTCGCGAAGGCGCTCAAGATCGTGATGGACGGGAACGGCATCGCGATCTCGCACCGGCGCATCACGCTCTCGACCTCGGGCGTGGTGCCGGAAATCCGCCGCTGCGCCGAGGAGCTCAAGGTGAATTTGGCGCTTTCGCTCCATGCCGTGCGCGACGAGCTGCGCGACAAGATCGTGCCGCTCAACAAGAAGTACCCGATCGCCGAGCTCATGGCCGCGTGCCGCGATTATGCCAATATCAATCCCAACCGGCGCATCACTTTCGAATACGTCATGCTCAAGGGCGTCAACGATTCGACCGCCGATGCGCGCGCGCTCGTGCGCCTCATCCGCGGCATTCCGTCGAAGGTGAACCTGATCCCGTTCAATCCCTGGCCGGGCGCCCCCTACGAATGCTCGGACGAGAAGGATATTCGCGCCTTCGCCGAGATCGTCATGAATGCGGGCTATGCCTCGCCGGTACGCACGCCGCGCGGGCGCGACATCGCCGCCGCCTGCGGCCAGCTCAAGAGCGCGAGCGAGCGGCCGCGTGCGAGTGCGCGCGCGTCGGCGGCAGCATCCTGAAATCCGGAAGGATCAGGCGGTCTCGGCGCGGCGCGCGGCCGACGCCTTGAGGGCGGCCACACCCGGCAGCTCCTTGCCCTCGAGCCATTCGAGAAAGGCGCCGCCCGCGGTCGAGACGTAGTTGAAGAAATCGATCACGCCGGCATGGGCGAGTGCGGCGACCGTGTCGCCGCCGCCCGCCACACTCACGAGCTTCCCCGCGCGCGCGAGGTCCGCCGCCGCGCGCGCGACGCGCACGGTGCCGGCGTCGAACGGCTTGGTCTCGAACGCACCCAGCGGGCCGTTCCAGACCAGGGTCTTCGCATCGAGAAGCCGGTGCGCGAGCGCGTCCGCGGTCGCGGGGCCGATATCGAGGATCATCTCGTCCGCCGGCACCTGGCCGATCGGGACGGCGCGGTAGGGCACCGCGGGCTCGAGGCGCGGCGCCACGATGGCGTCCGTCGGCAGCAGGAACTCGACCCGGCGCCGCTCGGCCTTCGCGAGGATGTCGCGCGCGACCCCGATCATGTCCGCCTCGACGAGCGACTTCCCGATCGAGATGCCCTGTGCCGCGAGGAAATTGTTCGCCATCGCGCCGCCCACGATCAGGATGTCGACCTTGTCGATGAGATTTCCCAAAAGCTCGATCTTGGTCGAGACCTTGGCGCCGCCGATCACGGCCGCGAGCGGGCGCGTCGGCGTCTCGAGCGCACTCTCGAGCGCCTTGAGCTCGGCCTCCATGAGGCGGCCCGCGGCGGCGGGGAGGAAACGCGCGATGGCGTCGATCGACGCATTGGCGCGATGGGCGCAGGCGAAGGCGTCGTCGACATAGAGCTCGCCCAAGGAGGCGAGCTGCTTCGCGAAGGCCGGATCGTTCTTCTCCTCGGCCGCATCGAAGCGCACGTTCTCGAGCAGCATGAGCTCGCCGTTCTTGAGCGCGGCCGCGGCCGCGCGCGCCTCAGGGCCGACGCAATCGGGAACGAAGCGGAGCGAGCGTCCGTGGAGTGCCGCGCCGAGCGCTGGCGCGATGGGGGCGAGCGAGAATTCGGGTGCCGGCTTTCCCTTGGGCCGGCCGAAATGGGACAGCACGATGACGCGCGCCCCCTTGTCCGCGAGCTCCTCGAGGGTGGGGACGAGCCGCTCGAGGCGCGTCTTGTCCGCGACCTTGCCGTCCTTCATCGGAAGATTGAGATCGGCACGCACGAGAACGCGCTTCCCGCGCACGTCGAAATCGTCGATCGTCCGGAACGTTGCCATGCTGCTCCCGATTGTTCTTGCCGCGCGGCGCGGGCCCGAGCCCGGAACGGTCCGACCCGCAAACGGTCCGAGCGGACCGCGGGTGCCTCTTTTAACGGCACGCAGGCGCGGTCGCAAGGGGCGAAAAAGCGCCGGATTCCGCTATAATCCGGGCCTTCGCGGCGTTCCAGGAGGGGACCATGGCGCGATTCGCGTGCGCACTCATCACCGGGGCGACGAGCGGGATCGGCACCGCCTTCGCGCGCGCGCTCGATTCCGGGACCGATCTGCTGCTCACCGGGCGCGACGGCGCGAAGCTCGCCGAGCTCGCGCGCGAGCTCGTACGGCCCGGCCGGCGCGTCGATTCGCTCGCGGCCGACCTCGCGACCGAGACGGGCCGCGCCGTTGCGATCGAGGCGGCACTCGCGCGGCCGGTCGATCTCCTGGTCAACAATGCGGGGCTCGGCCGCTTGGGGCCGCTCGAGACCAACCCCGCGGCGACCGAACTCGAGATGGCGCAAGTGAACGTGGTCGCGGTGGTGGCGCTTACGCGCGCGCTGCTGCCGGGCATGATCGCGCGCGCCGAAGCCGACGGACGCCGCGCCGGCGTGATCGTGGTCGCGAGCACCGCCGCGTTCCAGCCGACGCCGTTCCTCACCACCTACGGTGCCACGAAGAGCTTCGATCTCCATTTCGCCGAAGGCCTCGCGAGCGAGCTGCGCGGCCGTCCGGTCGACGTGCTGGCCCTTTGTCCGGGCGCGACCGCGACCGCGTTCTTCGCGCGCGCGGGAATCCCGGGCGACACGCTGCGCCGCATCGCTGCCCCCGAGCGCGTCGCGCGCGAGGCGCTGGCGGCGCTGGGGCGGAAGCGCGTCCATGTGGTGGGCGGGATCAACCGGCTCGGCGCGTTCCTCGTGCGCCTGGCGCCGCGCGACGTCGCGGCCGACGGCGCCGCACGGCTCCTGCGAGCCCGTCTCCCGCGCTAATCGTCGGCGCCCGCCGTCGCCAGGCAATGGGCGATCCAGGCGCCGGTCAAGCGCTCGCTGGTCGCGTTCTGGGCCAGGCGCTCGTCGAGCGTCTCGAGATCGACCAGCTCGAGCGGGAGATTATGGTCGACGCAGGCGAAGACGAGGCGCGTGGCGCCGGTCTTGGGATCGCGCACGGCCGCGAGGCAGCGGCCGCAAATCTCCTTCGCCATGCATTGCATGGGGACGAGGAGCGAGCCGGTGAGCGCAACCCCCGGCTTGAGCAGGGCCGCGATCTCGGCGTGGCGCGTCTCGGCGAGTCCGTGGGCGAGCGCGCTCGGCCCGATCGCGTAGGCGCGCGCGACCTCGCCGAGCGGGATCGCGACTTCGCCGAGCGTCCCCTTGCCGTAGGCGACGACGGCGTCGGCGACGGGACCCGCGAAGCTCTTGTCCTGGGTACGCGCGGGCTGGATCGCGGGGCCGGTGGCCGCACACCACACGACGCTGTCCGCGCAGCGCTCGATCTCGGCCTGCTTGAAGCGCCCGTCGGCGGACGCAAAGCCCGCGAAGACGAGGGTGCGGCGGCCGCGCGCGCGCATCGCCTCGGCAATGGGCACGAGGGCGGCGGCACCGAATCCTGAGCCCGCGAGAAGCACGGCGCCGCTTTCGGGCAACAAGAGCGGCGTGCCGTCGGGCCCCATGAGGGCCACGGGATCGCCGGGCTTGAGATGCGCCGCGATGGCACCCGAGCCGCCCGCCGTCGAAAGGGCGAGCGCGATGGTGCCGCGCGCGGCATCGACCGCGCAGGGCATCGCCGCGATCCCTTCCATCGCGAGCGAGGTTGCGTCCACCTGGCGCGCGCGGCTCTCGAAATCCTGGATGCGGAAGAACTGGCCCGGGCGCCAGGACGCGGCGGCGCCGGGCGCCTCGATCTCGAGCTCGATCAAGTCGGGTGCCAAGCGTCGCGAGGCGACCAGGCGTGCCGAGAGGAGCCGATCGAGGCGCGCGAAAAAGTCAGAGCTCGTCTCGCGCGGCGCCGGACGTTTCTCGAGCAGGCGCGAGACGATCGGATAGCCGTGCTTGGCGCTCGCCATCGCCTTCACCACGTTGCCCGCGAAGGAAGCGTGGGTGTCGCCATAGACGCTGATCGCGCGCCCGTCGGGTTCGAGGGCGACGAGGAGCTCGGGCACCGCGGGCTTCGAGACGCGCTCGGGCTTGACCGGCTTCCCGGTCTCGTCGAGCGCCTGGAAGTAGCGCCCGTCGAGCTTGAGGTGCGTCGGCTCCTCGAGGGCGAGTGCCGTGTTGGGCTGGGTCCCGGCCGCGATCAGGATGCTGCGCGCGGGCAAGGTGACGCTCTCCCCGGTCTCGACCAGCTTCCCGTCCTCGCCCACTTTCGTGCGGCCCATGACGAGCGCCACGGCATGGCCGAAGCGGTCCACCTCGACCGCGTGGGGGGCGACGCATTCGACGAAACGCACGCCTTCCTCGAGGGCGAAGGCGACTTCCTCGTGGTTGAGCGTGTAGCTCGGCGAATCGATGAGCCGGCGCCGATAGGCGATGGTGACCCCGCCCCAGGAATCGACCAGCTCGCGCACGCGCGGCGCGCGTCCCTCGCGCGCGGCCGACGCGCGCTCGGCGCGGAGCGCACGCGCATGGGCGATGAACTCGTCCGCGGTCGCGCCTTCCTCCTCGCTCCAGCCCTGGCGCAGCCGGGCCTCGCCTTGCTCGGCCGCGAGGCGCTCGTAGCGCGCGAGGAAGCGCTCCACCTGCACCGGGTAATAGGCCAAGGATTCGGTCGCCGTGTCGCCCGCCGTCAAGCCGCCGCCGATCACCACGACGGGGAGCCGGATCTCGAGATCGGACACCGACCCGGTCTTTGCGGCACCGCCGAGCTGGAGCGCCATCAGGAAATCGTTCGCGATGCGCACGCCGCGCGCGAGTCCGTTGGGGACGTCGAGCACGGTGGGCTTCCCGGCGCCCACGCAGAGCGCGATATGGTCGAAGCCCAAGGCCCAGGCCCGGTCGATGCCGAGCGTGCCGCCGAAGCGCACCGCGCCGTACAGGCGAAAGCCCGCGCGGCGCTCGAGCAGGAGGCGGATCACCTTGAGGTAGTTCTTGTCCCAGCGCACCGTGATGCCGTACTCGGAGAGGCCGCCGAAGCCGCCCATGACGCGCTCGTCGAGCCGGTCGCGAATCTCGGCGACGTCGCGGATCGCGCGGAAGGGCGTGCGCGCCCCTTCGAGGGAAATCCCCGAAAGCGCGGGGTCGAGCGGCTCGATCTTGAGCGCCTCGATCCCCACGACAAGATGGCCCTCGTTCAGAAGATGGTGCGCGAGATTGAACCCCGCGGGCCCCATCCCGACGACGAGCACGCGCTTCCCGGTCTCGGGCTTCGGGAGCGGACGGCGCAGGTCGAGCGGGTTCCAGCGCCCGAGGAGCCCGTAAATCTCGAAGCCCCAGGGAAGCTCGATCGCGTCCTTGAGGATGCGGCTCTCGCTGCGCGGGATGTTGACCGGATCCTGCTTCTGGTAGACGCAGGCCATCATGCAGTCGTTGCACACCCGGTGTCCGGTGGCCGCGCACATCGGATTGTCGACGCAGATCATCGCAAGGGCACCGAGCGGATGGCCCGAGGCCTTGAGCGTGTGCATCTCCGAGATGCGCTCCTCGAGCGGGCAGCCCGCGAGCGTGACGCCGAACACGCTTTTGCGGAACGCGGCGTGGCCGTCCTTCCCCGCCTTCTCGCGCAGGCCCTTGGAGCAGGAATCCTTGCCCTGATTGTGGCACCAGATGCAGTAGTTCGCATCGTCGAGGCCGAGGGTGAGCGAAGCGCCCTTGTCGGTGAGATCGAAGCCCTCGCGCCGCGGCGCGTGGTGGTAATCGACGCGCATGATCTCGATGCCGTCGCGCGTCTCGGTCTCGATCGGCACGAGATGATGGGGATCGAGCTTGTGCGGCACCTTGAAGACGACGCCCGCGCGGTGGAGCTCCTTGCCGGCCTCGCTATAGACCGCCCAGGCCGCGTAGCGCCGCGCGAGATCGAGTGCCTCCTTGTGCTCCGCCTCCTGCTCGCGCCAGGCCATGATCTTGGTCGCGAAGGCGAGCTCGTCCCAGCCCGCCCCGAGCTCGGCGTCGAGCGCCCTGCGGAGTGCCGCGCCGTCGAACGCGGCCGCCTCGGCCTCGTTGTGGGCGCGCGTCGAATCGCGCTGAACGAACAGGCGCTTGCAGGTATAGAGGGGGGCGAGCGCGTCGTGCCCCGCCTCGAGCTTCGCGAGTGCGGCCTCGATGCCGAACAGCTCGGCGAGGAAATCCTCGAGCGCGGGCGCGAGTGCCAGGAGAAGCTCGCTCTCGTCCTTGGTCGCGAGCGAATCGGGCGCGGCGCGCGCCGCCATCAATCGGTTGAAGAGCTCGACGTCGCGCGCCTTGAGTGCCGCGCAGAAATGCTTGTCGAGCTCGAGGCAGCCTTCGCGGGTATAGAGCTGGTCGAAGGCAAGGCCAAACGCCAGGGCAGGACCGGTCATGCAAGCGTCCCCTCGTTATGCCCCAGCCTCCGGACGCCTCTCAGCGCCCGCCGATTACGCGGTCAAGTCTTCTTCGTCGCGGGCGCCGCCGAGCCCGAGGCCTCCACGATGCGCCGGAGCGGCTTCACGTACAGAAGCAGCGCCGCGGCGACGTAGATCGAGGAATAAGTGCCGGTGATGATGCCCCACAGCATCGCGACGCTGAAGTTGCGGATCACCGGCCCGCCCACGAACAGGAGCGCGAGCACCGCGAGCATGGTCGTGGTGCTGGTCATGATGGTGCGCGACAGGGTCTCGTTGACGCTCAGATTGAACAGGTCCTTGAGACCCATGGTCTTGTATTTGCGCAAATTCTCGCGGATGCGGTCGAACACGACCACGGTGTCGTTGACCGAGTAGCCGGCGATGGTGAGGATCGCCGCGATCGCGGTCAGATCGAATTCCAATCGCATGATGGAGAACACGCCGATGGTGGTGACCACGTCGTGGAGGGTCGCGACGAAGGCGGCGATGCCGAATTGCCATTCGAACCGGAACGCGACATAGACGCCGATCGCGAGGATCGCGAGGGATGCCGCGAGGAAGCCCTTGTGCAAGAGCTCGCCGCTCACCTCCGGGCCCACCACCTCGATACGCCGGTAGTCGATGCCGGCGCCGAGGGCCGCGCGCACCTTCTCGACCGCGACCTGCTGCGGCTTCTCCCCGCCCGGCTGGCGCTGCACGCGGATCAGAAGGTCGGACGGATCGCCGAAGGTCTGGAGCGTCACCTGGCCGAGATCGAGCGCGTTGAGCTTCGCGCGCAGGGGGCCGAGGTCGAACGCGTGCTGCGCCTTGACCTCGAGCAGGATGCCGCCCTCGAAATCGATGCCGAAATTCAGGCCCTGGATCGCCACCGACGCGATCGTGATCAGGAACAGGAGCCCGGTGATGCCGAACGCGAAAAAGCGCCGGCCGATGAAATCGATCTTGGTGTCGTCGGGGACGAAACGCAGCAGCCGCACGATGGAAATCCTCGGGTGCCTGGGGCCTGGGCTTGCGCGGGCCCCTGGGGGCCGCTCGGCGATGGGCATCAATATCTTAGCCGGCGCGACTCGGCAAGGGTCGCGGCACGCCCGGGAGGTGCCGGTTCGGCCCCGCGCCCACGGCCCGGACGGCGCCGGTTTTCGGGTGCGCCGGACGCCCCGGCGCCTTAGAGTCGGGGCGCGCGAGCCCGGAGGTGCCCAGCTCGATGAGACCGGCCATGGAAGACGGCCAGTTCGAAGCCCTGCGCGCGGTCATGGTCGAGGAAATCCTCGCCCATACGCGCCTCGCCCGCGCCGAGATCGGCAAGGAGGCGCTCGCGGAGGCGGTGATGCGGGCGGTTGGCTCGGTGCCGCGGCACGATTTCGTCCCGGCCGAGCTGCGCGTCTACGCCTATGCCGACACCCCGCTCCCGATCGGCCACGGCAAGACCATCTCCCAGCCCTTCATCGTCGCCCTCATGACCGATCTCCTCGAGCTCGCCCCCGGCGCCAAGGTGCTCGAGATCGGAACCGGCCTCGGCTACCAGGCGGCGGTGCTGGCCGCCCTCGGCTGCGAGGTCTACAGCGTCGAATGCATCGAGGAGCTTTCGGCCGAGGCGGCGAAGCGCCTCGCCCAGGCGGGCTACAAGAACGTCGCGCTCAAGGTCGGCGACGGCTATTACGGCTGGCCCGAGCGCGGGCCGTTCGACCGCATCATCCTCACCGCCGCCCCCGAGCTGGTCCCGCCGCCGCTGTTCGCCCAGCTCAAGCCGGGCGGGCGCATGGTGGCGCCCGCGGGCATGCAGAATTCCCAGCAGCTCATGCTGGTCGAGAAGGACGCGCGCGGCCGCTTGGCGATGCGCGAAATCCTGCCGGTGCGCTTCTCGGCGCTCGATCCGGTGGAACGAGACGATTAGGCCTCGGCCGACTCCGCTCGCGCGAGCTCGCTCACGCCACTTTCTGGGGCGCGATCCCGGCGTGCTCGTCCGCCATCACCTTGTCGAGGAGCTTGCAGCACGCATAGACCGCGTTGATGTGGGGTGTGGGCGTATCGGTCAGGCGCCCGAGCTCGACCACGCTCCCCACCAGCGCCTCGATCTCGAGGCTGCGCCCATGCTCCACGTCCTGGAGCATCGAGGTTTTGTGGGGCCCGACCGATTCGGCGCCCTGGATGCGCTTCTCGATCGTATGGCGGAAGGTGATGCCGAGCTTGTTCGCGATGGTCTGCGCCTCCGCCATCATGTTGGCGGCGAGCTCGCGCGTGTGCGGATAGCGCGCGATGCCCTCGAGCGTGCCGTGGGTCAAGGCCGAGATCGGGTTGAACGACAGGTTGCCCCACGCCTTGAGCCAGATCTCGGCGCGCACATTGTCGAGCACGAAGGACTTGAAGCCGGCCGCGATCAGCATCTGGGCGATCATCTCGACCCGGTTCGACTTCGAGCCGTCGAGCTCGCCGATCGAGAAGCGGTCGCCTTCGACGTGCTTGATGACGCCCGGCGCGATCACCTCGCCCGCGGGATAGACCACGCAGCCGATGATGCGGTCGGGCTCGATGTTGGCATCGATCGAGCCGTCGGGATCGACCGAGGTCAGGCGCTTGCCGTCGAGCGGGCCGCCATGCTTGTGGAAGTACCACCAGGGGAGGCCGTTCTGCACGGTCATGACGATGGTGTCCTTGCCGTAGAGCTTCTTCAGCCCCGGCGCCACCATCGAGATCTGATGCGCCTTGACCGCGACGATGACCAGGTCCTGCGGCCCCGGCTCGTCGAGCGAGGCGACCGCGCGGGCGTTCCGCGCGACCAGCTCCTCGCCGCCATGCATGATGAGCTTGAGGCCGTGCTTGTTGATCGCGTCGCGATGCGCCGCGTTGGCCTCGACGAAGACGACCTGTTCGCCCGCGAGCGCCAGCTTGGCGCCGAGCAGACCGCCGATGGCGCCCGCGCCGACGATGCCGATTTTCATTGCCATGGTCAGGATTCCCCGTGCTTGAGCTCGAGGCGGCCGCGACCGCCTATTCCATCGTGTTCGAAAGGACGCCGACGCCGTCGATCGAAATCTCGATCTTGGCACCCGGCTTCATGCTGCCGGCCCCCAAGGACGTGCCGCACGCGATCAGGTCGCCCGGCAGCAGCGTCAGATCCTGGGAGATCAGGCTCACCAGGCGGTGCGGGCGGAAGAACATGTCCGCGACCGGATAGTTCTGGCGCTCCTCGCCGTTGAGCAGCGTGCGGATCACGAGCTTGTCGGGATCGAGGCCGGTCGCGATCCCGGGCCCGAACACGCCGAAGCCGTCGTAGCTCTTGGCGCGCGCCCATTGGGGGAAGGCCGGGTCCTTGTTGAGCACGTCGAACCCGGTCACGTCGTTGACGCAGGTGTAGCCGAAGATGTGCGCCGCGGCCTCGGCCTCGGACACGGCCGTGCAGCGCTTCCCGATGACGATGCCGAGCTCGCCCTCGTAGACGACGCGGCCGGGATAGGATTTGGGGCGCGGGATGCGGGTGTTGGCCGGCTGGTAGGCGTTGGCCGACTTGAAGAAGTAGAGCGGCTCGGCCGGCTCCTTGAAATTGTTCTTCTCGGCGAGGGCGTGGAAGTTGTTCCACAGGCCGATGAATTTCGAAGGGACGCACGGGATCGCGAGTGCTACCGCGGCAAGGGCGACGCTCCGGCCCGTGGGTTTGGCGCCGGCGAACATGTCGCCCTCATGGATCTCGATCTTGTCGCCCGCGAGGGTGCCGAAGCCCGGTCGGCCCTGCTCCTCGAAGCGCACCCAAATGGTCATCGCGTGTCTCCTCCATGGCGTGTTCTTGGGCCCTGGGTCGGTGGGATTTCGGGGCCGGGATTTGGGGCCGGGATGATGCGCTTTTCGGCCGATTCCTGCAACCGAGCCGGCCGCGCGCCGCGCGTCCCGGGGATGTTCGGCATACGCCCGAGATAGGCCCTGTGTCTCTTTGGACACAGGCGCCATGAAATCTTCAAACCGGCCCCGCATGGCTCTGTTGATCGAATGCTCACGCGTCCTTGCTGGGGGTCAAATTCGCCGCAGAAAGCCGCCAGAATCCGAAGATTTTCAACCGCCACAGCGAGGCCTACCCCGATTACGCTGCAGTGCACACAGACCTTGACTCATTTCCAAATTCCCATTAGAGCATCGGTGAAGCATAGCTATGTCATTGTTTTAACGACAAAATCTCGTCATACGTTGCATTGTTTTTGGACTATTCGCCTAAAAAATGAGCAACCGTCAGAGGGGGCTAGGCCGACATGACGAAAATCTCCCGCCAAAACAAGACATTGCTTTTCTCCGCGGCGCTCTCGCTGGGGGTCTCCCTGGTGGCGCTTTCGAGCGCGGCCCAGGCGCAGGTGACGCTGTTGGACAATAAGAACGGCACCACCCTCACCGGCGACTTCACCGGCGTGGTCGGCTTCTTCGGCGTCGGCAACACCGACTTCGGCGCCGGCAACATCAACACCCAGTCGCCCGCCAACGTCGTGAACACGCCGAACCAGCGCAAGACGGACCGCGAGTGGCTCGAAACCAGCGACATGCCGGCGCTCGCGTTCTCGACCCCGTCCTTCCTCGGCGGCTCCTTCGACAAGGGCAGCCTGTACGCGAACTTCTCCTTCGTCGGCCAAGGTACCGTGGGCGACGGCGACGCGTTCTCCTCGCTCGCCGTGAACGGCTTGCGCTCGACCACGGGCAACACGCCTTGGCATTTCGACACCGAGACCATGGACGGCGGCTGGAATTCCGGCGACACGTTCAAGGATACGCTCGGCAGCGGTGCCGTCGACTTCTCGCTCGGCGACCAGTCCTTCACGGCGGGCGACGGCCTCGTGATCGACACCGGCATCCTGCCCGGCTGGCGGCGCGGCGCCTACTACACCTCGCTCCAGACCGCGTTCCAACGCACCGCGATCCTGAAGCTCACGCCCGACCTAGCGCCCGTGCGCGTCAACCTGTTCAAGCTCGAGAACCGCTCGAACCAGACCGTGATGCAGGGCAACGACAATCCCGAGAGCAAGTTCGCGGGCCTCACGGCCGAGTACTACAAGGCCGGCAAGGCGACCAAGGACAATCCCAACCCGCCGGACATCTGGGACATCGACGGCATGTACTTCAACATCTACGATTCGGACGCGCCCTCGCTCGCACCCGGCTCGACCGCGGGCTCGCTCTCGACCACCGCGGACCGCAAGGGCATGAACGTGTTCGACGCCCGGGCCGCCGGCTCGTTCCTCGACTTCTGGAACCCGGACATCCTGTTCCACGGCGAGTTCGTCAAGGAGAACAACAGCAATTCCCTCAACAAGGTCGACGCCGACGCGTGGTACGTCGAGCCCGGCTACAATTTCGAGAACCTGCCCTGGGCGCCCACGCTCTCGGTGCGCTACGCCCACTTCAGCGGCGAGAGCAACGTCAACGGCACCACCAAGCACAGCTACGACCCGCTCTTCTACGGCGTCGGGCCGCGCGGCTACGGCAGCTGGTATCTGGGCGAGGTGTACGGCTGGTACCTGGGCGGGCCGAGCAACATCAACGTCTGGATGGTGAATCTGTCGAGCACGCCGACCGACAACACCACCTTCGGCATCGTGTTCTACGATTTCTCGTTCGCAAGCCACCAGCTCGCGTCCTCGACCGCGAACGGCATCGCCACCAATTCGATCACGGCCAACCACGCGATGGACGAGGTCGACATCAACGGCAGCTATACGCCGGACCAGTTCAAGTTCCTCACCATCTCGAGCGTGCTCGGCTTCGGCATCCCGGGGAAGGGCTTCGACCAGGCGGCCTCGGCCTTCGCGCAGGCCAACGGCACGCCGACGCCGTCCACCGGCGCGACCATGATCGTGGGCGAGCTGATCGCGACGGTGAAATTCTAAGCCGCGCGACCGATCGGCAAGTTGAGGGGCTCCCTTCGGGGAGCCCCTTTTCGTTTCGGGCGCGGTGCTAAGCGGTTGAGGCGCTGCCGTCCCAAGCGTAGTCTCGTGCCTTTCGTGCGCGGGGTGGAGCGATGAGCTGGTCGGCGGCGCAGTACGTGACGTTCGAGGACGAGCGCACCCGGCCGGTGCGCGACCTGCTCGCCGCCGTGCCGACGCGCGCCGCGCGCCGCGTGGCCGACATCGGCTGCGGGCCGGGCAATTCGACCGAGCTCCTGGCCGCGCGCTATCCCGAGGCCGAGATCCTGGGGCTCGACAGCTCGCCCGACATGATCGCGGCGGCGCGGAAGCGGCTCCCGAATATCCGCTTCGAGACCGTCGCGATCGAGCGTTGGGCGGAGCCGGGGGCGGACGCGGGCGCGGGCGCGGGCTCCTACGACGCGATCCTCGCGAACGCCGTGCTCCAATGGCTTCCGGATCATGCGCAGCTGTTCCCGCGTCTCGCCGCGAAGCTCGCCCCGGGCGGCAGCCTCGCGATCCAGATGCCCGACAATTTCGAGGAGCCCGCCCACACGCTCATGCGCGCGATCGCGCGCCACGGGCCGTGGGCCGGGAAACTCGCCGCGGCCATGGAGGCGCGCGCGCCGATGGAGAGTGCGCGCTGGTATTACGAGCTCCTGCGTACCGCGTGCGGCCGCGTCGACGTCTGGCGTACGACCTATTTCCACGTGCTCCCGGGCGCGCCCGACGCGATCGTGGAATGGTTCAAGGGCAGCGCCTTGCGCCCCTTCCTCGACCCGCTCGACGCGGGCGAGCGCGCTTCGTTCCTCGCCCAATACCGGGACGCGGTCGCGGACGCCTACCCGGCGTTGCCGGACGGATCGGCGTTGCTCCCGTTCCCGCGCTTTTTCATGGTTGCGACGCGCTGAGGTGCTGGCGGACGGCGGCTCGGCGAGCGTGGGATCGACTTCGGGCGGCCCTGGGATTGGACGTGGCGATGCTGCATTGGACGAACTGGGGCGCCTCGACGCTCGCCGCGTTTCTCGCCTCCTTCGTCGAAGGAGTCGAGGCGCTTACGATCGTGCTCGCCGTGGGTGTCACGCGCGGCTGGCGCTCGGCCCTCATCGGCGTTGCCGCGGCGCTGGTCGCCCTCATCGTTGCCGTAGCGCTCTTCGGGCCCATGCTGACCCGCTTCCCGATTCCGCTGGCGTGGCTCCAACTCGCCCTCGGCCTTTTCCTGCTCGGCTTCGGCATGAAATGGCTGCAGAAGGCGGTGCTGCGGGCGGCCGGGCGCATTCCGCTCCACGACGAGGCGCGTATCTACGAACGGCAGGCCCGGCAATTCGCCGCCGCAACGCCGGCTCCGCGGGGCCTCGACCCGGTTTCCTTCGCCGCTTGTTTCAAGGCCGTTCTGGTCGAGGGGATGGAGGTCGTGCTGATCGTCGTCGCCGTCGGTGCCGGGCAGGCCTCGTTCGTGCCCTCGAGCGTCGGGGCAATGGCGGCGCTGCTCCTGGTCGTGGCCCTCGGCGTCCTCTTGCACCGGCCCTTGACCCGCGTTCCGGAGAACGGCCTCAAATTCGGCGTCGGCGTTCTTCTCTCCGCGTTCGGAGTATTTTGGATCGGCGAAGGCGGGGGTGCCCATTGGCCGGGCGGCGATCTCGCGATCCTGTCGCTGGCCGCGGCGATCTTCGCCGCCGCACTGCTCGCGGTGCGCATCGCGAAGGCGCCGAACGCCCCCTGATGGGGCGATTGAGGCGCGTCGGAGTCCGGCGAAGAGCTTGACGCCACCCGAAGCCTTGGCGCGAGCTGGCGTCCCCGGCGGGATTCGAACCCACGACCTGCAGATTAGGAATCTGCCGCTCTATCCTACTGAGCTACGGGGACGGTGCGACGCCCGGGCATCATACCCATATCCTACCATGGCCCTTATACCATAGGCCGCCCCGAGGAGCCCCCGCCCCATGACCGCCGACGCGACCCCGCCCGCCGACGCCGTCCCGCCCGCCGATCCCGGCACGATCGAGAACCTGACCTTCGACGAGATCGAGGTCGGCCGCTCGGCGAGCCTCAGCCGCACCTTGAGCTTCCGCGACATCGAGCTGTTCGCGGTCATGTCGGGCGACGTGAACCCGGCGCACGTCGATCCGGCCTTCGCCAAGGACGACATGTTCCACAAGCTGATCGCCCACGGCATGTGGGGCGGCGCCTTGATCTCGACCGTGCTGGGGACCGAGCTCCCGGGCCCCGGCACCATCTATCTCGGCCAGACCTTGCGCTTCCACCGGCCGGTCGCGATCGGCGACACGGTCACGGTGAGCGTCACGGCGAGCGCCAAGGACGCGGCGCGGCGGCGCATCCAGTTCGCGTGCCGCGCGGTCAACCAGAAGGGCGAGACGGTGATCGACGGCACCGCCGACGTGCTCGCGCCCAGCGAAAAGATCAAGCGCCCGCGCGTCGTGCTGCCGGAGGTCGAGCTCATCGAGCCCAAGGGTCAACCGAAATCGTCTCGTTGAAGTGCGTTCGGAGCCGGCGGCGGGTCTTGCCGGACGCGCCGATTCCCACCACCATGGCCGCCCAGGGGAGGCATTCGTGGCACGCAACGCATCGAGACGCGGGAAGTCCGCGCGCAAGCCGAGGAAGCCGAAGAAGATCGCGCCTCGTCCGAAGAAGCGCGCATCGCGTCCGAAGAAGCGCGCGGCCGGGACGGCGCAACTCAAGCGCGCCTCGACGCGCGCCGCGCGCACGAAATCCCCCGAGCCCGCGCGCCCGCGGCCGAAGCCCGCGAAGACCGGCACGATCGAGCAGGCGCTGCTCGTCAATGCCGCGCCGCTCGAAGTGTTCCGCGCCCTCGCCGAGCCCGCGCGCCACAGCGCCTTCACCGGTGCCCGCGCGACGGGGGCCGCGCGGCCCGGCGGCCGCTTCACCGCGTTCGACGGCTATATCGACGGGACCTATCTCGTGGTCGTGCCGGGAAAGCGCCTTTCGATGCGTTGGCGCACCCGCGCCTTCCCGCGCGGTGCGCGCGCGTCGCGGCTCGATTTCGTGCTCAAGCCCGAGGGCGCCGGCACGCGCCTCACCATGACGCAGCGGAATCTTCCGCCGAGTCAGGTCGAGAAATACCGCAAGGGCTGGATCGCGAATTACTGGAATCCGCTCAAGGCCTGGTTCGACGCGCGCTGAACGCGCGGCCTACTTCCCGAACAGCTGCTCCTTGAGCTTCGTGAGCGGGTAGGCGTAGGTCATCAAGACCGTCTCGGAGCCCGGATTCTCCGAGCCGATGCCCGCGTTCGAGATGTGGTGGAACTCGACGCCGAGGCGCGAGCGGTCGTCGAAGCGGTAGGCGACGTCGATCGCCGAGCGGAACTCGGGCACCGCCCCCAGCTTCACGTCGTTGCCATGGTCGTAGGCGCCGATCGCCTCGCTCCAGGTCGCGACCCAGCGCCGGCCGAAATAGAGGTCGAGGGCGAAGCCGCCATATTCGTACGTAGCACCCTTGGCCGTGCCGAACATGCCCACCATCGGCTTCGCGACGCCGAGAATCTTGTAGGATGAGCGGTACTCGACATCGAAAATGCCCGTGTGGGCGTGGCGCACGTCGAACGCGCCGGCCTGGATCTCGAGGAAGGCGGGATCGTCGCCGGTCAAGGGGCCGGCGTGGGAAATCGTTGCGCAACAAAGGCTTGTCGCGAAAGCCGCCAACCCGAGCCAGCGCAAGGAAGAATCCCCCAAATGACGAGCCCGCTTGGCGCGGGCGTTGGGCCATCTTACGGCATTCGGCGCGGGGCGCAAGGCGCGGGTCGTGACGCAGTTTGAAACTCCGGCCATGGTCCAAGCTCGCGTCATCACCGGGCCCCCGGGACCGGCCGTCGGCCGGCACGAGGCCAAGCTTCACGTCCCGGTGATCCACGTCTTTCCAGCGCCAAGGCGTGGATGGCCGGACCAAGTCCGGCCATGACCCAAGCCAGGATTTCAAACTGAGGCACTAGTAAGGTGCGTGGGCGCGTGGCGTTGTCGTCGCGCGCAAGACCCGCGCGGGCCTCGAACGCCTGCGGGACTCGAACGCTTGCGGGACTCAGACGCTTGCGGCTTGGGGCGTGCGCAGCCGGTCGGTCGCCTCGATGAGCGCCGAGCGGATGCCGGTCTCCATCGCCGAATGGCCCGCGTCGGGCACCACCACGTAACGCGCCTCGGGCCAGGCCCGATGCAGCTCGTCGGCGGTGACGATCGGGCACACCATGTCGTAGCGGCCCTGGACGATGGTCGCCGGGATGTGGCGGATGCGCCCGATATCGGCGAGGAGCGCGTTCTCGGGCAGGAACACGTCATGCACGAAATAATGCGCCTCGATGCGCGCGAGGCCGAGGGCCATGCGGTCGTCGCCGAAGGCGGCCACCGTCTCGGGGCTCGGCAGCAGCGTCGAGCACGCCCCTTCGAACATGCTCCAGCGCCGCGCCGCCGGCATGTGCACGGCCGGGTCCGGGTCCATGAGGCGCTTGTAGTAGCCGCGCAGGAGATCGTCGCGCTCGGGCGCG
>DATJLQ010000190.1:0-1680 GCA_035509415.1 Alphaproteobacteria bacterium
CCATGCTGCGTGCGTTGTTGATCAGGCCCGCGAGGTTCTGCCCCGGCCCGTTGCGCGGCGGGCAGCGTTGGGACGGAATCCAATCGGTCTCGACCTGCAAGTTCGCGAGATCGGCGTCGTAGCCTTGCCGAAGCGCCTCCGCGAGCTTGTCCGCGATCTGCCCGGGCGGTTGGTCGGCCGGGAGAATTTGGACGTAGTTGCCGAACGCGGGCTCGAGATGCCAGCCGAGGGCCGAGAGCTTCGCCACGCGCTCTTGCGTCAGCACGGCCGCAAGCGAGGGCTGGAGCAACGCGCCCGCCGCCTCGCAGCGTAGCGTGCGATCGGCGAGGTGGCGGCACTGGACGTATTTGTTTCCGTCCCAGACGGTCGCGAGCCCGTCCTGGTTCGGCCGGCTCAGGGTCAGAATGTTGGTGAGCGCCTCCTCGATGCGGGGCTCGCTCGCGGGCCGATCCGCGGCCTGGCTTGCGGTCGCGAGCGCCAACGATACCAGGGCGGCGCCGAGCGCCGACCGAAACCAGACCCGGGCCATTTGGGTCACCCCTCTATAAACGAAGAGAAAACTGGATTCTGGACACGGCAATCCGAAGCCGGCCACCGGCCGTTCGTTCTCATTACGTTCCATGATGCGGCCAAGGGCGGCACGAGGTCAAGGGGCGTTACGGTCCGGCGCCGACGTAAGCCCGACCCCGCCCGCGCGCCCGCTACGCCAAACCTCGCGCGACCTCGGCAAATCCCTCGCGCCACGACCCATGGGCCGGGCGCCACGATAATTCGCGCCTCGCCTTCGCGTTCGAGCCCGCGCGCGCTTGCGTTATCATGACGACGAGATGCTCGCCGGCCACGAGCCGCGCGAGCCAGGCGGGCACGCGGCGCGGCGGCAACGCCCCAGAGACCGACGCCGACCAGCCGGATTGGCTCTCCCAAATTGCGCACCCTTATGCCTGATCGAGGGAGCGCTTGAGACAGCCCTGCCGGTGCAAGAGGTCCGCTGTTGACGTTGACTTGCTGGATAGCTCCACTCACGCCGCGACCACCGATATGCGCGCGGGTTTGCGCGGGCTCGGCTTCTTCCGGATCACGATCTCCACGTCCTGATCGAGCGCGGTCAGGAACGCCATCAGCCGCTCGACCGAGAAGCCCTCGAGCTTGTAGTTCGCGAGCGCCGAGACTTTCGGCTGATTGACCCCGAGCTTCTCCGCCGCCGCGGCTTGGGTGAGGCGCTGCTGCGCGCGAACGCGATTGAGGGCATAGGCAAGCCGAAGCTTGGTCTGGCGCTCCTCGGCGTCTGCATAGCCGAGATCGGCGAACACGTTGGCCGTGCCGCGGGTGATTACCCCGTCGCGTTCGTTCGAGGCCCTAGAGCGTCGCTTTGCCATGGCGTTCCTCATGGTCGCGTTGCGCCGCCTTCAAGCGTCTCGCGACAAGATCGATGTCCTGATATCCTATTTCCGGGATAAAACTTCACGGAATTTGCGCTCCGCCGTCGCGAGTGCCCACCATTCGGCGAATACCAGCGATGCCGGAAAGCTATTCATTTTCCGCCCAGGCGCGATAGGATAAGCGCGCGCGACGCCCGCCCGATCGATCCCCCGGCGGCCGTTGCGACGCCATTGCAGGAGCCCCGCCCATGATCGACCTCTACGCCCTCACCAGCCCGAACGTGCAGAAGGTCTATCTCGC
>DATJLQ010000191.1:0-10396 GCA_035509415.1 Alphaproteobacteria bacterium
CCTTGACCCGGTTCGAGATCAAGCCGCTTGCGGGGGCGCTCGGCGCCGAGATTCTCGGGATCGACCTCGCGCGCGATCTCGACGACACGACCACGGCGGCGTTGAGGCGCGCGTTCCTCGACCATCTCGTGATCTTCTTCCGCGACCAGGCGCTGGCGCCGGCCGCGTTCCTCGCCTTCGCGAGCCGCTTCGGGGAAGTGGTCGAATATCCCTTCGTCGCCGGCATCGAGGGATTCCCGCTCATCACGCCGGTCGTGAAGCTCGAACACGAGAAGATCAATTTCGGCGGCGTGTGGCACAGCGACACCGCCTATCTCGAGACGCCGCCCATGGGCAGCATGCTGCTCGCGCGCGAGGTGCCCGAGGCGGGCGGCGACACGCTGTTCGCCAACATGTACCTCGCCTACGAGACGCTGTCGCCCGGGCTGCGCGCCGTGCTCGACCCGCTCAAGGCGGTCAACAGCTCGGCCAAGGCCAACGTCACGCGCACGCGCGAGGACCGCATCCGCTCGGACCCGACCGGGCGCTCGAACCAGATCTTCGAGGCCGAGCATCCGGTCGTGCGCACCCATCCCGAGACGGGGAGGAAGGCGCTTTACGTCAATGCCGGGCACACGGTCCGCTTCGCGGGCATGAGCGAGGCGGAAAGCGCGCCGCTCCTCGAATATCTGTTCCGCCACCAGACCCAGCCCGAATTCACCTGCCGCTTCCGCTGGCGCGTGGGCTCGCTCGCCTTCTGGGACAACCGTGCCGCCCAGCACAATCCGATCAACGATTATCACGGCCAGCGCCGCGCCATGCACCGGGTGACGCTCGCGGGCGAGAGGCCGCGCTGACGCGGCTCGAAGCCCCTCGACGGGCGCGCGAAAGCGTGTAAATAAGGCGCATGAAATTCCGCCCGACGTTCTGGCCGACCGTCTTCACGATCCCGTCCCTGATCGTCCTCCTGGGTCTGGGCACCTGGCAGATCCAGCGCCTCCATTGGAAGGAGGGACTGATCGCCGAGCGCACGTCGCGCTCGACCGGGGCTCCCATCGCGCTGCCGCCGGACGACGCGGCCGCGGCCGGCTACGATTTCACCAAGACCGAGGTCACGGGCCATTTCCTCAACGACAAGGAAATGTATCTCGCCGCGCGCTCCCTCAACGACAATGTCGGCTACCAGATCGTGACCCCGTTCATTCTCTCCAACGGGCGCGCGATCCTGATCAATCGCGGCTGGGTCCCGGACGAGCGCAAGAGCCCGGCGACCCGCGCGGCGGGCGAGCTCAAGGGCACGGTGACGGTCGAGGGGCTCTTGCGCGGCAGCCAGAAGCATTATTGGCTCGTGCCCGACAACGAGCCCAACAACAATGTCTGGTTCTACGTCGACGTGCCGGCGATGGTGAAATGGGCCGGGCTCAAGGACGCGCACGGCTCCTATTACATCGAGGCGGGACCGGCGCCCAACCCGGGCGGCCTCCCGATCGGCGGCCAAAGCCACATCGATCTTCCGAACAACCACCTCCAATACGCGCTCACCTGGTATTCCTTCGCGGTCTCGCTTTCGGTGATCTATTTCCTTTATCACCGCAATCTCGCGCGCGACGCGGAGAAGAAGGCGAAGGAGCTGGCCGAGGCGGGTGCGGCGGCGGACGTTGCGGCGGACGCCGACAAGACGCGGAGCGCCTGATGGAGACGCGCGTGAACGATGCCTATGCGGCGCTCGAGCAGCGCTTCCACCGCATCGCGAGCTTGCGCCAGGCGCTCGCGGTCCTCCAATGGGACACGGCCGCGATGATGCCGCCGGGCGGGCAGCAGGCGCGCGCCGAGCAGGTGGCAACCCTGCGCGTCATGGAGCACGAGATCCTGGCCGATTCGGCACTCGAGGATCTGCTGGGCCGCGCCGAGAGCGATGCCGCTTCCCTCGATCCCTGGCAGCGCGCGAATTTGCGCGAGATGCGCCGCGCCTATGGCCACGCGACCGCGCTCGACGCGGCGCTCGTCGAGGCGGTCTCCAACGCCAACGCCGAATGCGAAAGCGTCTGGCGCGAGGCGCGGCCCAAAAGCGACTTCGCCCTCGTGCGCCCCGCACTCGAGCGCGTCGTCTCGCTCCAGCGCGAGGTCGCGGGCGCCAAGGCGGCAAAGCTCGGCGTTTCGCCTTACGACGCGCTCCTCGACGAATACGAGCCCGACGGCAAGTCGGCCGCGATCGACCGCGTGTTCGAGCCGCTCGAGAAATCGCTGCGCCCGTTCCTCGAGCAAGTGCTCGAGCATCAGGCGCGCGAGCCAACGCTCGAGCTTCCGCCCGGGCCGTTCCCGATCCCGTGGCAACGCGCGTTGTGCGAAAAGCTGATGAAGACGCTCGGCTTCGATTTCGAGCATGGGCGGCTCGATGTGAGCCTCCATCCCTTCTGCGGCGGCGTGCCCGACGACGTGCGCATCACGACGCGCTACGACGAGGATAACTTCACTCAAAGCCTCATGGGCGTGTTGCACGAGACGGGGCATGCGCTCTACGAGCGCGGCCTCCCGGAGCAATGGCGCTACCAGCCCGTGGGCGACGCGCGCGGCATGAGCGTGCATGAGGGCCAGTCGCTCCTCATGGAAATGCAGGCCTGCCGCAGCCGCGAGTTCCTCGCCTATCTCGCGCCGCTCGCACGCGACGCGTTCGGCGCCGGCGGGCCGGCCTGGGACGCCGAGAACCTCCATCGCCTCTATACGCGCGTCGAGCGCTCGCTCATCCGCGTCGCCGCGGACGAGGTGACCTACCCGGCGCACATCATCCTGCGCTACCGGCTCGAGCGCGCGTTGCTCGCGGGCGATCTCGCCGTCGCCGATCTCCCGGGGGCGTGGAACGACGGCATGGAGGAATTGCTCGGCATCCGGCCGCCCGACGACCGGCGCGGCTGCCTCCAGGACATCCATTGGTACGACGGCGCCTTCGGCTATTTCCCGACCTACACGCTGGGCGCGATGACCGCGGCCCAGCTGTTCGACGCGGCGAAACGCGCCGAGCCCGCGATCCCGGCCGCGATCGCGCGCGGCGATTTCAGCCCGCTGGTCGCCTGGCTGCGCGCCAACGTCCATGCCAAGGCGTCGCTCCTGCCGACGCCCGAATTGCTCACCCAAGCGACCGGGCGTCCCCTCGACCCGTCCGTGTTCCAGCGCCATCTCGAGACGCGCTATCTCGGCGACGCTTGACCCGGCGTTGCTTGACCGGCTTCCTGGCTTGACGTATATTCAATGTATATCCGTCAAGGAACGTCTTCATGCAGATCACCTTTTCGCGCTGGGGCAATAGCCTTGCGGTCCGCATTCCGAGCGCTTTCGCGCGCGGGCTCGGCATCGGCCCGGGCGACCGGATGGAGTTGCTGCTCGAAGACGGCCGGCTCGTGCTCCGGCCGCTCGAGCCGCACTACGACCTCGCGACGCTGGTGGCCGAGATCGCGCCCGAGAATCGACCCGGCGAGGTCGACACCGGGGGCACCGTCGGCAACGAAGCCTGGTGAGTGCCGACCCCTACTGCCCGGAGCGCGGCGACTTCATCTGGCTCGATTTCGATCCGCAAGCCGGGCGCGAGCAGCGCGGGCGCCGGCCGGCCTTGGTGCTTTCGCCCAAGGCGTATAATTTGCGCGCCGAGCTTGCGCTGATGTGCCCGGTCACGAGCCACGTCAAAGGCTACCCGTTCGAAAGCGCGATCCCGGGCGGCCTACCCGTTGCCGGCGTCGTGCTCGCCGACCAGCTGCGTAGTCTTTCCTGGCGCCTCCGCCGTGCAAGCCTGATCTGCGCGGCGCCGGCGGCGCTGGTGATGGATGTGCGGGCCAAGATTCGCCCGCTCGTTTTTTGAGGCATGCGGCGCGCGCCGCAATTCCGCGTCGACGGCGTCGAGAGGAAGGGACGGAGCTTGCGTTACATCAGCACGCGCGGGACCGCCCCCGCACTCGGCTTCGACGACGCGTTGCTCGCGGGTCTCGCGCGCGACGGCGGGCTCTACGTGCCGGAATCCTGGCCCGCGATCGCGCGCGACGAAATCGCGGGCTTCAAGTCGACGCCCTACGCCGAGGTGGCCCTTCGCGCGATGCGCCCCTTCGTCGCGGGCTCGGCGCTCGAGACGGATTTCCCCGCACTCGTGCGCGACGCCTACGCCGCGTTCGACGATCCCGCGGTGGCGCCGCTCAGGAAGATCGGCCCCGAGGCGTATCTCCTCGAGCTGTTCCACGGGCCGACCCTCGCCTTCAAGGACATGGCGCTCCAGCTCGTGGGACGCCTCTTCGACCGCGTGCTCGCGGCGCGCGGCGCGCGCGTGACCGTCGTCGGCGCCACCTCGGGCGACACCGGCTCGGCCGCGATCGCCGCCTGCCGCGACCGCGCCGCGATCGACATCTTCATCCTTCATCCCGAGGGCCGCGTCTCGGAGGTGCAGCGGCGCCAGATGACGACCGTGATGGCACCCAACGTCTGGAACGTCGCGATCCAGGGCAGCTTCGACGATTGCCAGGATCTCGTGAAGGGCATGTTCAACGACGCCCCGTTCCGCGACGCGCTCGGGCTTTCGGCGGTGAACTCGATCAATTGGGCGCGCATCATGGCGCAAATCCCCTATTACTTCTCGGCCGCCGCGGCGCTCGGCGCGCCGGCGCGCGAAATCGCCTTCGCGGTGCCGACGGGAAATTTCGGCAACGTCTATGCGGGCTACGCCGCGCGCGCGATGGGGCTCCCCATCTCGCAGCTCATCGTGGGCTCGAACCGGAACGACATCCTGACCCGCTTCTTCGATTCGGGCGACATGTCGATGCGCGCGGTCGAGCCCACCCTTTCGCCCAGCATGGACATCCAGGTCTCGAGCAATTTCGAGCGCCTGCTGTTCGATCTCCTGGGGCGCGACGGGGCGCGCGTGCGTCAGGCGATGGAGCGCTTCCGCGCCGAGCGCAAACTCCCCCTCGGCCGCGCCGAATGGCAGGCGGCGGCGCGTCTCTTCGCGGGCTACCGGGTCGACGACGAGGCGACCAAGGCCACGATCGCCAGCCTCGCGCGGGAGACGGGAATCGTCATCGATCCCCATAGCGCGGTGGGGCTCGCGGCGGGGCGCGCGCGCCGGCGCGACCCGAAGGTCCCGCTGGTGGCGCTTGCGACCGCGCACCCGGCCAAGTTCCCCGACGCGGTCGAGGCCGCGACCGGGAAACGGCCCGAGGCGCCCGAGCGCCTGGCGCGGCTCATGGATATGCCCGAGCGCCTCGACGTGCTGCCCAACGATCTCGCCGCGGTCGAGGGCTATCTGCGCGCCCGCGCGCGGGCGGCGGCGGGGCCGCGATAAGCCTCGCGCTTGCGCGCATTGCCATGATATTTTCTTCGCGGCTGCGTGACGTTTGGGGACGACGCGCCGCCGGCGCCTCGAAAAACCCTACGCGCTCGATCGTAACCCTTTGATTCAGCTGATGGAATGAAGCCAGCCCGGTTGCAGACCCCGAGTGCCGCGAAACGCGGCGGCCCCGTCCCCGGAATCGCGACGACCACGCTCGGAAACGGCCTTCGGGTGCTCACCGACCCCATGGCCGAGGTCGAGAGCGTTTCCCTCGGCGTCTGGGTCGAGGCGGGGGCGCGCTACGAGCAGGCGGCGGAAAGCGGCATCTCCCATCTCCTCGAGCACATGGCCTTCAAGGGCACGGCGCGGCGCTCGGCGCGCGACATCGCCGAGGAGATCGAGGCGGTCGGCGGCCAAATGAACGCCTATACCGCGCGCGAGAACACGGCCTATTACGTCAAGGTGCTCAAGGACGACGTGCCCTTGGCCCTCGACATTCTGGGCGACATTCTGCGCAACTCGGCAATGGACGCGGACGAGCTCGCGCGCGAACGCGACGTGGTGCTCCAGGAGATCGGCCAGGCGCGCGACACGCCCGACGACATCGTGTTCGACCATTTCCAGGAGACCGCGTTTCCCGGCCAGCCGCTCGGCCGCCCGGTGCTGGGCGACGAGGCGGTGGTGGGCTCGGTCGAGCGCGCGTCCCTCGTCGGCTACATGGCGCGCCATTACGGCGCGCAGCGCATGGTCCTCGCGGCGGCGGGGAAGATCGAGCATGAGCGCCTCGTCGAGCTCGCCGGGGCCGCGCTCGGCGACGTGGCGCGCGGCTCTCCCGCGCAGCCCGAGGCCGGCCGCTACGCGGGCGGCGAGTTCCGCGCCGAGCGCAAGCTCGAGCAGGCGCACATCGTGCTCGGCTTCGAGGGGGTCGCGATCCACGACCCCGACTTCTACGCGCTCCAGCTGCTCTCGATGGCCCTCGGCGGCGGCATGTCCTCGCGCCTCTTCCAGGAGGTGCGCGAGCGGCGCGGGCTCGTCTACACCATCCACGCCTTCGCCTCGAGCTTCACCGACAGCGGCGTCTTCGGCATCTATGCCGGCACCGGCGAGGAGGAGGTGGCGGAGGTGGTGCCCGTGATCTGCGAGGAGCTCGCCCATGCCGGCAGCGAGGCGAGCAAGGCCGAGGTCGACCGCGCCGTCGCCCAGCTCAAGGCGGGCCTGCTCATGGGCCTCGAGAGCCCCGGCGCGCGCTCGGAGCAGCTCGCCCAGCAGCTCCTCATCTTCGGCCGGCCGATCCCAACGAGCGAGACCATCCGCAAGATCGAGGCGGTGGACAAGATCGCGGTCGCCCGCGTGGCCGCGCGGCTGATGGCCTCACGCCCGACGCTCGCGGCGCTCGGGCCGATCGGGCGGCTCGAACCCTACGAGGCCGTCGCCGCCAGGCTGGCCTGAACGGAACTGCCGGGATGCGCTTGCTGCGGCCCCTTTCCGCCTCGCCCCCGCCGCCGACGCGGCTCACCGGCCGCCGGCTCTATCTCCGCCAACCCGACGACCGCGACTGGCGCGCCTGGGCGGACCTGCGCGCCGCCTCGCGCGACTTCCTCGTGCCGTGGGAGCCGACTTGGCCGGCCGATGCCCTCTCGCGCGACAGCTTCCGCCGCCGCCTGCGCCGCTACGGCATGGATTGGCGCGAGGACGCGGGCTACAGCTTCTTCATCTTCCGCGGCGGCGACAATATCCTGCTCGGCGGCGCCACCCTCGGCAACGTGCGCCGCGGCGTCGCGCAATCGGCGACGCTCGGCTACTGGATCGGCGAGCCTTATGCGCGCCAGGGCTTCATGAGCGAGGCGATCGAGACCATGCTCGCGTTCGCCTTCGACACGCTTCAGCTCCACCGCCTCGAGGCGGCGTGCCTTCCCACCAACGCGGCGAGCCAGGGCGTGCTGCGCCGCGTCGGCTTCCGCCAGGAAGGCTATGCGCGCCATTACCTGCGCATCAACGGCGCCTGGTGCGACCATCTCCTCTTCGCGCTCCTCGCGGAGGAGGCGGGCTATCACTATCCCTCGGAGCGCGCGTTCGAGTGAGGGTCCGCTCAGGCGTGGCCGGCGCTGCCCGAGAGCATGCTGGGATCGGCGCCGAGCTTGCCGATCGCGCGCGACCATTTGGTCTCGAGCTCGCCGTCGAAGACGAGCGCCTCGTCCGGCCGCACATGGAGCCAGCCGTTCGCCTGGATCTCCTGCTCGAGCTGGCCGGGTCCCCAGCCGGCATAGCCGAGCGCGAGGAGCGACTTGCGCGGGCCGCGGCCGTCGGCGATCGCCTTCAGGATGTCGACCGAGGCCGTGAGCGCGATCGCGCTATCGACGGCGAGCGTGCCGTCCGTGCGAAAGTCGGCGGAATGCAGCACGAAGCCACGCCCGGATTCGACCGGCCCGCCGAAATGGACGCGAAGGCTGCGGTCGACGTGCGTCGCCGCGATGCCGACCTGCTCGAGAAGCTCGGTGAAGGTCAGCTGGTCGAGCAGCCGGTTGATCACCAGCCCCATCGCCCCCTCCGAGCTGTGCGCGCACATGTAGACGATGGTGCGTGCGAAGCGCGGGTCCTGCATCGACGGCATGGCAATGAGGAGCTGGCTGGAAAGATAGCCGGATGTAGCGGTCTGGAGCTTCATGGCTCCTCAAATATGGTGGGCACGGCGGCACCGCAATCGCAGTCTAGCATAACTTTGCGCGGCGGGCCGCGCGTTCTATATCAAGGCGGCGGAGCGTCGGCGGGGTGAAGCGTGCGGCAACGGATGCAAGCATGGCGATGGGTTTCGGCATGAGGCGGCGCGGCTGGGGGCTCGTGCTCGCCCTCCTCGTCGCCGCCGCGGCGGGCAGCGGCGGTCGTGCCGCGAAAGCCGCCTCCGAGGAGAGTCTCGCCGGCCAGCCCGCGCCGGCCGCCGCACTCGCCTCGCCCTGGGTCGAGACCGAGCAGACCAGGCTCCGCCTGCTCTCGGCCGCGGCGGGCGTCGGCGAGGCCGCCGCGCTGCGCCTGGGCCTCGAGTTCAAGCTCGCAAGCGGCTGGAAGATCTATTGGCGCAGTCCCGGTGCCGCCGGCTTTCCGCCCCACCTCGACTGGACGGGCTCGGAGAATCTGGCGCACGCCGCCATGGCCTGGCCGGCGCCCAAGCGCTTCTCCGTCCTCGGCCTCGACACGCTCGGCTACCACGACGAGGTGGTCTTCCCGCTGACGGCAACGCCCGTCAAGCCCGGCGAGGCGCTCAAGCTCGCGCTCAAGGTCGATTACCTCGTCTGCAGCGAGATCTGCGTCCCCTATACCGCCAACCTTGCCTTGACCGTGCCGGCGGGACCTGCGGATGCCACGGCCTTCACCCAGCTCATCGACCGCTACGCCGCGCGCGTGCCCGACGACGGCGCCGCCGCCGGGCTCGCGATCGCCGGCACCCGCGTCGGCGGCTCGCGCGCGCATCCCGTGCTCGAGGTCGAGGCCACGGCGCGGGAGCCCTTCAGCCATCCGGATATCTTCGTCGAAGGCCCGTCCGAGCTCGACTTCGCAGCGCCGCGCGTCGCCCTCTCGGACGGTGGTCATCACGCCCTCCTCCGCCTTGCCATCGGCACGGTGGGGAAGGCCTTTCCCGATTGGTCGGCGACGCCGCTCACCCTCACCCTGGTCGACGGCGCGCGCGCGCTCGAGGCCCATGTGACGCCGCGCGCGGCACCGCAAGCGCCGGAGTGGCAGGGCCTCCTCGCCATGCTGGGCCTCGCGCTCTTGGGCGGGCTCATTCTCAATCTCATGCCCTGCGTGCTGCCCGTGCTCTCGCTCAAGCTCCTCGGCATCGTCGGCCATGGCGGCGCCGAGCGGCGCGCCATCCGCGTGAGCTTCCTCGCCTCCGCCGCGGGCGTGCTCGCGGTCTTCCTCGCCCTGGCCTCGGCTGCCGTGGCGGCCAAGGCGGCGGGACAGGCGGTCGGCTGGGGCATGCAGTTCCAGGAGCCCGCCTTCCTCACCGCGCTCGCCGCCGTCGCCATGCTCTTCGCCGCCAATCTCTGGGGGCTCTTCGAGATCCGCCTGCCCGGCTTCCTCGCCGACGCGCTGGCGGGCGGCAGTCACGGCCGCGGCATCTTCGGCGAATTCTTGACCGGCGCCTTCGCCACGGTGCTGGCGACGCCCTGCTCGGCGCCCTTCGTCGGCACCGCGCTCAGCTTCGCGCTCGCCCGCGGACCGCTCGAGATTTTCGCGATCTTCGCCGCGCTCGGCACGGGCCTCGCGCTCCCCTACCTCACGGTCGCGGCGATGCCCGGCCTTGCCGGCCGGCTGCCGCGGCCGGGGCGCTGGATGGTGGTGCTCCGCGCCGTGCTCGGCGCGGCGCTTGCGGCGACGGCGGCGTGGCTCCTCTTCGTGCTCGCGGGCGAGCGCGGGATGCGGGCCGCCCTCCTCGTCGCGGCGCTGCTCGCGGCGGTGCCGCCCGCGCTGGCCGCGCGCCGGCGCTGGCCGGTCTATTTCGCGCGCTCGGGCGCCGTCGCCGTCGTCGCCCTCATCCTCGCCGCCTTCCTGCTGCCGGACGAGCTCGCGCTCGCGCCGGCGGCGACGACGGCAGCCGCGAGTGAGGGCGACTGGCGGCCCCTCGCGCGGGCGCAGATTCCCCGCCTCGTGGCCGAAGGCAAGACCGTCTTCGTCGACGTGACCGCCGACTGGTGCCTGAGCTGCAAGGCGAACAAGGCCTTCGTCCTCGACCGCCAGCCGGTCCAGGGATTGCTCGCGGCACCGGACGTGGTGCGCATGGTGGCGGACTGGACGCGGCCCTCCGACGAGATCGCCGCCTATCTTGCGAGCTTCGGGCGCTACGGCATTCCGTTCAACGTGGTCTATGGCCCGGGGGCGCCCGCGGGCATCGCGCTGCCCGAGCTTCTCAATGCGGACGCGGTGCGGGCGGCCCTGCTCAAGGCGGGCCGCGCGAATGCCGCCGGCACCGGCGCCAGCCCCGCCGGCTGAGCTCGCGAGGGGGCTGGATTTGCCGCGCGGATCGGGTATTTATGGGCGGCCCGCGGGGCGCGTCGATCTCTTGCAAGGGGTAGGGTCATGACGATCAAGGTTGGAGACAAGCTTCCGTCGGTGAAG
>DATJLQ010000192.1:0-6394 GCA_035509415.1 Alphaproteobacteria bacterium
GCGGACGAGATGACCGCGGGCGGCCTCGCGAAGGCGATCGCGCGCCAGGTCGAGAAGGCGAAGACCGGCAAGCTCGCCCCCGGCGACCTCGAGGGCGGCACCTACACGATCACCAACAATGGCAGCTTCGGCACGCTCTTCACCGCCGCGATCATCAACGTGCCCCAGGTCGCCATCCTCTCGACCGACGCGATCCGGAAGCGCGCGGTCGCGGTCGAGACCGCGGCGGGCGACGCGGTCGCGATCCGGCCCATGGGCATGCTCGGCCAGAGCTTCGACCATCGCGCCTTCGACGGCGCCTATTCGGCCGCCTATCTGCGCCGGCTCAAGGAGATTTGCGAGACGCGCGACTGGGCGAGCGAGCTTGCCTGAACGCCGCTTCCGCGCCGCCCGGCCGATCCCGCAAAAGAGAAACGCCCGCTGTCCGAGGCACAGCGGGCGTCTGAGTTCCGTCCCGGCCTCCAGTCGGAGGTTGTGGGGGGACGCGACCGGAACGGCACTCGAGCCAATTGGTTGTCGCGGCTCGATCGGCAAGAACTTCTCTTGCAGTTCTTAAGAGCAAGGACGATGCCAAGCGCCGACGCCCGCGTGCCAGTCGCGGCAAAATCAGAATAATAAATCTTTTCAATGGGTTGAATGGACGCGTTGCGCGCGTTGCCGGACCCGCGCCCGGTGCGAGATGCAGTTCCCGGGACGCGCGTTTCGCGAAATGCGACGGAGGCTGCGTCGGACCGTCGTCTTCAGCCGCAGACGGCACCTTCGACGATGCCCGCCTCGCCGGCCGCGACCTTCTTGCCGTCGCCCAGACGCAGGCGCTCGACATCGATGAAGCCGCCCTGGCCGTGGATGGTGATCGTCTTCGGCCCGACCGCCGTCACCTGGCCGATCTTCTTGCCGCGCACCTCGCCGAAGGTGCGCGCGATGCGCTTCTTCGCGTCGTAGAGGAAGAGCTTCTTGCCGTCGAGCATGGTCCAGGCGCCGGGCTGGGGATTGCAGCCGCGGATGAGATCGTAGGTCTGGTCGATCGGATGGGCCCAGTCGATGCGCGATTCCGCCTCGCGCACCCAGCCCTCGTAGGTCGCCTGGCTCTCGTCCTGCACGACTTCCTTGGCCTTGCCCGCGACCACGAGGTCCGCCGCCTCGAGCATCGCGCTGACGCCTTGCGGGAACAGCTTGTCGAAATAGATCGAGCCGAGCGTATCGTCCGGGCCGATCGCGCATTCCTTCTGGAGCACGACCGGGCCCTCGTCGAGCCCGTCCGAGGGGCGGAAGATGGTAAGGCCGGTCTTCTTGTGGCCCTTGATGATGGGCCAATTGATCGAGGACGGCCCGCGATGGAGCGGCAACAGCGAGGGGTGGTACTGGATCGTGCCGTGCTTCGGGATGGCGCAGATGCTCTGGGGGACGAAGATGAGCACATAGGCCATGATGCCCACGTCGGCGCCGAGGCCCTTGAGCGCGTCGTGGGCCGCGGGCTCGGTGAATTTCGCGATCTGGAACAGCTTGACGCCCTTGGCCTCGGCCTCGAGGCGCAGGGGATCGGGCCGCGCGCCGGGCTTCTCGGGCGCGACGAACACGCCCACCACCTCGTCGCCGCGCGCGAGGAACGCCTCGAGCACCGCCTTGCCGAAATCCTGCTGTCCGATGATCGCGACTTTCATGGTCTCCTCCCGGGCTTCCTTTGCGGCCGAGCCGGCTCGACCGGCTCTGGTATACAAGACGCCAGATTAAGGATGCGGCCGCCGGATGCAAGGCGAATTGAAGCGCGTCGCGCAAAGGGCCCGACGCGCATGTCGCGCCTAAGTTCGGCATCGATCCTCGGCCCGCACTTGACGAAGATCATGAATCGGAAGGCGTCTCGGATTCGTCCGCGTCCGATTCTTCCGTATCGTCCTCGGGATCCGCGTCCGTTTCGGCCGCTTCCCCATCGTCCTTGCCCGCGATCACGAGGCAAATCTCGCCGAGCGGCCGGCCCTTGGCCGCGCGCAACGCCGCGATCAGCTCGGAGAGCCGGCCGCGCTTCACCTCCTCGTGGGTCTTGGTGAGCTCGCGCACGAAGGCGGCCGCGCGATCGCCGAACACCTCGAGCGCCGCTTCGAGCAGGGCCAACGCGCGATAGGGGCTCTCGTAATAGATGAGCGTGTGGGGCTGGTCGCGGTCGAGGGCGAGGAAATTCCTGCGCCGTCCGGGCTTCCTCGGCGGAAAGCCGCGGAAGGTGAAACTGTGGGTCGGCAGGCCCGAAAGCAGCAACGCCGGAATGAGCGCGGTCGGACCCGGCACGACGGTCACGGGCAATCCCTCGCGTAGCGCCGCGCGCACCAGAACGAAGCCGGGGTCGCTGATGCCGGGCGTGCCCGCGTCGGTCACGAGGGCGATCGCCTCGCCGCGCTTCAGGCGCTCGACGAGCACGCCCTCGACGCGGCGCTCATTATGCTCGTGGAACGCGAGCATCGGCCGCTCGATGCCGAGACGCGCGAGAAGACGGCCGGTGCGCCGCTTGTCCTCGCTCGCGACCAGGTCGCAGCTTTTGAGCACCTCGATCGCGCGCAGCGTGATGTCGTCCGGATGGCCGATCGGCAAGGCGACGAGATAAAGCACGCGGGCTCCATTCAGGCTCGGGTTGAGGGCCGGAGGCGGGCGCCATCCTAGCATGCGGGAATCGCCCAAGGATCGGGGGCCAAAGGGTCCTTGGCAAGGGCCCGGAAAGGTCTTAGGACTGGCCCGCCCGGCCCCTTTGGCGGCTTTGGGCGCAACACGAGCCCGGCGCCCCGCGATGCTGCTCGACGACCTCACCCGCGCGTTCAAGGCCGCGTTCCAGGCGGCCGGATTCGATTCGGGCCCGGTCGAGGTGGCGCCCTCGAACCGGCCCGACCTGTGCCAGTTCCAATGCAACGCGGCCTTGGCGCTCGCGAAAGCGGTTGGGCGCGCGCCACGCGAGGTCGCGAATAGCGTGTTGCCCCATCTCGCGCGCGTCCCGGGCCTCATCGGGCTCGAGATCGCGGGGCCCGGCTTCATCAATTTCTCGCTCGCCGACGACGAGCTCGCGCGCCGGCTCGAGGCGATGCGCGCCGATGCGCGGCTCGGCTGTCCCGAACTGGCGCCCGACGCGCGCGGCACGGTGGTGATCGATTATGGCGGCCCCAACGTCGCGAAGGCGATGCATGTGGGCCATCTGCGCGCGGGCATTTTGGGCGATTCGCTCCACCGGCTCGCGACCTTTCTCGGCGCACGCGCGATCGGCGACGTGCATCTCGGCGATTGGGGCCTGCCCATGGGAATCCTGATCGCCGAGCTCGCGCGTCGGCGTCCCGAGCTCCCCTATTTCGACGCGGGCACGAGCGGCCCCTACCCCAAGAACTCGCCGGTCACCATCGAGGAGCTCAACGCGCTTTATCCCGAGGCGGCCCAACGCGCCGACGCCGATCCCGCGGCGCGCGAGGCGGCGCGCGTCGCGACCTTCGAGCTGCAGCAGGGCCGGCCCGGCTACCGGGCCCTCTGGCAGCATTTCGTCGACGTCTCGGTCGCCGAGGCCAAGGCGGACTTCGCGAGCCTCGGCGTCGCGTTCGATCTTTGGTACGGCGAGAGCCGGGTCAACGATCGCATCCCCGCGCTGGTCGCGCGCCTCAAGGAAGCCGGCGTCGCGTTGCCGAGCGAGGGAGCGGTGATCGTGCCCGTGGCGCGCGCCTCGGACCGGAAGCCCATGCCGCCCCTCATGCTTGAGAATTCGGAGGGCGGGGCCACCTACGGGACGACCGATCTCGCGACCATCGAGGATCGCATCGAGGCGCTCGACCCCGACCTCATCCTCTATGTCGTCGACCAGCGCCAGCATCTCCATTTCGAGCAGGTGTTCCGCGCCGCCGAGGCGGGCGGCCTGATCAAGGGCGGGCGGCCGGCCTGCGAGCATGTGGGCTTCGGCACGGTCAACGGCATCGACGGCAAGCCCTTGAAGACGCGCGCGGGCGGCGTCATGCGCCTGGCCGAGCTGGTCGAGCAGGCGATCCAGGCCGCGCGCCGGCGCCTCGACGAGATCGAGCTCAGCGAGGAGATCGGCGCTGGCGAGCGCGAGCGCATCGCCGAGCTCGTCGGCCTCGCCACCATCCGCTACGCCGACCTCTCGAACCACCGGCTCACGGACTACATCTTCAACATCGACAAGTTCTCGCGCTTCGAGGGCCGCACCGGGCCTTATCTCTGCTACGCGGCGGTGCGCGCGAACTCGATCCTCGAGAAGGCGGCGGCGGCGGGATCGAAGGAGGCGCCGATCCAGGCGCCCTCAACGGCCGCTGCGCGCGACGTGGCGCTCGCCCTGCTCGATTTCGGCCGGCGCGTGCACGAGGCCTACGCGAAACGGGCGCCCAACACCGTCGCCGAGCACGCCTACGAGCTCGCGCAGAAATTCAACGCCTTCTACCACCAGCACCACATCCTCTCGGAGGATGCGCCCGATCGGCGCGGGGCACTGCTCGCCCTCGCGCGCCTCGTGCGCGACCAGATGCGCCTGGCCCTCGGGCTCCTCGGCATCGCGACGCCGGAGCGAATGTAGAAGGGGCGCCCTTAGGCGCGCGCGCCGCCGCTATTCCTTGATCGCGTCGCAAATCTCGCGCAGCACGCGCATGCACACGGCGGCGTCGGCCGCCGAGATGCGGCTCGCGAAGCGGTCGCAGATTCGGGCGATCACCGCCTCGACCTCGACCGCGCGCGCGCGGCCCGCCGCCGTGAGGCGGACGAGCTTGATGCGCCGGTCGTTGGGATCGTAGTCGCGCAGGATGAAGCCCGCGGCTTCGGAATCCTGGAGGATGTTGCCGAGGGTAAGCCGGTCGGCGCCGAGTGCCGCCGCGAGATCGTTCTGGCGTACCGGGCCGGGCTCGCGCTTCAGATGCAGGAGGATCGGCCAGCGGCCGGCGTTGAAGCCGCCCTTCACCAGGGTCGCGACGCATTCCTGGTAGAGCGTGAGCCCCGCCTGCTGCACATGGGCGCCGAACTCGAGCCACGCGGGCTCGATCGCGTGCGCGTCCCGCGCGACCTCGCCGTCTTCTCGATTCGACCTGTCGGCCATTGCGATTTTTGTCTCACAGGGACAAGTGCGGGTCAATAATTATGACGCGACTCGCACAGGATGGTGCCACATCCGATCGATTGATATTTGAAAGCCGTGCGATCGTTACTCGATAATCTTGGCGGGCGCCACGGATGAACTTGATTTTTTACTTGCGCGAATCGCGCGAACGGCGCCGCGTCCTCGAGAAAAGAAAACGGGGTGGCGCTTTGGGCGCCACCCCGGAGATCGTCTCCAGTTCGATCCTGGGGGATCGGACTAGAACAGGTACTGCATGCCGAGCTCGAGACGCTCGTTGCTGCCGTAGCCGGTATAGCCGTTGGTCGCCCCACCCGAGGTGTAACCCGCGAGGTCGGACTGACGGTTGACCTGGTTCCACGCGAACTCGAGGCCGAAATTGACCGTCTTGACCGGGCTCCAGATGATGTTCGCCCAGACCGACTGGGTCTGGTTCTCGGCCGCGCCGACGCCCGACGGGGAGGTGATCTGCGCACCCGCGTTGGTGTAGTACGCGTCGTGCGACAGGTCGATCTGGTTCAGGCCCCACGCCAGGTTCGACCGGATCGTGTCGGTCCACCAGTGACGGTAGTTCACCATGAAGCCGTGAGCCGGCGTCGCGGTGATGTGCGAAGTGCCGGTGCCGAAGCCGGTGACGACGAACGACTCGGAGTCGTCGGCGCCGCTCAGATCCTGCACGTCACCCACGCCCCAGAACACGGCCGCGCCGATGCGGTCCTTGCCGAGGGCGGGAATGAACTCGCCGGTGTTGATCGTGCCGCCGACATAGGCGCCGTAGCCGGTCGCCGAGGCGGAGTAGCCGGTGGTGGCGCCGTTGATGTTGCTGCCGCCGCCGTTGGTAAGCGAGAACTCGCGCACCTTGCCGCGCACCGCAACGTGGCCCCACGAGTCGGTATAGTCGGCGCCCGCCGTGAACTGCGGCAGGTACGTGACCTGATCCGACGCCGCGGTGGCACCCGGAGCCGCGGTCGAATTCGAGCCCGTGAGGAACTCGCCGCCTTCCGAGTTCGCCTGGTTCGAAGACGAACCGCCGGCGCTCGCGGGCGCGATTTCACCCGCGATCATGAACTTGCCGATGTCCTGAGTGTAGCGCAGCAACGGAATGCGCGAGCCGTAGGACGGACCCTGCGGACCCCAATAGTCGACCGACTCCATCGAGGTCGCGAAGTCGTTCTCGAACAGCTCGAAGTCCTTACCGGCTTCGACCGGGCCGAGGACGCCGTAGGCCAAGCGCAAGCGCGGCACGCCCTTGGTGGTCGGGTCGGAGTCGGCGCCCGAACCGCCGACGGCGGAACGGTAGTCGAACTCCATCACGGT
>DATJLQ010000193.1:0-4141 GCA_035509415.1 Alphaproteobacteria bacterium
CGACGGCTCGGTCGTGGTCGGCAAGCTGCTCGAGAGCAAGGACGCCGATCTCGGCTACGACGCGCAGAACGACAAGTACGTCGACATGTTCAAGGCGGGCATCATCGACCCGACCAAGGTGGTGCGCATGGCGCTCCAGGACGCGGCCTCGATCGCCGCACTCCTGATCACCACCGAGGCGATGGTGGCCGAGCGGCCCGAGAAGAAGGACGCCCACGCCGGCCACGATCATGGTGGCGGCGGGATGGGCGGCATGGGCGGAATGGGGGGCATGGGCTTCTAGCCCGGCACCCGTTTCGGTCTCGGCGAGATCGAGGGGCCGTCCGGTTGGACGGCCCCTATTTCGTTTGGCGTCGACAAGCGTTCGTCGCCGAGCCGCTCATGCCCGGGCCCGGCAGCGCCCCGGCCTTAGGGGCCGTCGAAGACCCCGCGCCCGATCAGGCGAGATCGAACCGATCGGCGTTCATCACCTTGGTCCAGGCCGCGATGAAATCGGTCACGAACTTCGTCTCCCCGTCGGCCGCGCCGTAGACCTCGGCGACGGCCCGCAGCTCCGCGTTCGAGCCGAAGACGAGGTCGACGCGCGTCGCGGTCCATTTCAGCTTGCCGCTCTTGCGGTCGTGCCCCTCGAACAGATTCTCGTCCGAGGTCGGCTTCCACTCGGTCCCCATGTCCAGGAGGTTCACGAAGAAGTCGTTGGTGAGCGCTCCCGGACGCTTGGTGAAGACGCCGTGCCGGGACTTCCCGACATTGGCGCCCAAAACGCGCATGCCGCCGACGAGAGCCGTCATCTCGGGCGCGGTCAGCGTCAGAAGCTGCGCCTTGTCGATGAGCAGCTCCTCCGCCGGCACGCGGAAGCGGGCCTTGAGATAGTTGCGGAACCCGTCCGCGACCGGCTCGAGATAGGCGAACGAGTCCACGTCGGTCTGGTCTTGCGAGGCGTCGGTGCGGCCCGGCGCGAAGGGAACGGTCGCATTGTGCCCGGCCTTCCTCGCCGCTTGCTCGATCGCGGCCGAGCCGCCGAGGACGATCAGATCGGCGAGCGACACCTTCCTGCCGCCCTTTGCCGTGCCGTTGAAGGCCTTCTGGATGCGCTCGAACGTCTTGAGCGCCTTCGCGAGCTGGGCGGGCTGGTTGACCGCCCAATCCTTTTGCGGAGCCAAGCGAAGGCGCGCCCCGTTCGCTCCGCCGCGCTTGTCCGAGCCGCGGAAGGTCGCCGCCGCGGCCCACGCGGTCGAGACGAGCTCGGCGACGGAAAGCCCCGAGGCGAGAATCCTGGCCTTGAGGTGCGCGATATCCTTGGCGCCGATCGGCTTGCGGTCGGGGGCGGGAATCGGGTCCTGCCAGATCAGCTCCTCGGCCGGAATCTCCGGGCCGAGGTAGCGCGAGCGCGGACCCATGTCGCGGTGGGTGAGCTTGAACCAGGCGCGGGCGAACGCGTCCGCGAACTGGTCCGGGTGCTCGTGGAAGCGCCGCGAGATTTTCTCGTAGGCCGGATCGACGCGCAGCGAGAGGTCGGTCGTCAGCATGGTCGGCGCGTGCTTCGTCGACCTGTCGTAGGCGTCCGGAATCGTGGCGGCGCTCCCCTTCGCCTTCCATTGGTAGGCGCCGGCCGGGCTCTTGGTCAGCTCCCATTCGTAGCCGAACAGGTTCTCGAAGAAATTGTTGCCCCACTTCGTCGGCGTCGTGGTCCAGGTGACCTCGGGGCCGCCGGTGATCGCATCCTTGCCCTTGCCCGTGCCGTAACGGCTTTTCCAGCCGAGCCCCATCTGCTCGACGGGCGCCGCCTCGGGCTCGGGACCCACCAGCTTCGCGTCTCCCGCGCCGTGGGTCTTGCCGAAGCTGTGGCCGCCGGCGATGAGCGCCACCGTCTCCTCGTCGTTCATCGCCATGCGCGCGAAGGTCTCGCGGATATCGGTGGCGGCCGCGAGCGGATCCGGGTTGCCGTTCGGCCCTTCCGGATTGACGTAGATGAGGCCCATCTGGACGGCGGCGAGCGGGTTCTCGAGGTCCCGCTTGCCGGTGTAGCGCTTGTCGCCGAGCCACGTGTCCTCTTTGCCCCAATAAACGGACTCATCGGGCTCCCACGCGTCCTGGCGCCCGGCGCCGAAGCCGAAGATCTTGAAGCCCATCGATTCGAGGGCGACGTTGCCGGCGAGGATCATGAGGTCGCCCCAGGAAATCCTCCGGCCGTATTTCTGCTTGATCGGCCACAGGAGGCGGCGCGCCTTGTCGAGGTTCGCGTTGTCCGGCCATGAGTTAAGGGGTGCGAAGCGCTGCTGGCCCGTGCCGGCGCCGCCGCGGCCGTCGCCGACGCGGTAGGTGCCCGCCGCGTGCCACGCCATGCGGATGAAGAGCCCGCCGTAATGGCCGAAATCCGCCGGCCACCAGTCCTGGCTCTTGGTCATCAGCGCCGCGAGGTCCTTCTTCACCGCCTTGAAGTCGAGCTTCTTGAATTCGGCCGCATAATTGAAGGCCTTGCCCATGGGATCGGATTGGGGCGCGTTCTGGCGCAGAATCCTGAGATTGAGCTTGTTCGGCCACCAGTCGCTGTTCGACCTCATTCCGACATTGGTGGTGCCATGCATGACCGGGCATTGGCCCGCACGCTCGTCAACCTTCGCGTCCATGGTGTCCTCCGATCGTGTTCGATTTCGCCTCGCGTCGCAGCTCGCGGAGCAACTTAAGCCCTGAAAGCCGTTGGCGGCGAAATCGGCGCTAAATTTCGCGAATGACTTAAAGCGCTGTCCCGAGCGGCGTGGACCCGAGGCAGCGCCGAATCGATCGAGCTCGCGTGGCGCACGATTGGCGTCATCTCGATGCGCGCCCATTCCGCGGGCGAAGTCCGAAGCGTAGCGCCGCCAAAGGACGGATTGAAGGAGAATATTCGCATCGAAAGACGCCGCGGCGCCATGATCTAGGTCAACGAGAGCGGCTAAAACAGCATCGAACCGTCGGCGCTTCATAGGGAAATGCCGGACGCGCGGGAAGTGGGGCGATATGCGCGGCATGGGCTTCCAAGCCCGGCGCCTCGGTATCCACGTGTGAAGCACGTCGTAGATGGCCGGTCCCCTCGGCCACGACCGGAATTCGTGTTTCCCGGGGCGCCAAAAACCCTCTAGCCTCCGCCCATGGCGCCCCGCATCGACCCCGCCCAAGTCACGGAGATCATTCGCGAGGTCGCGGCGGCCGAGATCATGCCGCGCTTCAAGAAGCTCGGCGCGGGCGACATCCAGCACAAGGGCGGGAAGGGCGACTTCGCCACCACGGCCGACCTCGAGGCCGAGCGGGCACTTTCGGCGCGGCTCACGGCGCTCCTGCCGGGCTCGGTCGCGGTGGGCGAGGAGGGGGTCGCGCACGAGCCTCGGCTCGTCGATGCGATCGGCGGCGCTGCACCCGCCTGGGTGATCGATCCGCTCGACGGCACCCATAATTTCGCCGGCTCCATCGCGCGCTTCTGCTCGATCGTGGCGCTGGTCGCGGGCGGGGCGACCGTGGCCGGCTGGGTGCACGATCCCATCGGCGGCGGCACGGTCGCGGCCGAGCGCGGCAGCGGCGCCTGGGAAGCGGGGCGGCGTTGCCGGGTCGCGGCCCCCGTGGCGCTCGAGGCGATGGCGGGCGCGATCTATTCGCGCACCGATCTTGCGGCCGTCGCACCCGACCTCGCCGCTTCGAAGAAGCGCTACGGCAACGGCGCCGAGCGGCGCTGCGCGGGGTACGAATATCTCGCCCTCGCGCGCGGCCAATTGCACTTCGCCATGTTCAGCCGGCTGTTGCCCTGGGATCACGCGGCGGGCGCCTTGATCCACGCGGAGGCGGGCGGTTGGAGCGCTTGCTGGGACGGAACGCCCTACCGGCCGACGCGCCACGAGGGCGGCATTCTCTTGGCCCCCGACCGCGCGAGCTGGGACCGGCTCGCGGGCCTCCTGCTCGCGCCGAAGCCGTGACGCCCGCGCGCTTGACGCGCCGCGCGGCCTCGTGGCATGTCGCGCGCCAGGGAAGCCGAAAGTGAACCTGGAGCCCTCGCGCATGCGCGGTCGGACGATCGGAGCGGGGTTGGCCGCGATCGCGCTTGTCGCTTGGGCGGGGACCCTTTGCGCGCCCGCCGCCGCCCAGACCGGTCAGGGCAATCAGAGTGGCC
>DATJLQ010000194.1:0-1180 GCA_035509415.1 Alphaproteobacteria bacterium
GAGAATCGGGATGCGGCGCACGACCTCCCAGCCCGGCTGGTCCTTGTGGAACATGAAGGCCGAGAGGCCCTTGCGCTTGTCGTCGGACGTGCGCGCGATGAGGATGAAATGGGCCGCGCCATCGGCCCCGGTGATGAACCATTTATGGCCGCGCACCACCCATTTCGCGCCCTTCTTCTCGGCGCGCGTGAGCATCATGCCGAGCGGGTCCGAGCCCGAGCCGGGCGCAGGCTCGGTCATGGCGAAGGCCGAGCGCACCTGGCCCTCGATGATGGGCTGGAGCCATTTCGCCTTTTGCGCCTCGGTTGCGACCTTCTCGAGCACGATCATGTTGCCGTCGTCGGGCGCCATGCAGTTGAAGGCGAGCGGCCCGAAGATCGAGCGCGCCATCTCCTCGTAGCAGGCGGCCATGCCGACGATGCCGACCCCCTGCCCGCCGCGCGATTTCGGCATCTGGAAGCACCAGAGCCCCTCGGCGCGCGCGCGCCGACGCAGCGGCTCGAGGGCCGCGTCCGAGATGTTCTCGTGCGCGTCGCGCGCCGCGGGATCGCTCTCGAGCGGCAGCACGTGGGCCGCGACGAAGGCTCGGATGCGCTTCCGGTAGTCCTCGATCTCGGGGCTGAGGGCGAAATCCATGGGAGACTCCTAAAGCGACGATTGCATCTGGCCGCCATCGACGACGACGGTGCTGCCGGTCATGAAGGCGGACGCATCGGAAGCGAGCAGCAAGAGCACGCCGTCGAGGTCCGAAGGAGTCCCGAGACGGCGCTGGGGAATGCGCTGGATGAGGCGCGCTCCCGCCTCGGTCTTGAAGAAGTCGCTATTGATCTCGGTCTCGATATAGCCGGGGGCGATGGCGTTGACGCGGATTCCGTCGCGCGCGAGCTCGAGCGCGAGGCTTCCCGTGAGATGCGTGAGCGCGGCCTTGGAGGCACCGTAGGTCGAGAGCTGCCCGACCGTGCGCAGCCCCGCGACCGAGGCGATGTTGACGATGCTGCCGCCTGTCCCCTGGCGTTGCATCTGGCGTGCGACTTCTTGGGCCATGAGCCAGGCGCCGCGCAGATTGACGCCCATGACCTTGTCCCAATCCGCCTCGCTCACCTCGAGGGCGCGGCGCGTGACCGCGGTGCCCGCATTGTTGACGAGGATCGCGATCGGCCCGAGCGCCTTGGCCGCCGCA
>DATJLQ010000195.1:0-21791 GCA_035509415.1 Alphaproteobacteria bacterium
CCCCTCGACCCCGAATTGCGCCTGTCGAAAAGCGGCGCGGCCGCCGACATTCTCGCGGTCGCCGAGGACGCGGACGCGGTGCTGGTGACCTACGCCAAGCTCCCGGGCGAGCTGATCCGTGCCTTGAAGCGCTGCCGCGCCATCGGGCGCTTCGGCCTCGGCGTCGACAATATCGACATCCCCGCCGCGACCGAGAAGGGAATATCCGTCACCTACGTGCCGGATTATTGCATAGAGGAAGTCTCCGACCACGCGATGGCGATGCTGCTCACCCTCGCGCGGAAGCTCGTCTACTCCAACAAGCTGGTGCAGGCCGGGCGCTGGGAAATGCCGGCGGTGGTGCCGATCCGGCGCCTGAGCAGCCTGACCCTGGGCCTGCTCGGCTTCGGCAACATCGCGCGCGCGGTGGTGCCGAAAGCGAAAGCGTTCGGCATGCGCGTGGTCGCTCACGATCCTTACGCGAAGGCCGACGCGTTCGCTTCCCTCGGCGTCGAAAGCCTGGGCTTCGACCAGGTGCTCGCGACGTCCGACTTCGTCTCGCTCCACGTGCCGCTCATGCCCGCGACGCGCGGCCTGATCGACGGGAAGGCCTTGGCCAGGATGAAGAAGACCGGCTACCTCATCAACACCTCGCGCGGGCCGCTCGTCGACGAGACGGCGCTGATCGCGGCCCTCGACGCGGGCTCGATCGCGGGGGCGGCGCTCGACGTGGTCGCGGCGGAGCCCCTCGCCAAGGATTCGCGCCTCCTCGGCCGCGACAACGTGATCCTCTCGCCCCATACGGGATTCTATTCGGTCGAGGCGCTCGCCGAGCTCCAGACCAAGGCCGCGCGCGACGTGAAGCGCGTGCTCCAGGGCGAGCGGCCGGTCTATCCGGTCAATCCGGAAGTGCTGAAGAAATAAGGCGCCCGCGTCACTTCGCGGGGGCGAGCTCGATGTGCGCGTTGACGCCGAGCGAGACCGTCACGTCGCCCGCTTCGGCCGCGGGCGGCGGTGCTGCGCCGGCACGCGACGACGACGAGGCCGCCATCATCGGCATGAACCCGCCCGGCCGCGCGGCGTTGCCGACGTCGATCTCCCGGTAGCTCTCGACCTTCATGCCGAGGTCCCGCGCGACCGCCTCGGCGCGCGCGCGGAGCGCCGCAAGCGCCTTGGTCGTGAGCGCCGATTGCGACTTGGCCAAGGATTCGTGGGAGAGAAGAAACTCCAAGCCCGACATGGCAAGGCCGCGGCTCTGAAGCTCGCCCGCGAGCGCCAGGAGGGCGGGGAAATCCTTCGAGGTGAGGATCATCCCCTGGGCCGCCTGCCACATCGGCGGCTCGTTCAAAGCGGTGACCCGGTACACGGAATAGCCGCCGGTCTCGGCCGTGACCGAGGCGGATTTCTTCGCGAGCGCGAGGGCCGCCGCCATGCGCCGGTTGACCTCGGCCTGGACCTTGGCGGCGTCCGCACCCTTGGCCTCGACGCTCAATTGCGCGCGCAGCTGGTCGCGCGGCAAATTCGCGGTCGCGGTTTCCGTCAAGCGGATCAGGGTCGTCCCCGGCGCGGGCGCCATATCGGCCGCGCGCGCGGACGGGACCGCGAGCAATGCCAGGGCCGCGAGCAGTGCCGCGATCGGTATCCTCGAGCCCATGAATCCCTCCGTCTCGCGAGCCGAGCGCCCTACTCCGCCGCCTTCTTCGCCTCGACCGGCGTTCCGTAGCCGCCGCAATGTTAAATCCAGAACGATACAGAAAGCTGCGACACTACACGCACATTCGCTATTTCACTTATCATGTCGGTTGCCAACCCTATGGCCTTTGCCGCATCGTCCCCACTGATAGGCAAGAGGTCGTGAGCAAAGGCGTTACGCGTGCGCCTAGCCTTATCAAGCCGCGCGAGCGTTCTGTCGTCAATTTTATTTGAGATAGAGAGTATTTGGCAGATTATTGACGCAGAGAAATCACGTCCGTTTAAAATTTTTGCGCGATCCTTGTTGATAATTGTATGACCACCTTCCGCGGTATCGATTTGGGTCTGAAGGGCAACCCACATAATATTTAAAAGAGCTTCAATTGTGGCCCAGGCGATCAAATGCGCCGATGAAAATTGATGACGTGAATATTGGGCGCAAGCCGTGTAGATAAGAGAGAGGATATTTCGGGAAGGTGAGCCGATCTTAGCGTCAAATTTTTGGAGTACGTCCAGCGCGCTTTCAAGGGTGTCTAGTTCTATTATCTCCGCACGATTTTTGGGAGGGCTTACTTTCCTTCCAGCATTCATATAAATATTCCACCCTTCTCCGGTCCATCTGGCGCCATAGTAGTTCGTTGGATCAACGGGCTCCTGAACAGGCATTCCTCGCTTCTGAACAGTCGATAGGCTCGAGTACAGAGCCATCAAGTACGCATTCATGTAAACGAAACGCCGATACGATAGATCGCGACGTTCGTTTTCCGCTTTCATAACGTTGTCGGGGATGGCCCGGCTCTCGGGCAATTGGTAAGCCGGGGTCGCCCCGCCCGCATATTCCACAGATTTGTCAAATTCGAAGATGATAAATCCACTGCATAAGGCCGAAATAGGCACGCCTTGAGGGCCGAGATGCTTCCAAACAACATCCGAATGGTTTGCTTGCTCGGGCAGACCGCCGATCCATGCCGGTCGGGCAATGCAAAGTGAAAACGGCCCCAGAGGCTGCTGACCGGCTTCATTCATATGTATTTACCATTGCGAAATCAGCAACCCATCATCCCACAACAAGTATCAAGTATTGAGTGAAGCGCCCTACTCCGCCGCTTTCTTCGCCTCGACCGGCGTTCCGTAGCCGCCGCCGCCCGGTGTCTCGATCACGAACACGTCGCCCGGCTCCATCTCGGCCGTCGCCGTGCCCGAAAGCATTTCGCGGGCGCCATCCGTGCGCTCGACCCAATTGCGGCCGAGCGCACCGGGCTTGCCGCCCTTGAGCCCGAAGGGCGCGATGCGCCGGTGGTTCGAGAGGATCGCCGCGGTCATTTTTTCGAGGAAGCGCACGCGGCGCACCGTGCCGTCCCCACCCTTGTGGCGCCCAGCACCTCCCGAGCCGCGCCGGATGCCGAAGCTCTCGAGCAACACCGGGAAGCGCCATTCGAGCACCTCGGGGTCGGTCAGGCGCGAGTTCGTCATGTGGGTGTGGACCGCATCCGTGCCGTCGAAATCGGGCCCCGCACCCGAGCCGCCGCAGACGGTCTCGTAATATTGATAGGTCTCGTTGCCGAAGGTGAAGTTGTTCATGGTGCCCTGGGAGCCCGCGAGCACGCCGAGTGCCCCGTAGAGGCAATCGGTGATGCATTGGGAGGTCTCGACATTGCCCGCGACCACGGCGGCCGGATAACGCGGGTTGAGCATCGAGCCCTCGGGGATCACGAGCTCAAGCGGCTTCAAGCAGCCCTCGTTCATCGGGATTTCGTCGTCGACCAGCGTGCGGAACACGTAAAGCACGGCCGCGCGGCACACGGCGGACGGCGCGTTGAAATTGTTCGGCTGCTGGGGCGACGTGCCGGTGAAGTCGATCTTGGCGCTGCGCGTCTTCTTGTCGATCGAGATCCGGACCTTGATCGCGCAGCCCTCGTCCATCTCGTAGGCGAATTCGCCGTCCTTGAGCACGTCGAGCACGCGGCGCACACTCTCCTCGGCATTGTCCTGCACGTGGCCCATATAGGCCTCGACCACCTCGAGCCCGAATTGCTCGACCATGCGCCGGAGCTCCTGCACCCCCTTCTCGTTTGCCGCGAGCTGGGCCTTGAGATCGGCGATGTTCTGGTGGACGTTGCGCGTGGGATAGGGACCCGAGCGCAAGAGCGCCGACACCTCGGCCTCGCGGAAGCGGCCGCGCTCGACGAGGAGGAAATTATCGATCAGCACGCCCTCTTCCTCGACGGTACGGCTCGCGGGCGGCATCGAGCCGGGCGTGATGCCGCCGATGTCGGCGTGATGGCCCCTGGAGGCGACCCAGAACAGGACGCGCTTCCCCTCGCGGTCGAAGGAGGGCGTGATCACGGTCACGTCGGGCAAATGCGTGCCGCCATTGTAGGGCGCGTTCAGCACATAGACGTCGCCCGGCTTGATGCTGGCGCCGTCCGAGCGGATCACGGTGCGCACGCTTTCGCCCATCGAGCCCAGATGCACCGGCATATGAGGCGCGTTCGCGATCAGCTGGCCGTCGCGGTCGAAAAGCGCGCAGGAGAAATCGAGCCGCTCCTTGATGTTGACCGAGTAGCTGGTGCGCTCGAGCACGACGCCCATCTGCTCGGCGATCGCCATGAAGAGATTGTTGAAAATCTCGAGCATGACCGGGTCGACCTTGGTGCCGATCGCGGCCTGGCGCGCGAGCGGGGTCGTGCGCGTAAGAACCAAGTGATCGCGCACGGTGATCTCGGCGCGCCAGCCGGGCTCGATCACCGTGGTGGCGTTGGGATCGGTCACGATCGCGGGCCCGTCGATCCGGTGGCCGGGCTCGAGCGTCGAGCGCACATAGACCGGGGTCGGCCGCGCGCCGCCGCCCGACGCCATCTCGACTTGGGCCGCGGGCACGGGCGGCGATGCGTCGCCCATCGGCTTCAACGGGTCCGCGACCTCCTCGGCACCCCCCACCACCTCGACCGACACCGCCTCGACGATGAGCGGCTTTTCGGGCGCGACGAACCCGTAGCGCTGGCGATGCGCGTCCTCGAACGATGCGACGATCTCGGCGCGCGCGCCGAACGGGACCACGAGCGACGCGTCGGTGCCCTCGTAGCGCAAATGCACCTTGCGCTCGACGCGAATGCGCGCGGGCTCGATGCCCTGTTGGCGCATCTCCTCGACTCCGTCGCGGCCGAGCTCGCCATAGGCCTCCTCGAGCTTCGCGACCAGCGCGTCGTCGAGGCGGGCTTCGACGGCGCGCTCGCGGATCGTGCGCGAATCCGCGAGGCCCATGCCGTAGGCCGAAAGCACGCCCGCGAGCGGATGGATGAACACCTTGGTCATGCCGAGCGAGTCCGCGACCGCGCAGGCATGCTGGCCGCCGGCCCCGCCGAAGCAGGCGAGCACGTAACGCGTCACGTCGTAGCCGCGCTCGATCGAGATTTTCTTGATCGCGTTCGCCATGTTCTCGACCGCGATCTTGAGGAAGCCGGCCGCGACCTCCTGTGGGCTGCGGCGCGTTCCGGTCGCCCGCTCGATCTCGCGCGCCAACGCCTCGAACTTCGTGCGCGTCGCGGCGACGTCGAGCGGCAAATCGCCCGCGGGCCCGAACACGCGCGGGAAGAAGTCGGGCTGGATGCGGCCGAGCATGACGTTGCAGTCGGTGACCGTGAGCGGGCCGCCGCGCCGATAGCAAGCGGGGCCCGGATTGGCACCCGCCGATTCGGGGCCCACGCGGAAGCGCGCGCCGTCGAAGAACAGGATCGAGCCGCCGCCCGCCGCGACCGTGTGAATCTGCATCATGGGCGCGCGCATACGCACGCCGGCCACGAGCGTCTCGAACGCGCGCTCATACTCGCCCGCATAATGCGACACGTCGGTGGACGTGCCCCCCATGTCGAAGCCGATGATCTCGTGAAACCCGGCCATGGCCGCCGTGCGCACCATGCCGACCACCCCGCCCGCCGGGCCCGAGAGGATCGAATCCTTGCCCTGGAAGCGGCGCGCGTCGGTCAAGCCGCCGTTCGATTGCATGAACATGAGGCGCGGCCGCGTTTCCTCGGGCCCGAGATCGGCCGCGACCCGGTCGACGTAGCGGCGCAGGATGGGCGAGAGGTAGGCGTCGACCACGGTCGTGTCGCCGCGGCTCACGAGCTTCATGAGCGGGCTCACCTCGTGAGAGGTCGAGACTTGCGTGAAGCCGATCGCGCGCGCAAGCGCTGCCAACGCCTTCTCATGCGCCGGATAGCGATAGCCGTGCATCAACAGAATCGCGATGGCACGAATGCCGGTCGCGTAAGCCGCCTCGAGGTCGCGCCGGGCGCCTGCGAGGTCGAGGGGCACGAGCATCTCGCCGCGCGCCCCCACGCGCTCGTCGATCTCGACCACGCGCTCGTACAAGAGCTCGGGCAATACGATGTGCCGGTCGAAGAGACGCGGCCGGTTCTGGTAGGCGATGCGCAACGCGTCGTGGAAGCCGCGCGTGATCGCGAGCAACGTGCGCTCGCCCTTGCGCTCGAGAAGCGCGTTGGTCGCAACCGTGGTGCCCATCTTGACCGCATCGACCGCCGCGGCCGGGATCGCAGCGCCGGGCGCCAAGCCCAGGAGATCGCGCATGCCCTGGATCGCCGCGTCGCGATAGCGCTCCGGATTCTCGGACAGGAGCTTGTGGGTGACGATCGCGCCGTCGGGCCGGCGCGCGACCAGATCGGTGAAGGTCCCGCCCCGGTCGATCCAGAATTGCCAGCCGGACGCCGCTGTCCGGGCGCGATTTTGCCCCGTCTCGCTCATATCACCCCCAACCAAGGCCTTGGACCATAAAGCCCGCTCCGCCGGCCTTCAATACCGTCCGCATGGGAAGCATGGCCTAAAGACCGAGATAGGCTCGGCGCACGTCCGGGCGGTCGCGGATTTCGGCCGCCGCCCCGCTCATCACCACCTGGCCGGTCTGAAGGATGTAAGCGCGGTCGGCAATCTCCAGGCATTCGGACAGACGCTGTTCGACGATGAGTACGGTCGTGCCCCTGCGCCGGATGGTGCCGACCGCATCGAAGATCTCATCGACCAGCTTCGGCATGATTCCCTGGGACGGCTCGTCGAGCAGCAGCAGACGCGGCCGCGTCATCAGCGCGCGGGCGATCGCGAGCATCTGCTGTTCGCCGCCCGAGAGCGTCTCGGCGCGCTGGTCGAGCCGCTCGGCGAGGCGCGGAAAAAGCTCGAACGCCTCGCCCAGCAGCGCCTCGCGGTCGGGACGCCAGCGATGCAGATAGCTCCCCAAGCGCAGATTGTCGCGCACCGTCAAGCGCGGAAAAAGGCGGCGGTTCTCCGGCACCAGGGCTATCCCGAGGGCGGTGACGAGATGAGGCGCCCTCCCCTCGATGGCCTCGCCTTCGAACCGGATCGAGCCCGCGCGCAACGGGACGAGGCCGGCGATCGACTTGAGGAGCGTCGACTTCCCCGCTCCGTTCGCTCCTGCGACGCAGACGATCTCGGACGCCGCGACGTCGAGCGAGACGTCGCGCAGGGCCAAGAGGCCGCGATAGGCCGTGGTGAGATCACGCACCTGGAGCATGGCCGACCGATGAGGAACGACGTTGGCCGAGATAGGCGCCGATCACCGCCGGATCGCGCACCAGCGCGTCCGGCCGGCCGCTCGCGAGCACACGACCGAGATCGAGCACGATCGCCCGGTCGACCAGCGGCATGACGATCTCCATCACGTGCTCGACCATCAGGATCGCGATCCCCCGCTTGCGGATCGCGCGCACGAGATCGATGCCGCGTTGCGCTTCGGACGGGGTCAAACCCGTCATCACCTCGTCGAGCAGCAGAAGCCGGGGCTCGGTCGCGAGCGCGCGCGCGACCTCAAGCCGGCGCTTGTCGGCCATGGTGAGCTCGCCCGCGGGCCGCTCGGCGCGCGACGCAAGGTCGACGAAATCGAGGATTTCGTGAGCCTTGTGCCGTGCCGCGCGCGGGTTCGCGAGGCGCGCCAAAGCGCCCACCACGACGTTTTCCAAGACCGACATGGAATCGAAACTGCGTACCACCTGGAACGTGCGCGCAATGCCGCGCGCGCATCGGGCCGGCGCGGGAAGCGCCGTCACATCCTCGCCCTCGAACCGGATCGTTCCCGCCGAGGGGAGCAATGCGCCCGCGATCAGATTGAACAGCGTCGATTTCCCCGCGCCGTTCGGCCCGATCAGTCCCACGAGCTCGCCAGGCGCCAACGCGAAGGACACATCGTCGGTCGCGGCGAGGCCGCCGAAACGGCGCGTGACCCCGCGCAGCTCGAGAAGCGTTTCGCTCATGGCACGGCCGCGCCCGGGCGGCGGCGCAGCAAGCTCGCGAGCCCTTCGGGCCGCAAGAGCACGATCACCATCACGAGCGCTCCATAGACGATCAGGTCGGTTCCCTTGCCCGAGCCGCCGATGTAGCTGCGGGTGAGTTCCGAAAGCGGCACGATGATCGCCGCGCCGAGGGCCGGTCCCCAGAGAGTCCCGATCCCGCCGAGCACGGCCGGCAGCGCCATGAGCAGCGAAAGCTGGAGGTTCATCACGCTGTCGGGATCGATGTAGGAGACGAATTCGGCATAGAAGCCGCCCGCGACCGCGGTGAAGAAGGCCGACAGGGCGGCGGCGGCCATTTTCGATCGGAACACGACGACGCCGAGACTTTCGGCCGCGTCGGGATCGTCCTTGACCGCGCGCCACCAATATCCCCATTTCGAATCCTCGATCAGCCAGGTCGCGAGCCAGGTGACGGCGGCGAGCGCCAGAACGAAATAGAAGTAAGGGATTTTGCTGCGCCCGAATTGGAACGCGAGCCAGCTCGGCTGGGCGTACGGGATTTGGATGCCCATCGCAGCACCCGCCCATGGCCAGTTGAGCACGAGGATGGAGGCGATTTCGGCGATGACGATGGTCGCGATCGTGTAATAGTGGCCCTTGAGCCGGAAACAGGGATAGCCGAGCGCCAACGCCACGAGGGCCGCGAGGATTCCGCCCGCGACAAAACCGAACCAAGGCGGGATGCCGAACTTGACCAGAAGGAGGGTGGTTGCGTAGGCGCCGATGCCGAAATAGAGCGCGTGGCCGAGCGATATCTGACCGCAATAGCCGCACAGGATGTTCCAGCTCTGCGACAGGGCCGCGTACATGAGCGTCAGCACCAGGATGTTCTCGACATAGACGCTGTCGATTCCGAGCGGGAGTGCGGCCGCGGCAAGCAGGATCGCTGCGGCGGCGACGAACTCGCCGCGTCGCCGGCGTCGGAACGCGGAGCCGCCGACGGGCGCCGAACCGGAGATGGCGTCGATCGGCGCCGGATCGGAGAGACGGGGCGCCATCAGATCGACCCGAACAGGCCGCGCGGCCGGAACAGGACGACCGCGAGATAGACCGCGTAGACGCCCACCTCCTTGAGATCGGAAGGCAGGATCACCGCCGTCAGCGCCTCGACCAAGCCCACGATCACGCCTGCCGCGAGGGCTCCGAACACGCTGCCGAATCCGCCGAGCGCCACCGTCACGTAGGCGATCAACGCGAACGGTCCGCCGACATTGGGATAGATGTAATAAAAGCTCGCGAGGATCGCGCCCGCGAGGCCGACCAGCATCGCCCCCAGACCCCAGCCGAGCGCGAACACCCGGTTCTTGCTGATTCCGACCAGCGCCACGGCATCGGCGTCCTCGCGCGTCGCCTCGATCGCCTTGCCGAAATCGGTCCGCGTGATCAGGAGCCAAAGCGCGAAAAACGCCGCGATCGAGATGAGCGCGCCGACAAGCTGCGGCGCCGGTACGTAGATCGGACCGAGCGCGAAGGTCCGCGATCCGAGCCAGCTATGGGCGATGCTCCGGTAATTCGGCGTGAGGAAATACTGCGCGAGCCCGCGCAACAGGATCGCGAGCCCGAAGGTCGAGAAGATCTGCACCATGCCGGAATTGACGCGCGCGCGCATGGCATAGGACACGATGCCCAGATAGACCGCGGCACCGAAGACGAACAGCGCCGCCATGACGATGGGGACCGCGACCAACGGATCGAGCGCCAATCCGAGCGCCAATCCGAAGGTCGCGTACATCGCCAGCATCAGGAATTCGCCGTGGGCGAAGTTGACCACGTTCATCAGCCCGAAGATCAGCGATAGCCCGACTGCGACCAGGGCGTAGATCAACCCGGTCAACAGCCCGCTGACCATGATCTGGGCGATCGAGGAAGCGGTCAGCATGGCCCTGGGTCCCTCGCATCGGCCGCCGGTCCGTTACGCCCCCATCGGCCAGATCGGCGCCGCGATCGCCGCCTGCGGCGGGAAGATCGTCACCAGCTTGTCCTTGACGTACTGGAGGAGGACCGGGTCGGCGTCCTCGTTCTGGCCCTGCGCGTCGAACTTCACGCGCTTCCACGGCATGATCGTGCGCGTGCCCGGAATGTCGGTCGCGACCAGCGCCTTCCTGATCGCCTCGCCGTCCGTCGACTTCGCGCGGTCGATCGCGTCGGCGAGGATGATGAGCGCCATCAGCTCGCGCGACGTATTGTCGTTGAGGTCCTTCCCGGCGCGCGCCTTGAACAGCGCGTTGACCGCGCCGACCGAGGGCCGCTTCGCCGCGAGATCGAGGGAGAAGCTGCCGCGGGTGATCAGGCCCTGGATCTGCGGGCCCACCGCGTCGAACAGCGCCTTGTCCGAGAATCCGGCCGCCTGGGCGACGATCGCCTTCGGCTTGTAGCCGAGCTCGGCCATGGTCTTGACCAGGAGGATGCCGTCGGTCGTGTAGCTCGACGGCATGAGCACGTCCGCGTTCGCCGCCTTGAGCTGGGTCACCTCGGCGGTGAGGGAGGGCGAGTTCGCGTGATATTTGATGTCGGCGACGACCTTGTAGCCGCGCTCGGACGCGAATTTGAGCTGGGCGTTCGAGGAATCGGTGCCGAAGATCGTATCCTCGTGGAACAGCGCGAGCGTGTCGATCTTGGTGCCCTTCTTGCGCATCCAGTCGTAGAAATCGAACATTCCCTTCGAGAACATCTCGTCGTGCGCGGCGGCGCGGAAGAAGAACTTCAGGCCTTGGCGCTGGAGGCTGGGCGACGAATTGTCGGCCGACATGTAGGGCAGGCCGTAGCGCTCGGCGGTCTGGCTCACGGTCACGGCGACCGAGCTGTAATAGGTGCCGATGAGCGCGCATACCTTTTCTTGCGTGATCAGGCGTTCGGCCTCGGCGCGGCCCTTCTGCGGGTCGCCCTGGTGATCGGCGTAGACCAGCCGCACTTTGGCGCCGCCGAGCCCCGGGAGGCCCGCACTCTTCGCCAGCGGCAGATCGAGATCGTGGCGGTTGTTGATGATGTCGAGCGCGGTTTCGGAAGCGAATTTCGCGTCCACGCCGACTTGGGCGCTCGGACCGGAAAACGGATAGAGCACTCCGATCGCGACGTCCTTCGGCTGCGCCGCGCGAACTCGAGTCGCCATCGTCGCCATCACCGCCGCACTGCCGAGCAATACGTTGCGTCTGGTCACGTTCATCTTGGCACCCCTTTCAACCCTGGTTGCATTCCTGGATCATGTGCCCGCCCGTGCCGGAACCCGCGGGCGGCGCTGAGTCAAAGCAGCGAGAGGTTCCGGTTCAACAAATCGGTCACCAGCATCGACCCGGGCGCATGCGTGATCGCGAGCGCGGGCCGCGCCGCCGCGATCACCGCTTGGGGCGTGACCCCGCAGGCCCAGAACACCGGCAACTCGTCGGGCTGGATTTCGACCGGGTCGCCGTAATCGGGTTTGGCGAGATTGGCGATGCCGAGCGCCTCCGGCAGGCCGATATGGACCGGCGCACCGTGCACCGAGGGAAAGCGCGACGTGATCTGGATCGCGCGGATCGCGTCGGCCGGGCGCAATGGGCGCATCGAGACCACGAGGGGCCCGCGAAACGGGCCCGCCGGAGCGCACGCCACGTTGGTGCGGTACATCGATACGTTGAGCCCGCGCGCGATGTGGCGCAGCGGAATTCCGTCCTCGATCAGCGCCTCCTCGAAGGAGAACGAGCAACCGATCACGAATGCGACCATGTCGTCGCGCCAATGGCTGCGAATGTCGGTCGGCTCCTCGATCAGGCGGCCGTCGCGCCATACGCGATAGCGCGGCAGGTCCGTGCGGATGTCGAGATCGAAGCCGAGCGCCGGGATGCGCGGATCGCCCACCTCGGAAAAACCGATGATCGGGCAGGGCTTGGGATTGCGTTGGCAGAAACGAAGGAAATCGTCGGCGAGGGATTTCGGCAGGATTGCGAGGTTGCCCTGAACGTGGCCCGGGGCGAGGCCGCTGGTATGGCCGACGAAGCCGCCGTTGCGACAGGCAAGCCGTGCGGCCAGTGCGTCTGCGATCTCTCCCCGGCGCGGCACCGTCGTCATCGCCCCTCCCCAGATCCAGTTGCAAAAGCGCTGAAATCCAGCTCGGGGCCATGACAACATCGAGAACATATTTTGTCTAATCGTAGTTTCATATGAAATCTGATAAGATGCACTTATCAGCTACGAAGACCGGTCGGGCGCGAATGGTCGATTTCAAATCCCTGGAAACCTTCGTGTGGGTCGCGACCTTGGGCAGCTTTCGCGCGACCGCGCACAAGCTCAACACGACCCAACCGGCGATCTCCCAGCGCATCGCCCAGCTCGAACGCGAGCTCGGCGTCAGGCTTCTGAGCCGCGACAAGCGCAACGTCGGCCTGACCGCACCGGGGCGCGAATTGATGGTTTACGCGGAGCGCCTTTTGCAGCTGCGCGCGACCATGCTGGGCGCGATCGCGGAGCCGAGCGCCATGCAGGGGACCCTGCGCCTCGGCGTCGCCGAAACCGTGGTCCATACCTGGCTGCCGCGATTCATCGAACGCCTCGACGCGACCTGGCCCCGGCTCGCCCTCGAGCTCGAGGTCGATATCTCGCTCAACTTGCGCGAACGCTTGCTCGCGCAGGAAATCGATCTCGCGTTCCTGGTCGGCCCGCTCAGCGACGTGACGGTGCGCAACCTTCCGCTCTGCAGCTTTCCCAACGCCTTCATCGCGAGTCCGAAGATCGCGTTCGCCTCCGTGCCGGTGCCGGTGAGCGAGCTGATCCGCTGGCCGCTCATCACGTTCGCCAAGAACACCCAGCCTTACGTCGCGGTGCGCGACCTGTTCGCCCATTCCGAGCTCGGCCCGCCGCGCCTCCACGCGAGCGCGTCGCTCGCGACCGTCGTGCGCATGGCGCTCGACGGAATCGGCATCGCCGTCATTCCGCCGGCGATCGTGCGCGAGGACGTCGCCGCCGGGCGCTTGCGCATCGTCGACGCTGCGATCGCGGTGCCCGACCTTGCGTTCACGGCAAGCTGGCTCATTCACCCCGATACGCTGGTTGCGGAACGTGTGGCGGCGATGGCTGCCGAGATAGCCGCGGAAGACGCGTGACGTCCGGAAATCGCCCGCGCCAGCGCTTTTTTTCTCGCAGATTTCGCGCCGCGCTGGCCCACGACGCGCCGCTATCTTGTCCGCGTCGTTGCTTCCGCTTCCTTGATCGAGGAGGAGGAGCGTCCTGCGCAAGTTGGCGATTTCCACCGCGCTCGTCGCGGGCTTGTTGTCGCTCGGCGCGTGCGGCCAATTGCCGGAATGCCGCGCCGTGACCGGCGCCGGACTTGGCGCCGCCTTCGGCACGCGCGGGCGCTAGCGGCGCTTCCTCGGCGTTTTGGCGCGTTCCCGAGCCGCCGGTCTTATGACAGAGTGAGGCCGGCCGAACCCGGGTTCGATTCATGCGCGCCTCCATATCGTCGCTCATTTTCCTTCTCGCTTCGGGTATGGCCGCGCCGGCATCGGCCGAAAGCGGTGGGAGCCATTGGACGATCGGCCCCTACGAGATTGCGCTCACAACTTCCGACACGGACAGCGGACCCTTGGCCACTTTCACCGTCGCGCGCGGCGGGAAGCAAATCTACCGCATGACCGACACGAGCTTCTCCCTCAACCCCACGAGGTTCTTCGTCAAGCCCGGCCCGGGAGCCGCAAGCGGCGACACGCAGCGTCCCTACCGCGTGGGCGCCGATCTCCTCGGTCTCGGCGCGCCGACCTTGGTGGTCCTCGGCTTCGACGGGGGCCCCACCTGCTGCTACGATCTGACGATCCTCGTGCTCGGCGACCGCTTCCGCGCGCTCGCGCCGCTCGAGCTTCTGGATTCGGGTGGCGCGCGCTTTTCGAAAATCCCCGGCCGCAGAACCTTGGCTCTGTCGTTCGCCGATTGGACCTTCGGCGGCTGGCGCACCTATTTCGCCGCGTCTTCCGCGCCGACCGCGATCCTGAGCTACGACGCGGAAGCCGGCCGCTACCAGGCGGACGCGGCGCTGATGCGCACGCCGTTACCGCCGCCGGATCGGCTCGCGGCGTGGGTGCGCGAGGCGCGCGCGGCGGACGAAGACGCGACCGAGGACGGCAGAGGCTTCGTCCCGCAGGAGATCACCCAGCGCGTCCTCGATCTGATCTTTGCCGGCCATCTGGATGCGGCGCGCAAGTTCCTCGATGCGGCCTGGGTCGGCCCGGCCACAGGCCGCGAGGATTACTGGTCCGATCTCACCAAATGCCAGCTTCGCTTGAGCCCGTTCTGGCCCACCGTCGCGCGTTTGAACGCGCTTCCGGCCTTGAAGCCCGTCGAGCCCTGCTCGCGCTACGGGGTCGACCACCCGCCGCACCCGACCGTCCTCATCGACAAGCCCTAGGCGCGCGGGCGCGGCTGCGGCACCCCTGACCCAGATCAATGCGCGATTGCGAATGGAAGTCATTCTGAGCGCGCGGCCCAGGCGCGGCCTCGAACTGCGCGCCGCCGCCGCAACGCTCAACGGGGACGCCGTTCGCCGGCGCCTTTTCCAGCCGCTTCTCTGCCCTTCGGTCCTTTGACGCCGCCGATGACAAGTTAGATGACCAGCCCTTCACGCGCCGCAGGTCGCTCCCGCGCCGAGCGTTGGCACATGTTCGTCGGCGCCCTCGGCCCGGGCATCGTCGTGATGCTCGCGGACACCGACGTCGGCAGCATCATCACCGCGGCGCAAAGCGGCGTCGAATGGGGCTATCGGCTCCTGCTGCTCCAGCTCGTGCTGGTGCCCATCCTCTACGTCGTGCAGGAGCTCACGGTCCGGCTCGGCATCTTCACGGGCAAGGGGCATGGCGAGCTGATCCGCCTCGCCTTCGGGAAGCGCTGGGCCTGGGTGTCGGTCGCGGGGCTGGCAATCACGACCGCGGGTGCCTTGCTCACGGAATTTTCCGGCGTCGCCGGCGTGGGCGAGCTGTTCGGCGTGCCGCGCCTCGCGAGCCTCGCCCTCGCCGTGGGCTTTCTTCTCGTCGTCGTGTGGACCGGCTCCTACCGGCGCGTCGAGCGGGTCGCGATCGCGCTCGGCCTGTTCGAGTTCGCCTTCTTCTGGGTCGCCTACGCGTCCCATCCGCGCGCGGCCGAGCTGGCCAGCGGACTTTTCCAGATACCGCTCCGGAACGACGATTATCTCTATCTGGTCGCGGCCAACATCGGCGCCGTGATCATGCCGTGGATGATCTTCTATCAGCAATCCGCGATCGCCGATAAGAAGCTCAAGCCCGAGAACTATCGGGACGCGCGTTGGGACACCGCACTCGGCGCGATCGTGACGCAGCTCGTCATGGCGGCGATCCTGATCGCCGCCGCCGCCACGATCGGCAAGACCCGCCCGGACGCGAGCCTCAACTCGATCGGCGACATCGCGAATGCGTTGACGCCCTTTCTCGGGCCGAACATCGGGCGCTTGGTGTTCGGCCTGGGGACGATCGGCGCCGCGATGGTGGCGGCGATCGTCGTCTCCCTCGCGTCGGCCTGGGCGTTCGGCGAAGTCACGGGCTACAAGCATTCGCTCGAGCATCATCCCTCCGAAGCGCCGTGGTTCTACGGCGTGTTCACCGCGGTCGTCGCCGGCGGCGCCGCGATCGTGGCGCTGGTGCCGGACCTCGTGGCGCTCAACATCGGCATCGAGGTGATGAACGCGCTGATGCTGCCGCTGGTGCTCGGGTTCCTGATCCTGCTCGCGATCCGCGTGCTCCCGAGGGAGCACCGGCTGCGCGGCGCCTATCGCTGGGTCGTGATCGCGGTCTCGGCGCTCACCGCCGGCCTCGGCGTCTATGGCGGCATATCCGGCGCGGGGCTGTTCTAGGCGCCGCCCGTCGCGCGCGGCGTTTCGTCCGCCGAAGCGCATACCAGCCGAAGCGCATATTTGTCACAGAAATCTCGCGCCGATGGCCCGCGAGGTCTCCCTATCTTAGTCGGGTTACTTCCACTTCCTTCATCGAGGAGGAGGAGCGTCATGCGCAAGTTGGTGATTTCCACGGCTCTGGTCGTGGGCTTGTTGTCGCTCGGCGCGTGCGGCCAATCTCCGGCTTGCCGCGCCGTGACCGGCGCCGGAATCGGCGCAGGCGGCGGCGCGTTGCTTGGCTGGCTCGGCGGCAATCCGCTCTTGGGTGCGGCGGCCGGTGCGGTAGCCGGTGCCGCCGCGGGCGGCTTGACCTCGCCCAATACGGTCAGCGCCGGCCCGGGTCCGTGCTGAGCGCGGCTGGAGACGGCGACGAGCGGGATCGCGCGCCGCCGCCTCAGCCGTGCACGCCCATGAGATGATTGGGCAGCCAGGTCGCGATTCCCGGGAAGACGCACAGGATCACGATGGCGAGGAACATGCACAGCACGTAGGGCAAGGTGCCCCACATGATGCGCGCGAGCGGCACGTCGGGCGCAATGGCGCTCACGATGTAGATGTTGAGCCCGACCGGCGGGTGGATCAGCCCGATCTCCATGTTCATCGTGAGGATGACGCCGAACCAGATCGGATCGAACCCCGCCGCGGTGATGATCGGCAGCAGGATCGGGCTGGTCATGAGGATGATCGCCGCGGGCGGGATGAAGAATCCGCACACCAGCAGGAACAGGTTGATCATCCCCATCAGCACCCAGCGGTTCACGTGCATGTCCGCGATGCCCTGGGCGAGCGTCTGGGTGAGATAGAGCGACGTCAGCATGTAGCCGAAGATCACGGCGGCGCCGATGATGGTGAGGATCATGATCGATTCGCGCGCCGTGTCGCGCAGGATCTTCCACCAGTCGAGCGGCCGCCACATGCGGTAGATCGCGACCGCGAGGAGGAAGCACATCGCCGCCCCCACGCCCGCCGCCTCGGACGGCGTGGCGAGCCCGCCATAGAGCGCGTACATCACGCCCACGATGATGGCGATGAAGGGTGCCACCTTCGGGATCGAGACGATCTTCTGGCGCCACGAGTAGCGGAAGTCCGCGGCATAGGCGCGGAAGCCGCTGCGCCAGATGGTGAACAGCGTCCACACCATGAAGAGTGCGGTCAGCATCAGCCCCGGAAGCACGCCCGCGAGGAACAGGCGGCCGATCGAGTTCTCGGTCGCGATGCCGTAGAGGATGAAGGTGATGGAGGGCGGGATCAGGATGCCGAGCGTGCCGCCGGCGCAGATCGAGCCCGTGGCGACGCCGTCGGGATAGCCGCGGCGGCGCATCTCGGGGATGCCCATCTTGCCGATGGCCGCGCAGCAGGCGGGCGACGAGCCGGTGAGCGCTGCGAAGATCGCGCAGGCGCCGAGATTCGAGATCACGAGCCCGCCCGGGAGCCGATAGAGCCAGCGATCGAGGGCCTCGTAGAGATCGCGCCCCGCGGGCGACGAGCCGATCGCAGCACCCATCATCACGAACATCGGAATCGAGACCAGCGTGAAATCGTCGAGGCCGGAATAGAAGGTCTCGGCGACCGTGTGGAGTGCGCCGAACCCCTGGAAGACCGCGATGAAGATCACCGAGACCGCGCCGATGCCGAACGCGACCGGCACGCCCGAGACCAGGAGGATGAGCGTCACCACCAGCACCAGGCTTCCGGATTCGGTCGGGCTCACGGCATCGCCTCGGGATTGAAGGGGGTGTCGCCCTTGATGCCGAAGGGCGGCTCGCGCCCGGTCACCAGGCAGATGAGCTCGACCACATATTGCAGCAGCAGGAGCCCGAGCCCGACCGGCATCGCGGCGTAGGGAATCCAGAGCCGGAAGCGCCACACCGTGTCCGAGAGCCAGTGGTTGGTCCACGCCTCGTGCCAGAACCGGTAGCCGAGCACGGCCATGGTGAGCACGAACGCCATGCCGAGGAGGCTCGAGAAGAGCGCGAGCCACCACCGGAGCCGCGGCCCCGAATGGAGCGGGAGCACGTCCACGTTGACGTGGCCGCGCGTCATCAGCACGTAGGGGCTGCCGACGAAGACCGCGGCCACGAGGCAGTTGGTGGTGAAGTCGCCCTGCCAGATCGTGTTGGTGCCGAGCACCGAGCGCTCGAACACCATCTCGCACACGACGAACACGCCGATCGCGATGAGCGACGCGGCGACCACGCCGCAGGCCTGGGAAATGCGCCGGACCGCCCGGATGAAGCTCTCCATGACGGCCCGGCCGCCTTTCCGCTACGCGACGTCCCGCGCGCCTACTTCACCGCGAGCGCCTCGTCGAGCAGCTTCTCGCCGCCGGGCACGTTCTTCGCGTACTCGGCGTAGGACGTCTTCTTGGCGAGGTCGAGCCACACCTCGAACTCGGCGTCGGTGAGCGTCACCACCTTGACGTGGTGATCCTCGAACGCCTTGATCGCGGCATCGTCGACCGACTTCGCCTTCGAATCGTAATAGGCTTGGGCGTCCTTGCCGGCCTTGATGATCGCGGCTTGCTGCGGCTTGGTGAGCGCGTCGAAGTTCTTCTTCGACATGAGCACGGGCTCGTACATCATCCAGAGCGCGTTCTGGCCTGGTGCCGTGAGGCACGTGGTCTGCTCGTAGAGGCGCATCGACTGGAAGGTGCCGAGGCTGGTGTCGGTCGCCTCGACGACGCCGGTCTGGAACGCGTTGTAGATCTCGTTGGACGGCGGCGTCACGATGTTGGCGCCGGCCGCCTGCCACATGGCGGCGAAGGTCGGACCCGCGGCGCGGAACTTGATGCCCTTCAAATCGGACGGCTTCACGATGCAGCCCTGCTTCGACGCCATGCCCCCCGCGAACCACGCGTCCGAAAGCACGATCACGCCGTGGTCCGAGATGATCTTGCGCATGTCGGCCATGAAGGCCGAGTGATCGATGCGGCGCGCGCGATCCGGGCTGCGGATGAGGCCCGGCATCAGGGTCGCGCTGAAGGCGGGAACCTTGCCGCTCGCGTAGTCGAGCGGCTCGAGCGCGATGTCGAGCTGGCCGTTCACCATCGCGTCCCATTGCGCGTTGGGCTTGAACAGCGAGGCGCCCGGATAGACCTGGACGTCGAGGCCGACGCCCGCGGCGGTCGCCTCCTTCGCGATCATCTGCACCATGTCGTCGCGCACGTCGCCCTTCCCGCCCGGGAACTGGTGGGACGCGCGCAAGGTCGTGGCTGAGGCAGCGCCCGCGAACGCGAGCGCCAATGCCGCCGCCGCAGCTGCCAAAGAGAATCGACGCATGTCCATGATCGAGACCTCCCCAAAGGTTCGTCTTGTTGCGCCCGCCCTGGGGCGGGGCGCTCGTTGTCGTCGGAGCGCGACTTTAGACCGGTCCTGGCCGGACGCAACGGGAATTATCGACAATTGGTAGCTTGGTGGCAGGGCCGTACCGCACGCGCGAACGACATTTGCCAAGGATGCGGCGCCGAGGATGTAGCGCCAAGGATGTGGCGCCGAGGATGAGGCGCCGAGGATGCGGCGGCCCCGGGGCGCCTATTTGACCGCGAGCGCCTCGTCGATCAGCCGCTTGCCGTCGGGCACGCGCGCCGCGAACTCGCGGTAGGAGCTCGCCTCGGCGACCTTGAGCCAGGAATCGTATTCCGCGGGCGTCATGGTCACGACTTTGACGTGGTGCGCCTCGAACACCTTGACCATTTCCTGGTCGAGGCTCTTGGCCGCCTCGGCGAAGAACGCCGAGGCTCTCTTCCCCGCGGCGACGAGCGCCGCGCGCTGGGCGTCGTTCAGGCGCTCGAAGCTCTTCTTCGACATGAGCACGGGCTCGTACATGAACCAGAGCGCGTTGTCGCCGGGGGCGGTGATGCATTTCACCTGTTCGTAGAGGCGGAACGAGGTGAAGCTCCCGGTGCTGGTGTCGGTCGCGTCGACGATGCCGGTCTGGAGTGCGGTGTAGATTTCGTTCGACGGGACCGAGATCTGGATCGCGCCCGCCTTCTCCCACATCTCGGCGAAGGTCTGGCCGGCCGAGCGGATGCGCATGCCCTGCACGTCGTCGGGCTCGAGGATGCAGCGGCCGCGCGAGGCGACCGCGCCCGCGAGCCACGCGTCCGACAGCACGATGACGCCGGCGGCCTCGATCTTGGCGCGGATGTCGCGCATGAAGGGCGAGCGGTCGAGGCGCTGGGCGCGGTCGTGGTTCCGCACCAGGCCGGGCATGAGGGTCGCGCCGAACGCGGGCACCTTGTTGCTCGCGTAGTCGAGCGGGAACGACGAGATGTCGAGCTGTCCCGTCACCATCGCGTTCCACTGCTCGTTGGGCTTGAACAGCGTGGCGCCCGGATAGACGCGGATGTTGAGATCGACGTTGGCCGCCGCGACGTCGCGCGCGATCATCTGCACCATCTCGTCGCGCACGTCGCCCTTGCCGCCCGGGAATTGGTGCGACGCGCGCAACGTGACGGCGTGCGCGCCGGGTGCGAGTGCGAGCGTCGCGAACGCCGCAAGGAAGACGAGCGCCAAGGCCGGAATTCGGATCGCCATGAAATCCCCCGCGATCGAGGGCGCGCCACGGCTCGCGACGCGCGCCGATTGCGACTTTTCCACTGTGCGCGCGGCGACGCAATCCCAATCGTACGCGCGGGCCGCCGAATCGGGCTTCCTCGCGTTGCAGCAAGGGGCAGCTCCCGCGCCGCATTGACAGAACCCAACATCCGCGCCATGGAAAGTAATGGAAACGTCAGTCGAGGCGCCGGTCCCGGCGCTTCCGCCCCGCCGGTCCCGATGAGCCTTGCGATCGTCGAGCAGCCCTCGCCCAATCACGGACCGCGCCCGCCGGGCGCGCCGATCGACATTTTGCTGCTCCACTATACCGGCATGCCGAGTACGGAGGAGGCGCTCCGGCGCCTCGCCGATCCGGCCGCCGAGGTGAGCGCCCATTATCTCATCGACGAGGGCGGGCGCTGTTACCGCCTGGTGCCGGAGGCGCGGCGCGCCTGGCACGCGGGCGACAGTTTCTGGCACGGCGCGCGCGACGTGAATGGCCGGTCGATCGGCATCGAGCTCGCCAATCCCGGCCACGAGTTCGGCTATCGCGACTTCACCGGCGCCCAGATGGCGACGCTCGAGGCGCTCGCGCGCGCGATCCTCGCGCGCCATCCGATCCCGCCCCATCGCGTGCTCGGCCATTCCGACGTGGCCCCTCAACGCAAGCGCGACCCCGGCGAGCGCTTCGATTGGAAGCGCCTGGCGCGCGCCGGCATCGGGCTTTGGCCCAAGGAGCGCGTCGAGGTCTCGACCCACGCGCCCGAGCTTTCGCCCGGCGCCGCGGGTCCGGCGGTCATTAATCTCCAACTCGCCCTATCGGGCTTCGGTTACGGGCTCGAGGGCACCGGCCTCTACGACCCGACCACCGAGGCCGCGGTCGCCGCCTTCCAGCGCCATTTCCGCCAGCGTCGCGTGGACGGCGTCGCCGATCCCGAGACCCAGAGCCTGCTGCACCATCTCCTCGCGCGCATTCCGCCACCGGCCTAGGGCTGCCGACCCCGGGGGTCCTTGACCGGGAGCTCGGCCTGCGCCTACATCCTGGTCGCCAGACGGCCGGATGGCCGCCTTTCGGGAGCTCGTCTCCCGGGGGGAGGAAAGTCCGGGCTCCACGGAGACACGGTGCCGGATAACGTCCGGCGGGGGCGACCCCAGGGACAGTGCCACAGAAAACACACCGCCGGCCGGCCCGTGCCCCTTCACAGGGATTCGGGTGCCGGTAAGGGCGAAACGGGGCGGCAAGAGCGCACCGCGCTCCCGGCAACGGGGGCGGCAGGGCAAACCCCACCGGGAGCAAGACCAAGTAGGGACGGCAGCCAATTTGCTTGGCAGGCGGGTTTCCACGCCGCCGTCCGGGTCGGTCGCGCGAGGCGCCCGGTAACGGGCGTCCCAGATGAATGGTCA
>DATJLQ010000196.1:0-17336 GCA_035509415.1 Alphaproteobacteria bacterium
GCGTCGGACGCGCCGGCGTCGGACGCGCGGGGGTCGGACAAAGACGTCGGCCGCGCGCATGGCTGGGGCGCCAGGATTCGAACCTGGGATGACGGGACCAAAGCCCGTTGCCTTACCGCTTGGCTACGCCCCAATCAGGCCGGCCCGCCGAGGGTGTAGCGCCCCCGGCGGCGCGCCGCAACCGTTCCGCGCACGCCCTACTCGCCGCGCCGGTCGTTGCGCTTCAGCTCGCGCTCGACCGATTCGAGGTCGGCCGCGACCATCTCGCGCACGAGCGCCGCGAAGCTCGTCTTGTGGCGCCAGCCGAGGACGCGCCGCGCCTTGGACGCATCGCCGCACAGCCGGTCGACCTCGGTCGGGCGGAAATAGCGCGCGTCGACCTTGACCAGCGTATCCCCGTTCTTCGCGTCGAGGCCGCACTCGGCGAGGCCCTTGCCGCGCCAGACGATCTTGCGCCCCACCTCGGCGAACGAGCGCTCGATGAATTCACGCACCGTGTGGCTCTCGCCGGTCGCGAGCACGTAGTCGTCGGGCTTCGGCCGTTGCAGCATGCGCCACATGCCTTCGACATAGTCGCGCGCGTGGCCCCAGTCGCGCGCCGCGTCGAGGTTGCCGATATAGAGGCGCTGCGCGAGCCCGCGCTCGATCGCGGCGACCGCGCGCGTGATCTTGCGCGTGACGAAGGTCTCGCCGCGGATCGGGCTCTCGTGGTTGAACAAGATGCCGTTCGACGCGTGGAGCCCGTAGCCCTCGCGGTAATTGACCGTCATCCAATAGGCGTAAAGCTTGGCGGCGCCGTAGGGGCTGCGCGGATAGAAGGGCGTGGTCTCGTTCTGGGGATAATGCGGCGTCGCCCCATAAAGCTCGGAGGTGGAGGCCTGGTAGAAGCGCGTGCGCTTCCCGAGATCGAGGATGCGGATCGCCTCGAGGAGCCTGAGCGTCCCGAGCGCGTCGGCGTTGGCGGTGTACTCCGCGGTCTCGAAGCTCACCTGCACGTGGCTCTGGGCGGCGAGATTGTAGATCTCGGTCGGCGCGGTCTCCTGGACGATGCGGATCAGGTTGGTCGCGTCCGTCATGTCGCCATAATGGAGATGGAAGCGCACGCCGCGCTCGTGCGGGTCCTGGTAGAGATGGTCGACCCGCCCGGTGTTGAAGGAGGAGGAGCGGCGCTTGATGCCGTGCACCACGTAGCCCTTGGCGAGCAGGAGCTCGGCGAGATAGGCGCCGTCCTGGCCCGTGGTGCCGGTGATGAGCGCCACCTTTTCGGCGGTCTTGGGGCGTCGCGAGGTCGAAGGCGGCATGGTTCCGTTCCGATTCGGCCGCCTGGGTCGCGGCCGCGATGAAGGGCCCGACTCGGGGCTGGTCGAGGCGCCGGATCGGCGGCCCGCGTTTCGGCGCGGGGCTCTCCGCGTCCAGGCTCCGGCGCCCAGACTCCGGCGCCCAAACTCCGGCGCCCGAATCTCGGCGCGAGTCGGTGCGTCGGCCGAAACCCGCGCGCCGCGCGCACGCTAGCCCATTTCGCCGCCCCGCAAAAGGGTGGCACGGCGCCATCGGGCCGGGCGCGGATGGGGTCAAAATCCCGCCCCTATGGCGCAAATAATTGTTTTTACGTCGATTTCCTGTATAGTCCCCGAGAGTCACGAAATTGCCGCGGTCCGAGACGCGGGAACGAGACCGGTTGGATGAGTTCGGACGACACCAGGCTCGACAGGTCGACCTATCCATTGACCGAGGCCGACCCCGCCCGCGCGCGGGAGGCGGCGGCGCGCGCGGCGCAAGCCTCGGGCCACTCGATGGCCGACTGGCTGACCGATGCGTTGCGCGAAGCGGGCGCCGAGGAAGCAAGCGTCGCCGCCGAAAGCGCCGCGAAGAGTTCAAATGCGGCTCTTCCCGACTGGCTCGCCAACACCATCAAGGAGGCGAGCGCCGAGGAAGCAGGCCTCGCCGCCGAGAGCGCCGCCAGGAATTCCAACGCCGCACTCCCCGATTGGCTCGCGGACACGATCAAGGAGGCCAGCGCCGAGGAAGCAAGCCTCGCCGCCGAAAGTGCTGCCAAGAATTCCAACGCAGCGCTTCCGGACTGGCTCGCCGACACGATCAAGGAGGCGAGCGCCGAGGAAGCGAGCGTCGCCGTCGAGAGTGCCGCGAAGAGTTCAAATGCGGCACTGCCCGATTGGCTCGCCGACACCATCAAAGAGGCGAGCGCCGAGGAAGCAGGCCTCGCCGCCGAGAGCGCCGCCAAAAGCTCGAACGCAGCGCTCCCCGATTGGCTCGCTGACACCATCAAGGAGGCCAGCGCCGAAGAGGCAAGCGCCGCCGCCGAGAGTGCTGCCAGGAATTCCAACGCAGCACTCCCAGACTGGCTCGCGGACACCATCAAGGAGGCGAGCGCCGAGGAAGCGAGTGCCGCCGCCGAGAATGCTGCGAAAAGCTCGAACGAGGCTCTGCCCGACTGGCTCGCCGACACCATCAAAGAGGCAAGCGCCGAGGAAGCGAGTGCCGCCGCCGAAAGCGCTGCCAAGAATTCCAACGCCGCACTCCCCGACTGGCTCGCCGACACGATCAAGGAAGCGAGCGCTGCCGAGAGCGTCGCCGCCGAGCCCGAGCCTGTCACGCCCGAGCCTGCGAGCGCGGAGCCCGCGATCCCCGAGCCGGCAATCCCCGAGCGCGCCGAGCCCGCGCGCGCCGAGCGCGACGAGCCCGCGCGCGAGGAATCCGATTCTCCCGAGCCCATCGAAGATGACGAGCCCTTGCCCGAATGGCTGACCGAGGCGATTCGCGAGGCGAGCGCGGTTCAATCCCACGACATGGCGGAGGCCGGGAACGAGAGCGAGGCGCTACCCGAATGGCTCGGCGACGCGATCCGCGAGGTGAGCGCCGAGGAGCTGGACGCGGCGCGCGCGGCGGAAGGCAAGACGGCGCCGGAGAAGCCCAAGGCCGAGCCGCCACGCTTGACCGTGGTCGCGCCGGCGCCCGTCGAGCGGCCGGCAGCGGCGCCCAGCCGGCCACCCGAGACTCGTCCCGTGCCGGTAGCGCCAGCGGCGCCCGCCGCCGAGGAGCGGGCGCCGGTCCGGCTGCGCCCAGTTCCAAGCGCACAAGTCCCGAATACGCAAACCCCGAATACTCATGTCCCGAGCGCGCCCATTCCGAGCGCGCCCGCCATGCCGGCGCCGCCGCGCGCGCCCACGCTTCCGGCAGTCGCGAGCGCCACGCCCGTCCACGGGGTGCGCCGCGTGCCGATCGACGCGCTCGCGCCGAGCCGGTTCCAGGTGCGTAGCGGGGCCGCGAGCGCCGAGATCGAGGCGCTCGCCGAATCGATTCGCGTCCATGGCGTCCTTCAGCCCATCGTCGTGCGCGCGCGCGGCGCGGGCTCGGCGCCCGCTTTCGAGATCATCGCCGGCGAGCGGCGCTGGCGCGCGTCCCGGATGGCGGGGCTCGCCGAGGTGCCGGTGACCGTGATCGAGGTGCCGGACCGCGAGGCGATGGAAATTGCGCTCGCCGAGAATCTCCAACGCAACGACTTGGCCCCCCTCGACGAGGCCGAGGGCTATCGCCGCCTGGTCGAGGATCTGGGCGACACGCAGGAGCATCTCGCCCAGCTGTTCGGCAAGAGCCGCGGCCACATCTCGAACATGCTGCGCCTGTTGCGCCTGCCCGAGCCGGTCAAGGCGATGCTCGCCGCGGGCAAGCTCTCGGCCGGCCACGCGCGGGCGCTGCTCGCCGTGCCCGACCCGGTCAAGCTCGCCGAGCGCGCGATCGCCGAGCGGCTCACGGTGCGCGCGATCGAGCGCATCGGCCGCGACGCCGCGGGCGAAACGCCGCTGCGCCGCCATCCGCCGCGCCGCGCGCCCGCGGTGCGCGACCCCGATCTCGAGCAGATCGAGGAGGAGCTCTCGCGCCTCTTCGGCGTCACGGTCAAGATCGGGCTACGCGGCACCGGCGAGCGCGGCACGCTCGCGATCCGCTTCAAGAGCCTGGAGCAGCTCCACGAGCTTATCGAACGGCTGAGATTGTGACAGTTCCCGGTTTTCTCGGACCCTTGTCTCCTGCTAAATTACCCCTCGGGGGTTGCTAAGGACTAAGATGGCTGCCGATCCGCTTTTCTCGCTCGACCAGCTCGACCCCGAATCGCGCGCGCTCGCCGAGCGCGCCGCGCGCGCCGCGGGCCTCAGCGTCGAGGAATGGGTGACGCGCGCGATCTTGCGCAAGACCGCGGGCCAAGCGCCCCCGGCCGCCGCAGCCGCGCCGCCACCGCCACCGCCACCGCCGCCACCGCCACCTCCGCCCCCACCTCCGCCGCCTCCTCCGCCGCCGCCGGCGCCCGCCGCACCGGCGCGCGAGCGTCCCCAGAGTGCGGCGCTCTCGGACAAGGATTTGCTCGCGGCCTTGAGCGCGCTCGGGCCCACGGGCGACGCCGCCGCGCGACCCGCAGCACCCCGTCCGCCTGCAGCCCCGCCGGCGCCTCAGGCGCCGCCGCCGCCGAAGCCCGCCGAGTCGTCGCCCGAGCAACGCGCGACCTCGACCAAGGAGCTCGAGGATTTGAAACGCGCGCTCGAGCGTATCGGCACGGGCGGGGGCTCAAGCGCGGGCACGGCTCCGGCGTCCGCACCGGCGCCGCAAGCGCGGCCGGCGAGCGAGCCGCGCGCACCCGCAACGGGCGGTGCGCTGCGCCGCTTCCCGACATTCAGCAACGTGCTGCGCTCGCCCAACGACGCGGGACCCGACGCGCGTCCGGCGTCGCCGTCCGCGAAGCCCGAGCCCAAGGCCGAGTCGAAAGCGCCGCTCCCGAGATTCGAGGCCGAGCCCAACATCGCGTCCAACCTCGAGGCAGCCCTACGCGGCTTCCCGGGCTCGGCCACGCCGGTGGAAGCGGAGCCCGCGCCGGGCGAGGCCGAGACCGGCGCACCCCTCGAGCTCGATCGCCCGCTCGCCGAGGATGAGGACGCGGCCGCGGCGGCAGCGCCGCCGAGTCTCCTGCGGCGCGAGGAAGAAGACGCGGAAGGCGAGCCCGAGCCCGAAGGTGGGCGCGGCATCGGCGGCCGCATCGTCGTTCTGCTCGCGGTTCTGATCGTCCTCGGCGGTGCCGCCGCGGCGGCCTATATCTGGTTCGGGAAAAACGGCTCGAGCCTCGACATCCAGGGCCTGATCAATCGCGTGACCGGCGTGGCAGCGCCCTCGGCGACGCCCGCCCCAAGCGCGATGCCCGCCGAGAAAACGCCGGCGCCGAGCGCGCCGGCCGAAAAGGCGCCGAACGCTCCCGCCGAGGCGGCCAAGCCGAGCGTAACACCGCCGGCCGCCCCCGCGACGAGCCCGGCCGCTCCGACCGCACCCCATTCCGAGCTCATGCCGTCAACGCCGGGCACGACCCAGGTCGCGAGCGCGCATGCGCCGGGATCGGTCGCGAGTGCCGCGACCGAAGCGCCCGCGACGGCACCCCCCGCCACCTCGGCGCCCGGGCCGCCCGGAAAGACGGCCATGATCGCGCCGCCGGTCCCGACGCCGCCACCCGCCGCGGCGCTCGAGGCGAAAAAGGGCAAGACCCCGCGCGAGAACAAGGTGACGAGCTTCGATGAGCTCGAGAAGCTCGCCAAGAAGGGCGATGCCCACGCCCAGCACGACATCGCGACGCTTTACGCGCGCGGCACCGAAATCCCCCAGGACTACAAGAAGGCCGCCTACTGGTTCCGCGAATCCGCGCTCCAGGGGGTCGCGAGCTCGCAATATAATCTCGGCGTGCTTTACGAGCAGGGTCTCGGCCTCACCAAGGATCCGCTCGAATCGCTGCTTTGGTATCTGAGCGCTGCCGAGCAGGGCTACCCGCCCGCCGAATACAATGTCGGCGTCGCCTACGCCGACGGGCACGGCGTGCCCAAGAACTATCTCGAGGCGCGCAAATGGTTCGAGAAGGCGGCCGCCAACGGCATCGGACGCGGCGCGTTCAATCTCGGCGTGCTCAACGAGCTCGGCCTGGGTGCGGCCGCCGATCCGATCGAAGCCTATAAATGGTACAAGATCGCCGCGCGCGACGGCGAGGCGGACACGGAGAAACGCATCGACGCGGTCTACGCCAAAATGTCGGCGGTCCAGCGCGCCGACGCCGAGCGGCGCTACCAGACCGCGGCGGCGACGCTGCCGGCGAAGCCCGTGCCGTTCGAGGAGCATGTCGGCGCGCCGCCGTTGCGCACGCTCCCGCCCACGGCCTCGAACGAACCGGGCCCTCCCACGCGCGACGTGGCCGCCTTGCGCCCGACCGCGACGACCCCGACCTCCGCCGCGCGCGCGGTCGAATCGACCGGTACGCCGCGCTCGACCATCGTCGAGATCCAGCAGCTCCTGGGTGCGCTCGGCTACGATCCGGGCCCGGCCGACGGGCGCGCGACCGCGCAGACGGTGGCCGCGATCCGCACCTTCCAGAAAGAGGCGGGCCTTCCGATCGACGGCAAGGCGACGCCCCAACTCCTCGATCGCATCCGGAAGCTCGCCGGCAAGACCTGAGCGGCCGATCGAGCGCCGCCAAGCGCGCTAATCGGGCGCGAGCGTCGCCGTTTCCGAGAGAAGCCGCGCCGGTGCGATCCACCATCCGGGCCGCGCGAGCACGGGTGCCGCGCGACGCGCGCGATCCTCGTCGTCGAAGAGGGCGAAACAGGTGGCCCCGCTCCCCGACATGCGCGCGAGGCGCGCGCCGGGAGCGGCGCGAAGCGCTTCGAGCACGGCGCCGACCTCGGGGCAAAGGGTGCGCGCGGGCGCTTCGAGATCGTTGCGCCGCTCGGCAAGAAGCGCCGCGAGCCCGGCCGCGTCGCGCGCCATGGCCTCGAAGCGCGCGGGTTTCGAGAAGGCGCCCGCGCGCGTCTTGAACACGGACGCGGTCGAAAGCCCTATTCCGGGATTGACCAGCAGCAGTCCGGCTTCGGGCAGCGCCGCGACCGGCGTCAAATCCGCGCCGACCCCGCCCGCGAAGGCCGCGCGGCCCAAGAGGCACATGGGCACGTCGGCGCCGAGCTCGAGGGCAATCGAGGCAAGCGTTCCCGCGTCGAGATCGAGCTTCCAGAGACGCATGAGGGCGCGCAGCGTCGCGGCCGCGTCGGCCGAGCCGCCGCCGATGCCCGAGGCGACCGGGAGGCGCTTCGTGAGCCTGATCGCCGCGCGCGGGGGAATGCCCGCGCGTGCCGCCAAGCGCTCGGCCGCGCGCAACACGAGATTGTCGCGCGCGTCGCCGAGGGCCGCGGCATTCGGCCCGTCGAGCGCGAGGCTCAGCCGATCCGCGCGCTGCACCTCGATCGTGTCGTGAACCGAGGCGAAGGCGACGAGCGAGTCGAGGAGATGGTAGCCGTCGGCGCGCCGCCCGAGCGCGTGGAGATAGAGGTTGAGCTTGGCCGCGGCCGCGACCCGGATCGGCTCGGCTGGCGCACCCGCGGGGGACGGGCTCAACTGTCGTGCTCGCCCGTTTTGGTCTGGGTGGTGAGCCCGTGCTGGAGCTTCTGGCCGAGCTGGGTCTGGAGGCTCGGCTCGGGTTTCAACGCCAACGCGCGGCGCCACTGGAAGCGCGCCTCGGTCACGCGGCCCACGCGCCAATAGGCGTCGCCCAAATGGTCGTTGATCACCGGGTCGTCGGGCTTGAGCTCGACCGCGCGCTCGAGGTCGGTCACCGCGCGCTGGTAATCGCCCTCGCGATAGTAGACCCAGCCCAGGCTGTCGACGATGTAGCCGTCGTCGGGCTTGAGCTCGACCGCGCGCTCGATGAGCTTCTTGGCGCGCTCGAGATGCTCGCCGCGGTCGACCCAGCTGTAGCCGAGATAGTTGAGCACGCTCGGCTGGTCGGGCGAGAGCTTGAGCGATCGGAGGAAGTCCGCTTCGGCGCGCGGCCATTGGCCCGAGCGCTCGAGGGCGACGCCGCGCGCGTAGAACAGGCTCCAGTCGGACGGCTTGATCGTCCCCAGGCGCGCGACGGCGCCGTCATAGGCCTTGACCGCCTCGCCGAAGCGCTCGGCCATGCGGAGGAAATCGCCCTCGGTCGCGAGCGGGTCGGCGCGCTGCGGCCATTCGGCCGCGAGCGACTTCAGGACCTTGAGCGCGTCGTCGAGCCGGCCCTGGTCGCGCAGCGTGTCGGCCGCGCGCAGGCGCGCCGAGAAGTAGAGCGGGCTCGCGCGCGGCACCGAGTTGTAGTAGTCGAGCGCCTCGGCATCGTCGCCGGCGTTCGACAGCATGTCCGCGAGGGCGAGCTGCGCGATCGTGAAGTCGGGCGACATGGAGAGCGAGAGGCGCATGAACTCGAGCGACAGGCGCTCGGTGTCCTCCTGGCGCAAGGCGCTGCCGACGTCGAACATCGCCTCGGCGAGGCCGACTCTGGCGTTCGGCACCTCGGCGACCGGCTTGGTCCCGCTCGAAATCAGCTTGATCGTCTCGGCGAGGCGCACCGTGTCGGGATTGCCGTCCTTGAACTTGTCGAGCAGCGCCAACGCGTCCGCGGTGCGGCCCTGGCGCGCATAGAAGTTGGCGCACGCCTCGATGGCGCGGAACGAGGGCACGCCCTCCGCTGCGATCGCCTTCTTGTAATAGGCCTCGGCCGTCTCGGCGCGCCCGGCGAGATCGGCGATGAAGCCCGCGTGGAGATCGCGCAGCACGGCGAAGCCGCGCACGCTCGAGAGGCGGCTCAAGGTGTCGAGCGCCGCGTCGGTCTTGCCGGCACCCTCGAGCGCCCAGGCCTCGACCAAAGGCGCCGTCACCATCGCGAGCCGCTCGCGCGGGAGGCCCGCCATGCGCTCGGCCGCCTGGTTCCATTGGCCGCTCTTCGCCTCCTCGAGGGCCAGCGTCATGTTCGCGAGATTGTCGCGCGGGTCCGCCTGAACCAGGCGGCGCGCCAGCCGGTCCGCGTCGGCGATGCGGCCCTGGGCGAGATAGAGCTGGAACGTGTCGCGCAGGAAATCGACGTTGCCCGGATCGAGGGCGAGCGCCTCGGCCATGTAGCTCGCGGCATTGCCGAGATCGCCCTGCTGCTCCGCCTCGCGCGCGGCGAGATAGGCGCCGGCCGCACTATGGGGCACGAGATCGGGCTGCCCCGCCGCGACCGAGCCCACGGCCCCATTGGGCCGTGCCACGCAGCCCGCGAGGGCGAGCGCCGCCAGCATCAAGGCCGCCGCCGCGCCGAGCGCGGACGGCGCGCCGTCCTTCGAGCGAATCAAAACCAACCTCCGTCTCCGACGGCGCCCCCGAACGCCGGTCGCCTCATGGCTGCACGGGCTCTCGCTTCTGATACGGAGCCCGCGCGCAAATACTTCGCCCATTTCAGCTCCGTGTCCAGCATCGCGGCGGCCCGCGCGCGCGACCGGATTACCTTTCCGTTACAGATGTTTAGATCGCATATACCGGGCCGCGCGCGCGGGCGCGTGCGTCACATGTTGGGATAATTCGGCCCGCCGCCGCCTTCGGGCGTGGTCCAGACGATGTTCTGGGTCGGGTCCTTGATGTCGCAGGTCTTGCAGTGAACGCAGTTCTGGGCGTTGATCTGGAGCCGCGGCGCCCCTTCGCCCTCGCGCACGATCTCGTAGACGCCCGCCGGGCAATAGCGCTGCTCGGGCGCGTCGTAGAGCTCGAGGTTGACCGCGATCGGAACGCTTGCGTCCTTGAGCTTGAGGTGCGCGGGCTGGTTCTCCTCGTGGTTGGTGTTCGAGATGAACACCGAGCTCAGCCGGTCGAACGAGACCTTGCCGTCGGGCTTCGGATAGTCGATGCGGCGGCTCCGGTCGGCGCGTTTCAGGGTCGCGTTGTCGGGATGGCGATGGCGGAGCGTCCAGGGTGCCCGGCCGCGCAGGATATAAGTGTCGAGGGCCGCGTAGGCGAGGCCGCCGTAAAGGCCCCAGCGGAACGCGGGCCGGATGTTGCGCACGCGATGGAGCTCGCGCCAAAGCCAGCTCGATTTGAGCTTTTCGGGATAGCTCGCGGGCGCGCCGCGCCCGTCGCCGGTGCCGAGCGTCTCGAACACCGCTTCGGCGGCGAGCATCGCCGACTTGATGGCGCCATGGGTGCCCTTGATCTTGGGCACGTTGAGGAACCCGGCGCTGCAGCCGATGAGCGCGCCGCCGGGAAACACGAGATGCGGGATCGACTGGAAGCCGCCTTCGTTGAGCGCGCGCGCACCGTAGGCGACGCGGCGCCCGCCTTCGAAGGTCGGGCGGATCGCGGGATGGGTCTTGAAGCGCTGGAACTCGTCGAACGGGCTGAGATAGGGATTCTCGTAATCGAGCCCGACCACGAAGCCGACCGCGACCTGGTTGTTCTCGAGGTGATAGAGGAACGAGCCGCCATAGGTGCGCGTATCGAGCGGCCAGCCGACCGTGTGCAGCACGAGCCCCTCTTGGTGGCGCTTCGGATCGACCTCCCACAGCTCCTTGAGGCCGATCGCGTAGGTCTGGGGCTGGACGCCGTCACGCAGGCCGAGCCGCTCGCCGAGCGATTTCGTGAGCGAGCCGCGGCAGCCTTCGGCGAAGAGGGTCTGCTTCGCCTTGAGCTCGACGCCTTGGGTGTAGGACGAGGTGGGCTTGCCGTCCTTGCCGATGCCCATGTCGCCGGTGGCAACCCCCGCGACGGCGCCGCTCCCGTCGTAAAGCACCTCGGCCGCGGCGAAGCCCGCATAGATCTCGACGCCGAGCGCCTCCGCCTCGCGCGCGAGCCAGCGGCACACATTGCCGAGGCTCACGATGTAGTTGCCCTCGTTGTGCATCGTGGGCGGCGTCGGGAGCCGGAACGCGCGCTTTTCGGTGAGGAAGAGGAACCGGTCCGTACGCGCGCGGGTCGCGATGGGGGCACCCCGTTTCTCCCAGTCGGGCAAAAGCTCGGCCAAGCTCCGCGTCTCGATCACGGCGCCCGAGAGGATGTGGGCGCCCACCTCGGAGCCCTTCTCGACCACGGCGACCGTGACCTCGCGCCCCGCTTCGGCGGCGAGCTGCTTCAGGCGGATCGCGGCCGACAGCCCCGACGGGCCCGCGCCCACGATCACCACGTCGAACTCCATCGCCTCGCGCGTCATGCCCGCTCCCGTATCCCCGCGGCCGCGGTTCGATTAGGATTACACCATGACCGACCGCGACGATCCAGCAGAGCGAGACCCGGCGGCGATGCTGAGCGCCCTCGCTTGGCAGCTCGAGGCGGGGGCGGACGAGGCGATCGGCGCCGCGCCCGTCGCGCGCTATCGGAGCGCCGAGGCGGCCGCCGCGTCCAAGCCGTTGCCCGCGCCGCGCGCGCCCATTGCACAGGAATCGGGCAATGCCGCACCCGCCCCGGCCCGCGCGACGGCGCCGCCGCGGCCCCTCGCGCGCGCCGCCGACACCCTCGGCAACGCCCAGTCGCTCGCCGCCGCCGCGCGCTCGATCGACGAGCTGCGCGAGGCGCTCAATGCCTTCGACGGCTGCGCCCTCAAGGAGACCGCGACCAATCTCGTGTTCGGCGACGGCAATCCCGCGGCCAAGGTGATGCTGATCGGCGAGGCGCCGGGTGCCGACGAGGACCGGCTGGGGAAGCCCTTCGTCGGCGTCTCGGGCCAGCTCCTCGACCGCATGATGGCGTGGATCGGCCTCGATCGCGCGCGCTTCTACATCACCAACATCTTGTTCTGGCGTCCGCCCGGAAACCGCTCGCCCACCGCGGCCGAGATCGCGGCCTGCCTTCCCTTCGTCGAACGCCATATCGAGCTGGTCGATCCCCAAATCCTGGTATTGGTCGGGGGCTCCTCCGCCAAGACCTTGCTCGGCCGCAGCGAGGGCATCATGCGGCTCAGGGGCCAGTGGTTCCAATATCAAAGCCCGCGCATGGCGCGTCCGGTGCCGGCCCTGGCGATGTATCACCCGGCCTACCTGCTGCGCTCGCCGGCGCAGAAGCGCGAGGCGTGGCGCGATCTCCTGGCGCTCAAGCAGCGTTTCGACTCGCTCGCATGACGGCGCCTACGCGCGCCCGATTAATAAGTCACGGGCGCCGGGGTTGCCAGGATAGCCTCGATTCGGTATGAAGCTCGCGTGACGCCTTTGCCGAGACGCCGCTCCCCCGACCGACCCATGCTCCGGAGACTCGTTTCCGGCGCCGCGTGCGCGCTTCTCCTCACGTCTGCGCTCGCCTTGGCCGCCGGGCTCGTCTCGCTCGCGCCCTGCGCCCACGCGGCCTCGGCCGAGGACATCGAGACTGCGGCCCTCGCCCCCGGCCTGTTCCGCCTCTCGGACCAGACCGGCCTTCCCATGCCGCTCAGCGATTCCGACGCAGCGCTTTACAAGAGCATCTTCCGCCTCCAGAACGAGGCGCGTTGGCGCGAGGCGGACCGCGACATCGAGCGGCTCCACAGCAAGCTTCTCCTCGGCCACGTGCTCGCAGAGCGCTATTTGAGCGAGCGCGGCTACCACTCGAAATTCGCCGAGCTCAGCGCCTGGCTCAACCATTACGCGGACCTGCCCGAGGCGGCCGAGATCTACAAGCTCGCGATGCGCCGCATGCCGCACGGCGCGCGTCATCCGCGCCGGCCCGAGGGCGGCGTGTTCGCGCCGCCCGCACGGGCCGAGCTCGGTGCCGCCGAGACGTCGCCGCACCTTTCCGCGGCCGAGCGCCGGCGCGCGGCGGTCCTCGAGCGCGACATAAGGCGCCACGTCGACGAAGGCGCCTATGACTCGGCCGAGCGCATCCTCGACGGCAAGGAGGCGCGCCGCCTGTTCGACGCCGCCGAGTACGAAGCGCTCGGCGCCGAGATCGCGAGCGGCTTCCTGCTCCTCAACGAGAACAACCAGGCGCTCGCGATCGCGGACGCGCTGCCCGCGCATGGACGGCGCGTCAACGCCGCGGTCGAGCGCGCGGGCGGGCTCGCGGCCTGGCGCCTCGGGCGCTTCGAGCGCGCGGCCGAGCATTTCACGCGCCTCGCCATGTCGGACTCGGTCGATTCGTGGAACCGCGCCGCCGGCGCCTACTGGGCCGCGCGCAGCTACATGCGCGCGGGCGACTACGCCAAGGTCGACCACTGGTTCGAGGTCGGTGCGCGCTACCCCTATACCTTCTACGGCATCATGGCGCGCAAGATCGCGGGCGAGCCGTTCGACTACAATTGGGAAATGCCCGCCTTCACGGCGGCCGACGCGGGTCATGTCGGAGCGGTGCCGGCGGGCGTGCGCGCGTTGGCGCTGATCCAGATCGGCGAGCGCGTGCGCGCCGAGGCCGAGCTCAGGCGCATCAACCCGGCCGATCCCGACATGGCGCATGCGCTGCTCGCGATCAGCCAGCGCATCGACATGCCCACCCTCGCGATGCAGCTCGCCGAGCGCATCACCGATTCCCGCGGCCGCCGCTACGACGCAGCACTTTATCCGATCCCGAACTGGGCGCCGCGCGACGGCTTCGAGGTCGACCGCGCGCTGGTCTACGCCCTGGTGCGCCAGGAATCGAAATTCTCGCCGCGCGCGCTGAGCGTCGCGGGGGCGCGCGGGCTCATGCAGCTCATGCCCGGCACGGCGCGCTTCATGGCGGCTGGCACCGGCTACGACGGCAGGCGCTACGATCTGTTCGAGCCCCAGCTCAATCTCACGCTCGGCCAGAGCTATCTCGCGCACCTCATGGGCATCGACGACATCGGCGACAATCTCATGATGATCGTCGCCGCCTACAATGGCGGGCCGGGCAACGTCGCGCGCTGGCAGCGCGAGATCCGCGCGAGCGACCCGCTCCTGTTCCTCGAGAGCATCCCGAACCGCGAAACGCGCCAGTTCGTCGAGCACGTGATCACGAACTACTGGATCTACCGCGACGAGCTCGGCCAACCGGCCCCGGCGCTCGCGACCATCGCCGAGGGCGGCTGGCCGACCTACGCGTCGCAAGCGGCGACGCCCGCCTCGGCGGCGCCCAGGCTCGAAGACGCGTCGGGCACCGGACCCGCCCATGGCCGGCATTGACGAATCCCGGACGTTCGTTCCCGTCAACATCGCCGTGCTCACGATCTCCGACACGCGCGACCTGGCCGGCGACAAGTCGGGCCAGACGCTGGTCGAGCGCATCGCCGGTGCCGGGCACAAGCTCGCCGCGCGCGCCATCGTCAAGGACGACGTCGCGACTATCGTCGCCCAACTCAAGGCCTGGATCGCCGACCCCGCGATCGACGTGGTGATCTCGACCGGCGGCACGGGTCTCACCGGCCGCGACGTGACGCCCGAGGCGTTCAAGTCGGTCTACGAGAAGGAGATCGAGGGCTTCGGCGAGCTGTTCCGCATGATCTCCTACGACAAGGTCAAGACCTCGACCATGCAGTCGCGCGCGACCGGCGGGGTCGCGGGCGGCACCTACCTCTTCGCGTTGCCGGGAAGCCCGGGTGCGGTCAAGGACGGCTGGGACGAAATCCTGCGCTTCCAGCTCGATCTGCGTTACCGGCCCTGCAACCTGGTCGAGCTCATGCCGCGGCTCCTCGAGCATTTGAAGCGCGCATAGTCGCTGCCGTTATCGACATCGTCGAGCGTCTCGAGCATGGCCACGCGAAGGCGCGTGCCCACGCCGTCGAGCGTGTCCCGGAGCGCATGCTCGCTCGACCAACGCACACGATGGAAGAGTAGCGGCGTGCGCGGCCGGCGCTTCGCCCCCACGAGCCAATAGCCGCCGTCCGACGCCGGGCCGAAGACGAGATCGTGGCTGCCGAGCGCCTTGAACGCGGCCGCGACGTGGCGCGGCCCGAGATCGGGAATGTCGCCGCCCACGATCGCGACCGGCCCGGGCCCGAGCTCGGCGAGCGGCCGGCGCATACGCGCGCCGAGATCGCCCGGGCCTTGGGCGCGGCGCGCGACCCCGCGCGGCCAGAGCCCGCGCGCGAAAACGTCCCGGTCGGGCGAAATATAGAGAACCACTTTCCAACGCGGATCGCGCGCGAGGCGGCGCAGGAGCCGGGCGAGAGTCGCGCGGTAGAAACGCAGGGCCGCGACGCTGCCGATGTCGCGCGCGAGACGCCGCTTCGCGCTGCCCGCGCGCGGCGACTTCGCCATGACGACGAGCCACCGCGTCGGCGTCATACGCGCGGCGCTCACGCGTAGAGCCGCGCGATGAGACGCGGCGGCACGCCGAGGAAATAGAGCGTCAGGCAAAGAAGGTTGCGGAGCGGCCGCAGGAGCCAGCCGCCTTCCTGGTAGCGCGCGGCAGAGGTCACGGCGCGGCTCGCGAAGAAGACGAGGCGGCGGCGGCCGACGCGGCGCACGAGCTCCACGTCCTCCATGAGCGCGAGGGGCCGGTAGCCGCCGAGCGACCGATAGAAGGGCCGCGCGATCAGAAGCCCCTGGTCGCCGTAGGGAAGGCCGAGCGCACGTCCGCGCCACGCGGCCAGGCGCTCGAGGCGGCGCGCCGCGGCGGACTCGTCGTCGAAGGCGAGGCGGAACGCGGCCGCGCGCCGGTGGTTCGCGGGCGGCGCGATGAAGCGGTCGACCTCGCGCTCCCAGCCGGGCTCGAGCAAGGTGTCGGCATGGAGGAAAAGGAGCCAGGGTGCTGCCCCCACCTCGGCGCCCGCCGCGAGTTGGGCGCCGCGATTGGCCTCGGCCGCGATCACGCGCGCGCCATGGGCGATTGCGATCGCGCGCGTCGCGTCGCGGGAGCCGCCATCGACCAGCAGAATCTCGGCCGGAAGACGCGCGGCACCCTGGGCGAGCGATTCGAGGGTCGCTCCCAGTACCGCAGCCGCGTCAAGCGCCGGGATCACGATGCTGAGGCGGGGCGTGGGGCGGGATTGGTTGGGATCGCGCGTCAAATATCCGTCCTCGGTCCTCTCGTTGCGTCATGGCCGCGCTGCCCCGGCCATCCACATCGTGAAATGCATGGATGCCCGGAACAAGTCCGGGCATGACGATATAGGAAACGAGGCGAATCCCGGGATACGGTTATCGCTCAAGCGACCTCGCGCTCGCTGCCGCTCCGGCCCGTCATGGCCAGTTCGGCCCGGCCGTCCACATCGCGAAATGCGTGGATGCCCGGACCAAGTCCGGGCATGACGATATAGGAAACGAGGCGAATCCCGGGATACGGTTATCGCTCAAGCGACCTCGCGCGCGCTGCCGCTCCGGCCCGTCATGGCCGGGTTTGGCCCGGCCATCCACGTCGCGAAATGCATGGATGCCCGGACCAAGTCCGGGCATGACGGGCGCGCGGCCGTTCCGCTCAAACGCCGTAGTTTTCGCGCGACTTGCGCGGGTTTCGGCCTATCATAGCGGCGTTTCCCGGCCCCATTCAAAAAGACGCGAGCCCATCCCGACCATGGCCGACCCGACCTTTCCCAATCCCGCCGGTCCCAATTCCCCCGGCTCCAATCCTGGCGGCTCCAATCCCGCCGGCCCAAAGCTCGTCGCCTCGTCGAGCCACAGCTACACGGCGCTTTACGCGGCGCTCAAATCCATGCCCGGCTTCGAGCGCCTGGAGCGCAAGGATCTCGAGCCCGCGGGCTATGGCGGGACGACCCACGACCATGTGCGTATCCGCGGCACCGGCTTCGTGCTGCGCCTCCCGCGCACGTCCCAATGGGACTTGGCCGCCGAGATCAACCTCGCCTACCAGGCGACCGGCTTCCGGCGCGCGGCGCAAAGCGGCCATACGCCGCGCCTCGTGGCATTGCTGCCGCCGGATGCCGAGCTCCCCATGGGCGGGCTCATCGTCGAGGAGATCGCGGGGCGGAAGCCGCGCCTCCCGGACGATCTCGGCGCGATCGCCGAGTGCTTGCGCGCGGTGCATGGGCTCCAGATGCCGCCGCCCGGGCGCCGCCCGCCGCTCCTGGCGCCGTCGCACCCGCTCGACCATCTGATCTCGACCGTGAACGCGCAAGCGCCGTTCCTCGAGCGCGCCGGGCTGAGCGACGCGACCTTGCGCCCGATCCGCGCCGAGCTCGACTGGGCGCGCGACTATGCCGGCGCCCATCGAACCGACGCCTCGCCGCAATCGCTCATTCTCACCGACACCCATCCGGGGAATTTCGTGGTCGACGGCGCGGGCAAGGCCTGGTTCGTCGATCTCGAGAAGACCATGTACTCGCTCCCCGCGATCGACCTCGCCCACGCGACCCTCTACACCTCGACGCGCTTCGATCCCGAGGCGGACAAGGCGCTCGATGCCGACGACACCGCGGGCTTCTACCGCGCCTATCTCTCGAAGCTCGAGCGGCGCGCGGCCTTCGCGCTCATGCCCTGGCTCGCTCCGGTGCGGCGCTTCGTCTATCTGCGCACCCTCACCTGGTGCGCCAAATGGCAGGTCGAGTCGCAAAGCGGGAACGGCCGCTCGCGCGACCATCTCGATGCCGCGACGCGCGCGCATATGGATGCGATCCTCAAGGACTTCTTCGAGCCCGCGACCATCGAGCG
>DATJLQ010000197.1:0-21831 GCA_035509415.1 Alphaproteobacteria bacterium
CGGCCTTCGGCCGGCCCTTCGATCCGAAGGCTGCGGCGCGTCGCGCCGCGGGCTGCGTCTCGAAAGACGAGGGTTTGGACCAACTGACCCACTACCCGCGGCTTGCGCGCTCGGCGCTGCTCGGCTATCTCTCGCATCGCGGCAACCCCGAACCCCGGACCAGGAGACCCACCATGAAATTCGTGAGCTATCGCTTCGAGGGCCGCGACGCCTACGGGCTCGTGGTGGGGGACGGGGTGGTCGATCTCTCGCGCCGCCTGGACGGGCCGAAAGCGACCTTGAAGGGCCTGATCGCGTCGGGCGAGATCGACCAGGCGCAGGCATTCCTCGCCGAGACGCCCGACCACAAGCTCGCGGACATCGAGTTCCGGCCGGTGATCCCGAACCCGGACAAGATTCTCGCGATCGGCCTCAATTACGCGACCCACATCAAGGAGACCGGGCGCGACACGCCGAAGCAGCCCATGATTTTCATGCGCTATCCCAACGCCTGCGTCGGCCATCTCCAGCCCATGATCCGGCCCAAGGCGTCCGAGCGGCTCGATTTCGAGGGCGAGCTCGCCCTCATCGTCGGCGCGGGCGGGCGCCATATCCCCAAAGCCTGGGCCTACGAGCACGTCGCGGGCTATGCCTGCTTCAACGACGGCAGCGTGCGCGACTGGCAGAATCACACGAGCCAGTTCGGCCCGGGGAAGAACTTCATGGGCACCGGCCCGTTCGGGCCCTGGATGGTGACGCCCGACGAGGCGGGCGATCCCAACGACATGGAGCTCATCACGCGCCTCAACGGCCAGGTGATGCAGCAGGCGCCGGTGTCGGACCTCATGTTCGACATCCCGACCCTCATCGAATATTGCTCGACCTTCACCCATCTCGAGCCGGGCGACGTGATCTCGACCGGCACCACGGGGGGCGTGGGGGCGCGCCGCACCCCACCCTTATGGATGAAGCCGGGCGATACGATCGAGGTCGAGATCACCCATGTCGGAATCCTGCGCAATCCGATCGTCGACGAGGCGTAGATACTTGACGAAGCGTCGAGACGCTGCCGAGGGCCGCGCCGGGGGAAGTTGCCGCGCGACATTGATCGGCGCGCATTAGGGAGACGATCGATCCGCGCGGCCAAGCGAAGGTCTGGATTCCCGCTTGCGCGGGAATGACGGGCAATACGAGTTGAGCCGGATCCTTCACCGTCACCCCCGCAAAGGCGGGGGTCCAGACCTTTCCAGACGCTCGGCCTCCGGGGGCTGACGGACGGTCGAAGAGGCGTAAAGCGCGTTAGGCCCGAGCCGTCTCGGCGGCGCCCATGCCGCCCGCGACCTCGCGTAGCGTCGCCGACCCGCCCTCGCGCATCACCGCGAAATGGCGCTCGTGGAACGCGGCGAGCGTCGCGCGATGGCCGATGCTGATGAGCGTCGTCGCCGGCAGGCGCTCGCGCAATACGCGGTAGAGATCGGCCTCGGCCGCTTCGTCGAGCGCGGACGTCGCCTCGTCGAGGAACAGCCAATCGGGCTTGTACAAAAGGGCGCGCGCGACCGCGAGGCGCTGCTGCTCGCCGGGCGAGAGCTCGAGCGACCAGTTGCGCACCTCCGCGAGGCGGGACGCGAGCCCCGCGAGCCCGACCGCGGCGAGCGCACCCGCGACCGCGTCGGCCGGCTGCGGCTCGCCCGGATAGCTCGCGACCGAGGCGAGATCGCCGAGCGGCAGATAGGGCTTCTGGGGCAGGAACAAAATCCGCGCGCCCTCGGGCACGCGCACGGTGCCGCGGCCGAAGGGCCAGATGCCGGCGAGGGCGCGGAAGAGCGTGCTTTTGCCGCTCCCCGAAGGGCCGGTCACCAGCACCGCCTCACCGGGAGCGAGCGCGAGCGCGGGCACCTCGAGCAGCTTCTCGCCGCGCGGGAGATCGAGCGCCACCGATTCGAGGCCGATTGCGGGATCCGCTGCCCGCGTATGGGCGAGGCCGCGCGCCTCGGTGCTCGCGCGCGCGGTCTGCATCGCCGCCTGGAAGCCGGTCAAGCGCTCGACCGTCGCCTTCCATTCGGCGAGCGAGGTGTAGGCCGAGACGAACCAGCTCAGCGAGCTCTGCACCTGGCCGAAGGCGGACGAAATCTGCATGAGCCCGCCGAGCTCGATGGCGCCCGCGAAATAACGCGGGCTTGCCACCAGGAACGGAAAGATGATGGCGAGCTGGCCGTAGAACGAGGTGAACCAGGTGAGGCTCTTCTGCCGCTTCATGATGCCCCACCAGTTGCGCACGACGAAGCCGAAGCTGTGGTGGAGGATGCCGGTCTCGCCTTCCTCGCCGCGATAGAGGGCGACACCTTCCGTGTTCTCGCGCAGGCGCACGAGCCCGAAGCGGAAATCGGCCTCGTAGCGCTGCTGGTCGTAGTTGAGGCGGATGAGGGGCTTCCCGATAAGATGGGTGAGCCAGGTGCCGGCGATCGCGTAGACGAGCGCCGCCCACACCATGTAGCCCGGGATCGTGAGGGTCGTGCCGCCAAGGGCGATCGCGAGCGGGCCCGAGATCGCCCAGAGTATGCCGACGAACGACACCAGCGTCACCGCCGAGCTGATGAAGCCGAGGGTGAGCGAGAGCGTCTGGTTCACGAACAGCGCCAGGTCCTGCGAGATGCGTTGGTCCGGGTTGTCGGTGCCGTCGCCGAGCAGCTGCATGCGGTAGTGGGTCTGGCCGCCGAGCCAGTCGCGCAGGTAATGGCCGGTGAGCCACTGGCGCCAGCGGATCTGCAGCATCTGGGTGAGGTAGACCTGGTAGACGGCGATCACGATCGCGATGGCCGCGAGATAGGAGAATCGGAACAGCTGGTGCCAGAACTCGGGCATGTTGTGGTTCTGGAGCGTGTTGTAGAAAAGCCGGTACCATTGATTGAAGATCACGTTGAGCGCCACCAGGCCGAGATTCATCGCGAGGATGACCGCGAGCAGGCCGCGTCCCGCCCAGCGGTCCTCGGAGAACCAATAGGGACGCGTGAGCGTCCAGAGATCGCGCAAGAAGGCGCCCGACATTTTCATCATGGTCGTTCCTCGATCCTCGCTCGCTGCCGCACCCCGCCGAAGGCGAGCCTATCCCACCCCCAGGCCGCGGGCGAGGGGGGCTCGATGGACGGAACCATAAGAATCGTTAATGCCGCGCGCGCCGTCAGTGGCGCTCGCCCGCGCGGTACCAGGGAAGGAAGCGGCGCATGGCGAAATCCATCAGCCACTGGACGCCGACCGCAAACGCCGCGAACAGCAGCACCGCGATCATCGCCTTGTTGTGATGGAAGGTGCGCGAGTTGAACAGGATGTAGAAGCCGAGCCCGTCGATCGAGATGAAGAACTCGGCGACCACGGCGCCGACCAGCGCCCGCCCGACCGCGAGCTGAAGCCCGGCCACGAGATAGGGCATCGCCGCGGGAAGCGTGATGCCGAACCAGATGTGATGCCACCGCGCCCGGTAGGCACGCGCGACCTCCATGTACTCGCGCGGTGCCGCGCGCGCGCCGTCGCGCACCTGGATCGCGATCGGGAAGAACGCCGCGAACACGATGGTCGCGAGCCGCGCCGACGAGCTGTAGCCGAACCAGATCGTGAGCAACGGCAGGATCGCGATCATGGGCATGGCGTAGAGGCCGTTGACGTAGATCTGGAGGAAGCGGTCGACGAAGCGGTTCTGCCCCATGGCGAGGCCGAAAATGACGCCCGCGGCGAGCGAGATGAGCAGCCCCTCGATCACCGCCCAGAGGGTGGTGCCGCAGGCCTCGAGCATCTCGCGGCTGGTGAGCGTCGCGTAGAGGATCGGGATCATGTTGCTCGGCTTCGCGACGTAGGCGGGTGCGGTCCATTGCACCACGAGCTCCCACGCGACGAGGATGAAGAGCCCGCCCGCGATCTTGAGCGCCGCCGGCGAATCGAAAAGCCGCGCAAGCCGCGATTTCGGCGTGTCCGGGCGCGCGTCCGCCGCGTCGCTCATCGGCCGAGCCCGCGCCAGGCGGTGAAGCGGTTCTCGAGCGCCGTGCCGAGGCGCATCAGCACGACGCCCAGGAGCGCGATGATCAAGACCGAGCCCAAGAGGGCGCCGGTGTCGAAGTCGCGCGCGCTGTTCATGATCAGCTCGCCGATCCCGCTCGCCGCGAGGAAGAACTGGGCCGCCACCATGCCGACGAGCGCGCGCCCGATCGCCTGGCGGATGCCGGTCATGGCGTAGGGGAGCGTCGCCGGGATCAGCACGTCGCGCCACAGCGCCCACTCGGGCGAGCGGAACGAGCGCGCGACCTCGATGAGCTCGGGCCGGATGCTGCGCGCGCCCTCGACCGTGTTGTAGAGCACGGCGAAGAACGCGAACAGGAACACGACCAGCACCTTGGCCGAGAAGTCGATGCCGAAGAGCGACAGGATGAACGGAATGAGTGCGACGGTCGGGAGCGCGTAGAGGAGCGTGATGTAGTCCGTGAAGGCGATGCGCAGGCGGCGCGCGCGCGCGAGCACGAGCCCGAGCGGCAGCGCCGCCACGATCGCGAGGCCGAGGCCGGTTCCGAACAGAACCAGCGAGCTCCAGAGTGCCCCCAAAAGCTCGCCGCTCTTGGTGAGCTCGACCAGGCGCTCGATGGTCGCCGTGAGCGGCACGGCGACGGCGGGGTTGACGTGGCGCGCGCCGAATTGCCAGAACGCCGCGCCCACGAGCACGCTCGCGGCGAAGATCGCCCAGCGGACTGCGCGCGACTCCGGATCGAGCCTCATCGTCAACCCCGCCGGCCGCCGTGCCGTTCGCGCCGGACTGGCGTCACTTCGCGAGCTTCGCCGCGTCCTTCCAGACGCTGCGGTCGACGAGCGCGCCGTAGGCGACCGCCGTCTTCCCCGGCTTGATGCCGCCCACCTTCTCCTGGATCTTGATCGCGGCCTCGACGTTCTTCTGCTCGAGCCCGTCGTTGTTGAGCGGCCAGTACTCGATCTTGAGGAACTCGGGCAGCGCCTTCTTGAAGTCGGCGGCGGGACGGCCGGTCACGGTCGCGATCTTCGCGACCTTGTCGGCGTTCTTCGGGTCGTTCATGAAGCGCGCGGCGTCGATCAGGCCGGCGAGCATGCGCACATACTGCTCGCGCTTCTTCGCGAGATGATCCTTGCGCGACACCAGAAGGAGATAATGGCTCACCGGGCTGATCTGGCTGTAGGTCGCGATGATGGTGACCGGATGGCCCATCTGCTCGCTGATCGCCGGCACCTCGTCGAGGTGAAGGGGCGCAAACTTGATCTGGCCCGCGACCATCGCCGCCGGCGCGTTCGAGCTCAACGCCACCTGCTTCACGTCGCTGAGCTTCAGGCCGCAGGTACGCAGGAATGCGCCCAGCGTCACCGAGCGGGCGCCGCCGATGGCGTCCACGCCCACCGCCTGGCCCTTCAAGTCGATGCATTTATCGAGCTTCGGATCGCCCGAGCCGAGCAGCCAGTCGGGATGCGCCATGCCCCAGATCGCGATCAGCGGCACGTCCGCGTTCGAGACCATGCGCACGATGCCGGGCGTCGGCCCGAGGGCCAAATCCAGGCTGCCCGCGACCACCGCCTGCGCTGCCGCGGTACCGTTGTCGAACGGCCGGAGCTGGACGTTGGCGTGGAACTTCTTGAAGAAGCCCTCGTCCTTGGCGACGTAGAAAATCGTCGTGGCCGCGATCGGCGGCACGCCGGGCAGCGCGATCGAGATCGACTCCGCGGCCGCCGCGGGTCCCGCGGACGCCGGCAAGAACGCCGCGGCGAGCGCCCATGCGGCGAATATCAGCGTTCGTTGATTATTGAGCATCCTCAAGCCTCCCAAAATTGCCGGTCTTGGCCGGTCGGTCCATGTGCCGATCTTGCCCCCCATCGATTTCGCGAGGTCGGCTTCGCGGCTTCCATTTCACCAGTCGAGATCGCCTTTGTATAGCGCCTGCGCGAGTGCAATGCCCAGCCCCGCGCAAGCCGCGTCACGCCTCGCGCTCGAGCACGTACTCCGCCTTGCGCGCCTCGTCCAGAAGGTTGCTCCACACATGCTCGCGCAATTCGGCGAAGCGCGGGCTCGCGAGGATCGTGCGATCGCGCGGCCGGCCGAGATCGACCTCGATCGTCTCTGCGACCGTGCTCGGCCGGCCTTTGAGCACGATCACCCGGTCGCCCATCAGCACCGCTTCCTCGATCGAGTGGGTCACGAACACCATCGAGGTCGGGCGCAGGTTCCAGATGCGCAACAGCTCGAACTGGAGAATCTCGCGCGTCTGGGCGTCGATCGCGCCGAAGGGCTCGTCCATCAGGAGCACGTCGGGCTCGATCGCGAGCGCGCGCGCGAGGCCGCAGCGTTGCTGCATGCCACCCGAGAGCTGGTAGGGATAGGCCTGCTCGAAGCCCTTGAGGCCGACGAGCTCGATGTAACGCGGCACGCGCTCGGCGATCGCGTCGGCACCCGCGCCCGCGAGCTTCAGGCCGTAGGCGACGTTGCCGTAGACCGTGCGCCACGGAAACAATCCGAAATGCTGGAACACCATCGCCGCCCCCGGCCAGGGCTCGGTGACCGTGTGCCCGTCGACCTCGATGCGCCCCGCACTCGGCGCGATCAGCCCGTCGAGGCAACGCAGGAGCGTGGTCTTGCCGCAGCCCGACGGGCCGACGATCGCGACGATCTCGCGCTGGCCCACGGTCAGGTTCACGTTGCGGAACACTTCGAGCTCGCCATAGCGCTTGCCGAGGCCCGCGACCGTGATGCGCGGGCCCGCGCCGGAGCCGATTCCTTGAGCCAATCCGGCCTCCCTCGGGCCAGGCACCTCGAGGCGCCGATTCCTATTCCGCCGCCTCGGGAGCCTTCTTGCCCGAGCCGCGCTCGGCCGCGGGTGGCTTCTGCTTCGCCCAGTAATCCGGCGCGCGCTTGGTGGCCGCGAGCTTCTCGGGCGTCTCGGCGCCGGGGGCCAGGGACGCGGTCGTGCCGGCGAGCACCTGGTGATGGTCGATATTCAGGGTGCGCAGCCAACGCTGCTGGCCCATGGTGATGGCGACGAAATAGCCGAGCTCGACCAGCTCCGCCTCGCTGAAATGGTCGTAGAGGCGTTGCCAGAGCGCATCGTCGGTCTCGAGGTCCCAGACGATCGCCTCGGTGTAGGCAAGCGCCGCCTTCTCGCGCTCGCCGTAGCGCTTCGAGGCTTCGAAATTGAGGAGATCCATGTAGTCGGCCTCGACCAGGCCCGCATTCGCCGACTTCACCGAGCGCTGATTGCCGCAATACTCGCACTTCACCGAGCGCGACACGTAGACCCGGCACAGCTCCTTGATCGTGTGGTCGCACACGCCGTTCCGGAACACCGTGTCCCAGGTGTTGGCGAAGGACCAGAACACCGCCGGCACATGCGCGCGCACCGACTGGCTCTCGGGCCGCGGCGTGCCGAAGCGGCGGCAGCGGTCGAGCTCCTCGAGCATTTTCGGGTCTTCAATGGTCGCGGGGTCGACGTAGCTGATGCGCGGCTTGGCCATGGGGAACGTCTCCTCGGGTCCGGGCGCGTCCGGGGCCGCCGGGGTGCGCCACTGGCGTCCAAGCGCGGCGCACGAGGCCGCGCGGCGGACGCTTTCTGCAAACGATTGCGCCACCTTACCTAGAAGCCGGTCGCGGGGTCAATCGAGGCCTGCGCCTCCGGCCCGGAAATGGTTCGAGTCGCTTGGTATACCTTGGTTGACAGGAGTCCGGGGCTCGTGGGATGAATCGGGCGCAATCGATTGCGCGAGCGGGCGGTGTGGGGTCCGTGCGCCGGTCGGAAAAGAGGCCGGACGAACGGTCGGGGGCCCGTGGTCGCGGGCCTGTCTCGGCCGCGCGATCCGGGCCCGCGAACGTCGCACCGAGGAGGATCCGCGCCGATGCCGAAGACCAAGCTCGAGCCCAAGATCGTCAAGCCCGAGGACATCGACCCGCACCATAATTGGAGCCGGCCGCTTCAGGCGCCCGGCCATATGCAGGTCGATTTCGAGGAGCGGGTCGATTTCCGCCGCCTGCACCGGTACCGCCTCGCGCGCACGCGCGCGGCGCTCGCGAAATCGGGCCTCGGCGCCATCCTCACCTTCGACCAGCATAATATCCGTTACATCTCCTCGACCGTGATCGGCGAATGGGCGCGCGACAAGCTCACGCGCTATTGCCTGATCACCGGCAACGGCGAGCCCTATGTGTGGGATTTCGGCTCGGCCGCGAAGCACCACCGCCTCTACGCGCCCTGGCTCGAGCAGGATCATTGCCGCGCGGGGCTCCTGGGCATGCGCGGCGCGATCCACCCGAATGTCGGCCTGTTCAAGCGCGCGGCCGAGGAGATCAAGTCGATCCTGGTCGAGGAGGGGGTCGCCGACATGCCGCTCGGCGTCGACTTGACCGAGCTTCCCATGCTGTTCGAGCTGCAGAAGGTCGGCATCGACGTGCGCGACGGCCAGCAGCTCATGCTCGACGCGCGCGAGATCAAGAGCCACGACGAGATCACGCTCTTGAACCAGTCGGCGGCGATGGTCGACGGCACCTACCAGAAGATCGCCGAGGCCTTGAAGCCCGGCGTGCGCGAGAGCCAGATCGTCGCCCTCGCCAACTACGACCTCTACGAGCAGGGCTCGGACTGCGTCGAGGCGATCAACGCCATCTCGGGCGAGCGCTGCTCGCCGCATCCGCACAACTTCACGGACCGCATCCTGCGCCCCGGCGACCAGGCGTTCTTCGACATCATCCAGTCCTACGTCGGCTACCGCACCTGCTACTACCGCACCTTCAGCGTCGGACGCGCGACCGTGGCGCAGCGGGACGCCTACAAGCGCGCGCGCGAGTGGATCGACACGGCGATCGCCATGATCAAGCCCGGCGTGCGCTCGGATCGGGTCGCGGAGGCCTGGCCCACCGCGGAGGAGATCGGCTTTTCGGGCGAGATGGAGGCGTTCGGCCTCGAGTTCGCCCACGGGCTCGGCCTCGGCCTCCACGAGCGGCCGATCATCAGCCGGCTCAACTCCTTCGAGGAGCCGACCGAGATCAAGGCCGGCATGGTGTTCGCGCTCGAGACCTACTGCCCGGCGGCGGACGGCAGCGGCTCGGCCGCGCGCATCGAGGAGGAGGTCGTGGTGACCGACAAAGGTTGCAAGGTCATTACGCTCTATCCCGCGGACGAGCTCCCGGTCGCCAATCCTTATTGACCGGCGTCGGGTCCGCCCGAAGCAGTTCGGACTCGCGCGCGATGATGATAGACTCCGTCGGGCGCGGGCTCGGGGGGCAAGGCGCCCTGCCGCGTCGTCGCGTCGCTGTCGCGGGTGAGCGCGTGTCCCGGCATGTGGCCAGCATTCGATAAATTCGTCATCGGCCCGACGCGGCGCTGGGCTCGCGTGTTCGCGAAGTTCACGTTCGTCCAGGCGATGGCCCAGCTCGTGGGCGTGTTCGCCGGGATCGTCGTGGTGCGGCTCCTGGCGAAGCACGACTACGCGCTCTACACCATCGCCAACAGCATGCTGTGGGCGCTCGTGATCCTGTCCGACGGCGGCATCTCGGCGTCCGCGGCGGGAATCGGCGGGCGCGCCTGGCAGGACACGGCCCATCTCGGGCGCACGGTCGCAACCGCCCTCTCGATCCGCTGGAAGCTGTGCGCGATCCTCGTGACCCCGGTCGCGGCCGCGCTCGCGATGTTGTTGCTCAAGAACGGCGCCGGCCCGGTCACGACCGCGGCACTCATCGCGATCGTGCTCGCGGGCGCGGTGATCTCGCTCGGCGCCAGCGTCTACATCGTGGTGCCGCGCCTCCTCGGCAACGTGCGCCTGCTCCAGATCGTCGTCATGTCGACCGCGATCGCGCGGCTTGGCGCGACGCTGCTCCTGGCCGCCTTCGGCCTCACCGCCGAGACCGCGATGATCGCCATCGCGATGAGCCTCGGGGTCGAGTTCTGGCAGGTGCGGCGCTGGGCCAGGCGCCACATCGGGCTCGACTCGCGCACCGAGATCGACCGGCCGGTGCACGACGAGCTCATGCGCGTGACGCGGCGTCAGGTGCCGAACGCGCTCTACTACATTTTCCAGACCCAGGTGAGCGTGTGGCTGCTCAGCGTGTTCGGAACTTACGAGCACATCGCGAACCTGGGTGCCTTGACGCGCATCAGCGCGGTCTACCTCGCCCTCTCGGCCGCGGTCGACGGCCTGATCCTGCCGCGCTTCGCGCGCTGCAACGAGGCGGAGCGCATCTGGTCGCTCTATCTCCAGATCTTCTTCGGGTTGGTGGCGCTCACGGTGGTGCCGGTGCTGGTCGTATGGGCCGCGCCCCAGCCGTTCCTCTGGATCCTGGGGCCGAAATACGCGGGTCTCTCGACCGAGCTCCTGCTCGCGATGCTGAGCGCCTTCACGGGCGTGCTCAACTCGGTCACCTGGGGGCTGAACGCGACGCGCGCCTGGTTCCTCCCGGTCAAGGTCTATGTCGGGCTCGGCCTCTTGGTGCAGCTCGCGCTCCTGCTCGCGATCGGCGCTGCGACCGTGCGCGAGGTGCTGGAGATGTCGATCCTCATGAACGTCGCCCAGACCGCGATGAACATGGCGGGGACCATGGTCTTCATCCGCAATTACCGGCGCGCTGCCGCGCCGGCACCGGCGGCTTCCGGCAGCACCTAGCGCATTTTCCGCCGAAATGGAAACCGGTTCGGCGCGAAAAATGGGTCGGTTCGATAATCCGGAGCGTAGTCCGATTGGACTTGATGAAGTCGCGCTCTAGGACGCGCGACCGCGCGCGGGCTTGGCCGGCCGCGCCTCCGCGGTCGAGCCGCGCACGATGAGCTCGGTTGCGAGCGTCACCGAGAGGGCGGCGCCGTCGCCGTGCTGGATACGCAGCAGGAGCGCCTTCGCCGCCTGGGTCCCCATCTCGTAGAGCGGCATGCGCACGGTGGTGAGCGGCGGCTTGAGCTTGTCGACGAAGCGGATGTCGTTGAAGCCGGTGACCGAAACGTCCCCGGGCACGCTGAGCCCGAGCTCGGCGGCCGCGTCGTAGCAGCCGATCGCGAACAGGTCGTTCGCGGTGAGGGCGGCGGTGAAGGTGCGGTCGCGCGACCAGAGCTCGCGGAACGCGCGCCGGCCTTCCTCCTCGTTGAACGCCTGGCACGCGACCACGAGGCGCGGCTCGGCCTTGAGCCCGTGGTCGCGCATCGCCTCGACGAAGGCCTGACGCCTGCCATGGCCGGTCGAGAGCGAGGGCGGCCCCGCGATGTGCGCGATGCGCCGGTGGCCGAGCGCCACGAGATGCGCCACCGTCTGGCGCACGCCGAGCACGTCGTCGGCCACCACCGCGGGCGCCTTCGAGGAATCGGGGGCTCGATTGATGAGCACGAGGGGGATGTCCTCGGCGAGGCAGTAATCGACCACGGGGTCGCGCCGGCGCGCGGTCGCGAGGATGAGGCCATCGACCCGACGCGCGATCATCTTCTGGACCGCGATGCGCGCACGCTCGGCGTCGTTGTCGGTGTTGGTCAGGATCGCGGTGTAGCCGACCGCGCCGAACACGTCCTCGATGCCGCGGATCGCGGGCGGGAATACCGGGTTGTTGAGGTCGGGGATGAGCACGCCCGCGGTGAGCGTGCGGTTGGTCTTGAGCCCGTAGGCGATCGGGTTCGGATGGTAGCCGAGGCTCTCGGCCGCCGCCGCGACCCGGCGCGCGATCGCCTCCGTCACCATGGGACGCGTCGCCGGGTTGAGCACGCGCGAGACGGTCGAGGGATGGACGCCGACCTTGCGCGCGACGTCGCGGAGTGTCGTCCGGGTGCGGGCCATGGCGAGGATGTATAGAGAGATGCCCGAGCCGCGGCAAGCGGGCGCCCCGATCCGCGGCCTCCCGGGGACACGCCATTTGCGCGTCTCCCGAGGGTCGAGTATAAGGCTGCAATCGATTGCGTGGGCCGGCCTTTTGGGCCGCCCGCGCGGCCGTCACAGGGAGCTCGAAGGGCGATGAGGCACAAACTCGGCTGGATCGGATTGGGGCGCATGGGGAGCCCGATGGCGTCGCGCCTCCTGAAGAAGGGCTACGACGTCGCGGTCTACAACCGCACGCAAGCGAAGGCGGAGCCGCTCGCCTCGCTCGGCGCCAAGATCGTCGAGCGGCCGCAGGATCTGGCCGGATGCGACATCGTCTTCACCATGGTCTCGACCAGCGACGACCTGATCGCGGTGCTTTCCGACCCGGGCGGGCTTCTCGCCAAAGCGGAGGCGGCGCCGAAGATCGTGGTCGATTGCTCGACCGTGTCGGTCGAGGGCTCGACCAAGGCGCGCGCTGCTGCCGAGAAAGCGGGGGCCGCGTTCCTTGCGTCCCCGGTGAGCGGCAACGGCAAGGTCGTGAAGGCGGGGAAGCTCAGCGTCGTGGTCTCGGGCCCGCGCGCGGCCTACGACGTGGCCGAGCCCTATCTCGCGACGCTCGGCCAGGGCGTGAGCTACGTGGGCGAGGGCGAGCTCGCGCGTATCGTCAAGATTTGCCACAACGTCATGCTCGGCGTGGTCGCGCAGAACCTGGCCGAGATCACGGTGCTGGCCGAGAAGGCCGGCGTGAAGCGCCACGCCTTCCTCGACTTCATCAACAAGAGCGTGATGGGCTCGATGTTCACGCGCTACAAGACGCCGGCCTACGTCAATCTCGACCTCACCACCACCTTCACGCCCGTGCTGCTTCGGAAGGACCTCGATCTCGGCCTCGCCGCCGCGCGCGAGCTCGGCGTGCCCATGCCGGTCACCGCCGCGACGCGCGAGGTGATCCAGAGCCTGGTGGGCAACGGCTACGTCGATTGCGACTTCGCGGCCTTGTTGCTGCTCGAGGCCAAGGGTGCCGGGCTCGAGCTCAAGCCCGAGAACGTGCCGGTCGAGGACGGGCTCGGCGTCACCGCCAAGGCGGCGGAGTAGGGCGGCGGGCTCGACCGCTCCCTTCGACCTCATACTTCGAGACGCTGCGCTCCTCGGGACGAGGTCGATTGAAATCTCGCGATTGCCTCACCCTGAGGAGGCCCGTATGGCCGCCTCGAAGGGCGCGGCAAGTCACGAACGACGCTCGCCTAAAGCTCGACTTCCCAATATTCGCTCTCGACCTCGGGGCCGAAGTCGCGGTGGCGCTCGCGTTGGGTGATGCGGAAGCCCGCGCGCGCGTAAATGCGCCGCGCCGGCTCGAGGTTCGAGTGGGTCCAGAGGATGACCTTGCGGTAGCCGACCGAGCGCGCGAACCGGAGGCACTCCTCGACCAGGCGCGTCCCCAGCCCGTGGCCGCGCGCCTTGTCCTCGACCATGAGAAGGCGCAGCTGGCCTTCCTCGTCGCTGCGCTTCACCAGCATGACCGAGCCCACGCGCTCGCCGTCGAGCTCGGCGATCCAGCAACGCTCGCACGCGGGATTGAAATGGTGCAGGAACGAGGACAGCGTGTCGGCGACGTTCGCCTCGAGGCCGGGGCCCCAGCCGTGATGCTCGGCGTAATAGGCGCCGTGGCGCTCCATGATCCAGCCCATGTCGCCCGGCTTGTGCGCGCGGAGCTCGATCTCCGGCGCCTTGGGATCGGGATCGGGGCCGAGGAGGGATTCGATCTCGCCCATCGCGGCCACGAGCCGGTCGCGCCCGCTTTCGCCCAGGGGCTCGATCAGGTGCGCGACGTCGGCGCTCGAGCGCGCGTCCAGATGCCGGAACGCCTTCCTGCCGCGCGCGGTGAGCGAGAGCAGGCTCGCGCGCCCGTCCGCGGCCGAGCGCTCCTTCGCGACCAGGCCCTTCTTCTCGAAGCCGCGTAGCATGCGGCTCATATAGCCGGCATCGAGGTCGAGGGCGTGCCTGAGCTCGGTCGCGGTCGCGCGCGCGCGGAGGGCGAGCTCGCGGATTACCCGCGCCTCGGCGAGCGAGAAGGGCGTCTCGAGAAGGTGCTCGTTGAGCACGCCGATCTTCTTCGTATAGAAGCGGTTGAAGTGGCGCACGGCCGCGATGCGGCCCGGATCGGCGGACGCAGGATCGGCGGGTGGGGAATCGGTTGCCACGATCTCCGGCCTGGCGCGTTTGGTCCTGGCGGCGGCGGCGACACTCATGCTTCGCTCCCTTCGGCTCGCGCGTCCGATCGGGACTCCGCTCCCGGTCGGGGGCTTTCGATGAGCCTGCCGGAGATGTTTGACTTTGTCAAGTATCTCGCGGTGCCCGTCGGCCGGCCGGGGTTGCGACGCCTAAAGCCCTAGATACGCCTTGCGGATTTCGGGATTGGCGGCCAGTGCCGCGGCCTTGCCCTCGGTGAAGAGGCGGCCTTCGGCGACCACGTAGGCGTAGTCGCTGACCGAGAGGGCGAGATGCACGTTCTGCTCGACGAGGAGGATGGTGAGGCCCGCCTCCTTGAGCGCCTTCAGGGTCTGGAACAGCTGCTGCACCACGACCGGCGCCAGGCCGAGCGAGAGCTCGTCGATGATCAGGATCTTTGGATCGGTCATGAGGCCGCGCGCGATCGCGAGCATCTGCTGCTCGCCGCCCGAGAAGGTGCCGGCGTGCTGGCGCCGGCGTTCCTTGAGGCGCGGGAAGTAGCCATAGACCTGCTCCAGGCGCTTGGCGGCGACGCGGCCCGCGCGGCGCGTGAAGGCGCCCATCTGGAGATTTTCCTCGACCGTCATGGCGCTGAAGAGCTGGCGCCCCTCGGGCACGAGCACGAGGCCGCGCGCGGCCTTGGCATGGGCCGGAAGGCGCGTCACGTCCTCGCCCTCGAACAGCACGCGGCCGCCGCGCGGCTTGACGCTGCCGACGACGGCCCGGAGGGTCGTGGTCTTGCCCGCGCCGTTGGCGCCGATGATGGTGGTGAGCGCACCCTCTTGGGCCGCGAGCGAGATGCCCCAAAGCACCTGGACCTCGCCATAGCCCGCCTCGAGCGAGTCGACCTGAAGGAGTGGGTCGCTCATGGCGCTTGCTCCGCGCCCGATAGGCCGGGATCGCCCAGATAGGCCGCGATCACGGCCGGATCGTTCGCGACCTCCTGCGGCGCGCCCTCGGCCAGCTTCTCGCCCGTGCTCAGGACCACGACCCGGTCCGAGAGCGACATGATCGCCTGCATCAGATGCTCGATGATCAGGATCGCGACGCCGCGCGCGCGGATGCGCTTGATCACGTCGATCATGCGCGCGACCTCGGACGGGTTGAGGCCCGCGAGCACTTCGTCGAGCAGCAGGAGCGTCGGCCGCGCGCACAGCGCGCGCGCGAGCTCGAGGCGCTTCTTGCCCGCGATGGTGAGCTGGCCCGCCGGCATCCCGGCGCGGTCCTCGAGGCCCACGAAGCCGAGCACCTCGCGCGCCGCCTCGCGCGCGCGGCCCAAGGGCAGGTTGTCGGCGCCGAAGCATGCGCCCACCGTGCAGTTCTCGAGCACGGTCATGGTCGCGAGCGGCTGCACGATCTGGTGCGTGCGCGCGATGCCGTGGCGCACCACCCGATAGGGCGCAAGGCCGGTGATGTCGACGCCCTTGAAGAGCACGTGCCCCTCGTCCGGCTTGTAGACGCCGTTGATGAGGTTGAACACGGTCGACTTCCCGGCGCCGTTGGGCCCGATCAGGCCCATGATCTGGCCCTCGGCCACCTCGAAGCTGAGCTCGTTCACGGCGCGCAGGCCGCCGAAGCTCAAGCCGAGCCCGCGCACTTCGAGGAGGGCGCTCATTCGAGCACCGTGCGCGTACGCGGCCAGCGCCGATGCACCCAGCCCATGAGCCCGCCCGGAACGAACAGCACGATGAGCAGCAGAAGCGCGCCGGCGATCACGAGCTGGAAGTTCGAGAAGGTCGCGGAGGTCAGGAGATGGCCGCGCAGCTCCTCGTAAAGAAAGGCGCCGATCGCCGCCCCCGTCACGGTGCCCTGGCCGCCCAGCATGAGCATGACGATGACCTCGACCGAGAGCGAGAGGTCGAACGCGTCGACCGGCTGGATGAAGGCGCTCTTGAAAAAGAAGAGGGCGCCCGCGACCGCGGGAAGGAAGGCCGAGATGCTGTACGCCATCGCCTTGTAGCGCGGCGTCGCGACCCCGAGCACGGCGGCCGCGTCCTCGTTCTGCCCGATCGCGAGGAGGCCGAGGCCGAATTTCGAGCTCTTGATCGCGTAGCTCAGGACCAGCGACAGGCCCATCACCAGGACCAGGAGAAAATAGATCGCCCAGAGCGCCTGCATCGGGCCGCCGAACTGGCCGAAGGCGCTGATCGGGATGTAGAGGCCGGAGGCGCCGCCCCAGGGATCGAAGTTCTGGACGAAGGCGCGCACCGCCTCGTTGACGCCGATGGTCGCGAGCGCGAAATAGGCGCCGCGCAAACGCAGGATGCCGAGGCCGAAGAGATAGGCGAGGCCGCTCACGATCGCGGCCCCCACGAGCGCCGCCGGGATGAGCGGCCAGCCGAAGGCGTTCGAGAAATAGACGCCGAAATAGCCGCCGAGCCCGAAGAACACGATGTTGCCGAAGTTCACGTAGCCGGTGTAGCCGATCATGAGGTTGAGGTTGCTCGCGAGCGTCACGTAGACGGCGGCGAGCACCAGGCTTTCGCGCAGCTCGACGTTGTTGCCCCAAAGGGGCACCAGCGCGAACAGCGCCGTCGCCGCGACGATGATCCAGAAGAACGGCCGGCGGACGATGGCGAAATGGCCCATGGCGGGTTACGAGCGACGGAAGTTGAAGAGGCCGCGCGGGAACGCGATCAGCACGATCACGAACAGCACGAACTCGATGACCGAGGTCCAGCTCACCGGCATGAACGGGGTCGCCAATCCCTCGAGGAGGCCGAGGGCCACGCCGCCGAGCAAGGCGCCCGCGGGATTGCCGAGCCCGCCGAGCACGGTCACGACGAAGCTGTTGACCTGGTAGGTCGAGCCCGAGAGCACGGTGAAGGGAAACATGGTCGCGATCAGCGCGCCCGCCGTGCAGGCGAGGGCGACGCCGAGCCCGAAGGCGAGCGAGAGGACCCAGGTGGTCGGGATGCCGACCAGCGCCGCCGCCTCGCGATTGTTCGCGACCGCGCGCACCGCCTTGCCGAGCCGCGTATGGTGGAGGAAGAGATAAAGCAGGCCCGCGATCACGAAGGCGAGCACCGCCGCCATGATGTGGGTCCCGGGAAAAGTGTAGCGCCCGAGGCTCAGGCCCGGGAGGGTGACGGTCACGTTGAAGAGCTGGGTGCCCCAAAGCGCCGTGCCGAGCCCGATCAGGATCAGATTCACCGCGAAGGTCGAGAGCAGGCTCATGAGCGGCGGCTGGCCGATCACCCGATGCACCGCGACCCAATAGAGCCCGACGCCGAGCACGAAGCTCGCTGCGACCAAGGGCAGGATCGAGGCATAGGCATTGACGCCCAAGACGGTCGCGAGCAGGAACACGCCGAACATGCCCGCGACGATGATCGCGCCGTGGGTCAGGTTGATCACGTTCATGACGCCCCAGATGAGCGTCAAGCCCATGGCGGCGAGGCCGTAGACCGAGCCCACCAGGAGACCGTCCAGGATCGAGGCAATGATGCCGTTCATCGGGCCCGGATTATACGCGAGAAATGCGCGCGAGGCGCGGGGAGGGATGCGGCGGAATCCCTCCCCACGCTCGGGGTCTAACGCAGCGGATAGGCAGCGGGCGCAGTCGCGGCGCCGAGCGGCCAAACCACTTCCTTGACCAGCTTCCCGTCCTTCATCTGCCACTGGCTCAGGACCATGTCATGGGCGATCTGAAGCCCGTGGCTCTTGGGATCGGTCGAGAACTTGGTGGCGCCGAAGAGCGTGGTGGCGTCGGTCTTGTCGAGCGCCGCCGCGACCTTGGCGGGATCGATCGAGCCCGCGACCTCGATCGCGTGCTGGAGGATCAGGCCGCCGCCGTAGCCGCCCGCGGCATGGTAGCCGGGGGCGATCTTGAAGCGCTCCGTGAACGCCTTGGCGAACGCCGCGGGCGTCGGGCCGAAGTCGGGCTTGTAGGTCACCTGGGGCGCCCATTGGGACGGGGTCGAGATGCCCTGTGCCGCCGGCCCGAGGGTCGCGAATTGCGGACTGTCGGGGGCGACCAAGAGCGTGATCCACTTGAGCGGCGCCTTCTGGTCGTAGATCTGGCGCGCCATCGTGGCGCCGTCGGGGTAGTGGCCGCCGCCCAAGAGCACGTCCGCGTGGGACGACACGATCTTGTTGATGATCGCGCTGAAGTCGGTCTGGTTCGGCGGATAGGATTCGTCGAGCACGATCTTGAGCCCGCGCTCGGCCGCCTGGGCGCGCACCGCGGTCGCGACCGCCTTCGAGAACGGATCGTCCGAATAGACCAGCGCGATCGTCCCCGTCGGTTCCTTCGCCTTCACCACGTCGAGGGCGCTGGTGAGATAGTGGTCGGCGGGCGTGTACATCTGGAACAGGTACTTGTTGCCGAGCTCGTAGGTCTTGGACTCGGCGGCACCCTCGGTCAGCATGATCTTGCCGTACTGCTCGGAGATGATCGCCGCGGTCGCGGCCAGGCCCGACGAATACGGGCTGAACAGGAACGGCGCGTGGTCCTGGACGATGAGGCGCGTATAGAGCTGCTGCACGCGCCCGCCCTGGGACTGGTCGTCGTAGCTTACGAACTTGATCTTGTAATGGTCGTCGCCGACCTTGATGCCGCCGGCCGCGTTCACGTCGTCGCGCCACAGCTCGAAGCCGTGGAGCTGGGCGAGCGAGTCGACGTTGAGTGAGCCGGTCTCGGAGACGGTGAAGCCGATCGTGAGCGTTTTGTCGGCGGCGCGCGCCGGGCTCGCGTAGAGCGAGACGGCGAGCGGAATGGCGGGAAGCATCGCGGCTGCCGCGATGAGGGGGCGTCTCTTCATGGTTTCCTCCGTACAATGTCAAAAGTCACGGCGCGCCGTCCGCATCTCCCCTTGTGCCCTGCGGCTCGCGCACCCTTGGCAACGTCGCGGTCTTGGTCGTCGGTTCCCTGGTCGAGCTCCTTGGTCGTCCGGTGTGCCAGCGCGTGCGGAAGAAATCAAGTGCGTGCCGGAAACGTCGAGCGCCCCGGATGCGTTCGGCGCCGCCGTTCGCGCCCGCACATTGTCCCGTGTCGACGCCGCGGTCCAGCTCGTCCGGCCGGCCCGTCCGGCCGGTCGGCCCAACGGGCCGGCCTGTCCGCAGCGGCGCTCGCGCCCACGCCGGCGCCAGCGAGACTGCCGCGCCGCGGCCGGGAGATGCTATAACCGTTCCGACCGCCGGCCGCGCGGGCGTGGTGGAACTGGTAGACACACAGGACTTAAAATCCTGGGCCGCAAGGCATGTGGGTTCGACTCCCGCCGCCCGCACCACCGCACCCGGTCGGGCGCGGCGGCGGCGCAACGCGGCGGCGGCGCCTACTTCGACTGCGCTTCCATGTATTCGACCGCGGCCTTGATGTCCGCGTCCGAGAGCGCCGGGTTGCCGCCCTTGGCGGGCATCGCCCCCTTGCCCTTGATGACGTTCGCGACCAGCGTGTCGGTCCCCTCTTTGATCAGGGGCGCCCATGCCGCCTTGTCGCCGGTCTTCGGATTCATGGCCGCGTGGCACATCGCGCAGCTCTGGTCGTAGACCGCCTTGCCGTCGGCAGCCCTGGCTCCGCTAGCCGCGAACAGCGCCGCGGCGACGATCGCTCCGCACAGAAGAATCTTCATAACGCGCTCCCTTGTTGCCCGAGACTTCGCTTGCCAGCGGCTCGGCCCTTCCGAACCGCATAAGGTCCCAAAACGCCGTTGCCGCATTGATCCGGATCAATGCCGCCGCGGGAAAATCGGCGCGGCGCGCCGTGAGCCGGAGTCGCGTGCCGCCGCCACGTGCCGCCGTCGCGTCCCGTCGACCGCAGCGCTCACACGCCGCTGCCGATGAGCCCGATCAGCACCAGCGCGAGCAGGAACAGGCCGATCGCGATCAGCGTGAAGCCCAGGACGCGCGAGCCGAGTGCGAAGGCATGGGACGGCGCCGGCACGCGGTGCTTCTCGAGCTCGCCGCTCTCGACCAGGCGCTGGTACTGGACCGCATGCTCGCGCTTGAACTCCTCGAGCGAATAGGCGCCGGTGAACATCACGGTGTCGAGCGGGAACTTGTCCGGCCGGAAGTGGTTGTTGAAGAAGTGCACGGTGAACAGGAACACCGCCGCGAGCACCGCCTCCTCGCCGTGGAAGATCATCGCGAGGTTGAACACGTAGCCGGGCAGGTATCTCGACACCACGGTATGGAACAGCAGGATGGCGCCGCTGCCGCCGATGACGGTGACGCCCCAGAACACCGCCCAATAGTCGAACTTCTCCCAGTAGGTCCAACGGTCGAACACCGGACGCGGGCCGTAGCCGAAGAACCATTTGAACATCGCGAAGGCGTCGAAGAAGTCCTGCCAGCGGATCACCAGCGAATCGGGCCCGAACCAGCGGAAGCCGCGTCCCTTCTTGGCCAGGCGCACGGTCATGATCACGACATGGATGAAGAACACCGTGAGGAAGATGGCGGCGCAGGTGTGATGCACGAGCGCCATGTTGCGCGGCCCGCCGAAGAGATGGGCCACCGTGGGCGCCCAGAAGCTGCCGGAGAAACGGACCGCCATGCCGGTCAGGACCAGCGTCATGGTGGTGAGCAGGAAGATCAGGTGCGCGATGCGCCAGATGAGCGGGAAGCGCTGGATGTAGGTCTCTTCCTTATGCGCGCCGACGCCGCCCGCCGGTAGCGGATAGACGATCAAGTCGCCGCGCGCCTTGCGCTCCTTGTAGGAGCGGTAGAACCACAGCGCCGAATGGGTCCAGAAGAAGGCGAACACGCCGATCAGGAGGAGCGCCATGAATTTGGATGCGAGCCACAGGGCGGGATAGTGCTGGAAATCGTCCGTGTTGCCGTGCGGCTCGAAGGTGATGAACCCGGCGCTCGCGCCGGCGTGGCATTTCCGGCAGGTCGCGAGGCGGTTCGCCGGATAGACCGTCGAGCGCGGGTCGGTCACGAGCTGGATTTTGTGGTAGCCGTGGCAGTCGAAGCATTTGGCCGTGTAGCCGTAGCCGAGCCGCTCGACCTGGCCGTGATAGCTCGCGAGATAGGTCTTGAGCTGCTCCTTGTGGCATGAGCCGCAATTCTGGGTGATGACCAGGCGCGTCGAGGTCAGGTTCGGGTTCTCGATCTGGTGGCTGGTGTGGCAATCCGCGCAGGTCGGCGCGATCGGCGCGTGCGCCTGCAGCAGCAGCACGCCGTGGATCGAGGTCTTGTAGTCCGCGAGCTCCTGTTGATGGCAGGCGCCGCAGGTGTAGGGGAGATTCATGCGCCACGCCTGCCAGATCGGCGTCTGCGGCGGATAGACGTAATGGGCTTGGTGGCAATTGTAGCAGGTCGCGTTGGTGCGCGACTGGTCCTTGAAGGACGGGCGCGCGTGGATCGAATGGAAGAAATCGTCGATCTGCTTCGCGACGAAGCCCATGGTCGCGATCTCTTTCGCGTTGCCCGACTTCTGCGCCTCGGCGAAGCGCTGCTCGTGGCAGCTCACGCAGTCGACCTGCACCTGGAACGGCTGGTGCGGCACCTTGGTCACGTTGGTGTGGCAGTCGACGCATTGGAAATTGCCGTGCACGCTGTGGCCGAACTTGTCGCGGTCGACGAACAGGGAGCGCGTCTCGCCGTTCGGGCCCTTGACGGCGAAGGCCGGGTTGCCGTGACAGGCGAGGCAGACTTCCTTGGGGATCTTGGGCGCCGGAGCCGCAACCGGTTGTGCGGCGCCCGGCTCGGGCGTTTGGGCCGAGGCGACGCCGGCGCAAAGCCCGAGCGCGAGCGCGACAACTGCGACGAGTGGGCCGAGCCGGACGCGCGCGATCCTCATGCGGGCAGCCCACGGTCGGCGCGAAGCGTCGCTTCGCCTTGGAACATCGAGCATTTCCCCCGGTA
>DATJLQ010000198.1:0-2778 GCA_035509415.1 Alphaproteobacteria bacterium
GGCGACGCCGGAGGCGGCGAAAAGCTGGGCCGGAAAGCTCGACCCCCTGCTCGCGGCCCGGCGCGGGCTCGGCTTCGAGCGCCTGGAACGCGGGGCGCTCGACCGGCTGCTCCCGCCCGGCGCCATCCATCAGGGCCTCGCCCTCGAGGTCGAGCCCTTGGCGGAGCCCACCATCGACGAAATCCTGCGCGCGGCGGGGGCGCGCGAGGACGCGACCCTCCTCGTCCTCGACCAGGTGACCGACCCGCACAATGTGGGGGCGATCCTGCGCTCGGCCTCGGCGTTCGGCGCGCTTGCGGTCGTGCTCACCGAGCGCCACGCGCCGGGGGCGAGCGCGACCCTCGCCAAGGCCGCCTCGGGTGCGGCCGAATCCGTGCCGCTGGTGCGCGTGACCAACCTCGCGCGCGCCCTCGACGAGATCAAGGCGGCGGGACTCTGGTGCGCCGGGCTCGATGCCGAGGCGCCGCAGACGCTCGCCGAAGCGCGCCTCGATGGGCGCGTGGCGCTCGTGCTCGGCGCCGAGGGCGAAGGGCTCCGGCGCTTGACGCGCGAGCGCTGCGATCTCCTGGTGCGTATCCCGATGGCGCCGGGTGCGGTCGCGAGCCTCAACGTCTCGAACGCCGCGGCGGTGGCGCTCTACGAGCTTTACCGAACACGCGCCAAGGGCTGAGGCGGGCGCTCGCGCGCACAGGCCACGGCACCGACGGGCACTGGCTCCGACGGCCGGGCCGCGTTATATCTCTAGCCGCTCGGGACGCCGGGTTAGCTCAGTGGTAGAGCAGCGGTTTTGTAAACCGAAGGTCGGGAGTTCAACCCTCTCACCCGGCACCAGCGCCGCCCAGAGTCGCGATTTTCCAAAACTGGACGGGCGCGGTCGCATTTCTCGAACGAGTGAAAAGAAATGGACCAAAACGCGCTTGAAGAAACGGTCCGTCAGTTTCGACTGGTTCTAGAGGCCGCAGGCGAAGGTCTGCCGGCAAGATCAATTCTTGGAGAATGTACTGGTCCTCCCCATCGCCAGCCGACAAGCCAACCCGAAGGCAGACCAGGTATCTACGCCTTCTTTTATCAAAAGCACTGTTTGAAGTGCGGCCAAGTAGGGCCGAATAGTGCGGCACGGTATACGTCGCAACATTACAATCCGAAATCGTCAAAAAGCAATCTTGCGGCGACGCTACTAATTCGAGGCACGGAGATTGGCCTCTCGGCGATATCAGACGAAAATATTGGCGATTGGATAAAGACCAATACCGCGCGTGCTAACGTGCTCCTCCCAAACTCAACCAGTAAGCGTGTACTCAATTTCGCGGAAGCTTTTTTTCATTTGGCATGGAAACCGGTATTTGAAGGTCGCGAGTGGCGTGACTGGCTTAACATATTATAGGACAACGTCGACCCGATAGACGAAGATGAGCAAATCTCCACGTTATCGGCACAAGGACTCAAGCAATAGAGTCGATGCTCGATTATGGTTGCGAAGCAACCGTATGAGTGAGGTTATGGACGATGAAATTCGCTTACAATTACTGGGGGCGAAATGGGTATCGGGGATGACTTTATGAAGCTGGTCAAAACGGGCAAGATCGCGGAAGCGAGAGCGATGATCGAACGGGAGAAGGAGGAGTCAAAGTATTCAGCCACCCGCGTTGAGCAACCAAAAGATGGACCAGCACGCTGTTATCGCGGAAGAATAAGGGTCGAGATCGGCCCTGACGGGAAATGGCGGCCTGTTATTAAATTGAAGGTCCGCAAGACCCAGACGGCCTGTCGCTAATCGGCAGGTCATTATTGCGGTATCCAAGAAATTGCTCAAGGGCAGCGGGGAGGAGCGCGCGAACCATGGCCAAGGACGACGACGGCTCCATCCATTACAAGCGCGAGCTGCACCGGCTCCAGATCGAGCTGGTCAAGCTCCAGTCCCACATCATCAGGCATGGCGACCGCATCGCGGTCCTGTTCGAGGGGCGCGACGCCGCGGGCAAGGACGGCACGATCAAGCGCATCAACGAGCATCTTTCGCCGCGCGAGGTGCGCGTGGTGGCGCTGCCGAAGCCGTCCGACACGGTCGCGAGCGAATGGTACTTCCAGCGCTACGTGCCGCATCTGCCGGCGGCGCAGGAAATGGTGCTGTTCAACAGGAGCTGGTACAACCGCGCCGGCGTCGAGCGCGTCATGGGCTTCTGCACCAAGGCCGAGACCAAGGCGTTCCTCGAGGACGCGCCGCTGTTCGAGGAGCTTCTGGCGCGCGCCGGCATCAAGCTCCTGAAATATTATCTCGACATCACGCGCGACGAGCAGCGCAAACGCTTGAAGGAGCGCGCGCGCGATCCGCTCACCCAGTGGAAGACCAGCCCGATCGACATGCAGGCGCAGCAATACTGGAAGGACTACAGCCGCGCGCGCGACGAGATGCTCGCGCGCACCCATACGGCGTTCGCACCCTGGCACGTCGTGCGCGCGAACGACAAGCACCGCGCGCGCCTCAACGTGATCCGCGACCTGCTCTCGCGCCTCGACTACAAGGGGAAGAAGGCGCGCGCCATCCTGCCCGACCCCGACATCGTCTTTCCCTATAGCGAGGGTGCGCGCGAGCGGGGCCTGATCGCACCCTGAGGGCCGGCGCGCGGCCGGGCCGCCCGCCTCGTCACACCGGCACCTACGCCGGCTGCCGATGCCAGAGGCGGCGCCAGAATTCGCGCGTCGCCTCGGCGCTCAAGGGTGGCGGGGCCGCAAGCTCGAGCCCGTCCCAGCGCCCGGACCAATCGACCTCGACCTCCG
>DATJLQ010000199.1:0-10359 GCA_035509415.1 Alphaproteobacteria bacterium
GCGGTCGCGCACGAGCATCGGCGGGCTCACCTCGGTGTAGCCGAACTCGCTCGTGTGGAGGTCGAGCATGAATTGGGCGAGCGCGCGCTCGAGGCGCGCGAGCGCTCCCTTGAGCACCGCGAAGCGCGCACCCGAAATCCGCCCCGCCGCCTCGAAATCCATGAGGCCGAGCGCCTCGCCGAGGTCGTAATGCTCCTGGGGCTTGAAGGCGAATTGAGGCGGCGTCCCGTGGCGGCGCAGCTCGAGATTGGCGCTTTCGTCCTTCCCCTGGGGCACGTCGTCCGCGGGCGTGTTCGGAATGAGCGCGAGGGCCGCCTCGAGCTCGTCGGCGAGCGCCTTCTCCTCGGCTTCACGCGCGGCGATCTGGTCCTTGAGGCGGCCGACCTCGTCCATGAGCGCCGCCGCGTCGCCGCCCTTGCGCTTCGCCTCGCCGACCTGGCGCGAGAGGTCGTTGCGCTTGGCGAGCAGCTCCTGCGCCGCGGTCTGCGCCGCGCGCCGCTTCGCGTCGAGCGCCAGTATCTCGGACGACGCGGGTGCCAGGCCGCGACTCGCGAGGCCGCGGTCGAAAGCCGCGGGATCGTCGCGTATTCCCTTGAGATCGTGCATGCGCCGCCGCCTGTCGCCATCCCTCGCGCGTTCCGGCCCTTATAGGCTGAACGGCTGAGTCGCGCAAACGGCGGCGCTTATGAGGACGGCGCTATTCGGACCGGCCGGAATTGAAATCCGTGTCCTCGACCGGCTCCTCGGGCCTGGCCGCACCGGCCGAAGCCGCACCGCTCGCCGCGGCACCCGCGGAGGCGGGCTTGGCGCCGCCCGAGAGCTCGGCATCGAGCTCGGCGTCGAGGCGCGCCTCCTCGGCCGCGCGCTTCTTCTCGATCATGCGCACGGCGATGATCGAGGCCTCGTAGAGCACGATGAGCGGCAGCGCCAGCGAGGTCTGGCTGATGATGTCGGGCGGCGTCAGGATCGCCGCGATCACGAACACGCCGAGGATCGCGTAGCGCCGCTTCGCCTTGAGCGTGTCGCTCGTGACCATGCCCGCGCGCGCCATGAGGGTGAGCGCCACCGGCATCTGGAACGCGAGCCCGAAGCCGAACAGGAGATGCGTCACCAGCGAGAGATAGTCGCTCACCTTGGGCATCACCTCGATCGCGAGGTCGCCGGGCGAGGCGGGATGCTGGAAGCTCAGGAAGAAATGCCAGGCGAGCGGCATGATCACGAAATAGGCGAGCGACGCGCCCATGATGAACAGGACCGGCGTCGCGACCAGGAACGGGAGGAATGCGTTCTTTTCGTGCCGGTAGAGGCCGGGAGCGACGAAGCGCCAGAGCTGCATGGCGATGAGCGGGAACGAGAGCATCAGCCCCGCGAACAACGCCACCTTCACGTAAGTGAAAAACGCCTCGTGGAGGGCCGTGTAGATGAGCGCGGTGTGGGTCCCGACCGGGAATTGCTCGGCGAGCGGATGGACCAAAAAGTTGAAGATCGGCTCGGCGAAATAGAAGCAGACCAGGAACGCGCCGATGAAGCCCACGAAGCAGTAGATGAGCCGCCGGCGCAGCTCGACCAGGTGCTCCATGAGGGGCATCGACCGGTCGTGCGCCGGCCCGTCGCCCGGTTCCCGCTCAGAAGCGGCGCTCTCGGTATTGGCGCTCTCGCTCTCGGCACCCTCGGTCTCGGGCCCCTGGGTCTCTGCCATGGAGCGTCCTCAGCCCTTCGCGGGTTCGGCCGAGACCGGCTCGGCGCGCGCGGGCTCGATTCGCGGCGACGCGACCGGTGCCTGAGCCGGCTCGACGCTCGGAGACGTGGGCGCGGCGGGCGCGGTCGCCTCGACGGGCGCGGGATGGGAAGCCGGATCGGTTGTTGGATGGATTTCCGGCGCCGGTGTCGCGGCCGCATCGGCGCCCTGGCGCTCGAGCGTCTCCTGCGCGACCTCCTTGTGCTCGAGCTGCTTCGCGACGGCGCCGCCCGGATCGATCGTGTTCTCGAGGTCCTCGCCGAAGTCCGTGCCGGCCGCGGCCTCGATGTCGGTCTTGAGGCTATCGAGCTCGGCCTCGCGCGACATTTCCTCGACCCCTGCCTGGAACTCGCGCGCGAGGCCGCGCGCCTTGCGCGCGAATTGCGCGAAGGTCTTGACCACGCGCGGCAGGTCCTTGGGTCCGATGACGATGAGCGCCACGACCGCGATCAGCAGCAGCTCGGACCAGCTCATGTCGAACAAGGCCGGCGTCCTCCTCGGCGGCTCGGGGTGTCAAGGAGTGTTCGAGCGGCGGGGCCGGCCTCAGCCGTGCGCCTGCTCGTCGCGCCGCACGGGCTCGGCGGCGGGTGCCGCGGCGGGCGCGGGTGCAGGCGCGGGCGCGGCCGGGATCGACTTGGCCGCTTGAGGTGCGGGTGCCTCCTCGCCCTCGCCCTCTTCCTTGAGGCCTTTCTTGAAGGCCTTCACGCCCTTGGCCATGTCGCCCATGATGCGCGAGATCTTGCCGCCGCCGCCGAACAGGATCATGACCACCGCGAGCACGATCAGCCAATGCCAGATGCTAAAACTTCCCATAGTCCAAGCTCCCACTAATCTGCCGGATCGGTCGAGCCGACCGGCGCGCCCGGCACCTGCCGCGCGTCGCGGTGCTACGCCTCAGCACCTTGGTTGACGGTCCCCGCCCTGCTCGCCCGAAGGCGGCGCCGGCGGATGATGGCAAAAACCCCCCGCCGCCGCAACGCCGGCGGGGAAGCGTGCCTCATATGTAAGCCCTTATCAGGCCGGGCGAAAGGGGCAGATGCCCCGATTTGCGCCCCGATTCGCCCAGGGGATTCCGCGGGGATTCACGCAGGCTTTTCGCCGCTGTCCTCGAAGGCCGGCGCCTCGTCCGCGGCATGGGCGCCCTTCTTGGGCGCGTCCTCATCCGTCGCCGGGCCTGCCTCGGGCACGCTTTCCTCGGCAGGATCGCCACCAACCCGCTCGCGCTCGATCAAATCCTCGAGGTCCTCGAGCGGGTCGAGGGCGAGCTCCTCGGCCGCCTCGGCCTCCTCGAGCTCGGTCTCGCGCGCGTCTTCCTGCTCGGCGAGCTGATCCTCGCCCAAGGCCGCGCCATAGGCCGCGATCGCCGGGCGCTTGTCGAGCAGGCCCGCCGCGCGCAGCTCCTCGATGCCGGGAAGATCCTTGACGCTCGCGAGCCCGAAATGGTCGAGGAACGCGTCGGTCGTGACCCAGGTGAGCGGGCGGCCGGGCGTGTTCTTGCGCCGGCCCGGCTTGACCCAGCCCGCCTCGACCAGCACGTCGAGCGTGCCGGGGCTCAAGCTCACGCCCCTGATCTCCTCGATCTCGGGCCGCGTCACCGGCTGATGATAGGCGACGATCGCGAGCGTCTCGATCGCCGGGCGGTTGAGCTTGCGCGCGACCGCCTTCTCGGTGCGCAGATACGCCGCGAGGTCGGGCGCGGTGCGGAACGCCCAGCGCTTCCCAACCTCGACCAGATGCACGCCGCGATTGGCGTAAAGCTCGCCGAGCTCGCGGATCAGGCCGAGTAGATCGGCGCCCTCGGGCAGATGATCGCGCAAATCCTGCTCGTCCAGCGGCTCGGCCGAAGCGAACAGCAAAGCCTCGATCAGGCGCAGCTGCTGCTGCCGGTCATTCATGGCTGCGGCGTTCCATATGCATGTGCGTGGTCGGCATGACGCGCATCACTCGCCCTCGCGCCGCGCGCGCACATAGATCGGGCCGAAGGCGCGGTCCTGCCGGATCTGCACCTTGCCCGTGCGCGTGAGCTCGAGGCTGGCGGCAAAGGTCGCCGCGATCGCCGAGCGCAGCACGAGCGGGCCGCGCAAATCGGCGGGCAGGAAATTCATCAACGTCTGCCAGTCGGGCATGCGGCCGAGCATGTCGCGGAGGCGCACGAGCGCGTCGTCCATCGAGTAGAGCTTGGTCGGGAGGATGTGCAGCATGCCGCCATCCTGACGGCGCTGCTGGTCGCCATAGGCCTTCAGGAGCTCGTAGAGCGTCAACTCGTAATAGGGCCGGCGCACCACCTCGGGCCGCTCGGGGGCGCCGCGCCGGAACATGTCGATGCCGAGCCGGGGCCGGCCCAGGAGCGCCACACCCGCGTTGCGCATCGCCTCGAGGCGTTGGAGCTGGAAGCGCAAGGCGGCGGCCATCTCGGCCCCGCTCGGCTCCTCCTCGGCGCTGGTCTGCTGAGGCAGCAACAGGCGCGACTTCAAATAGGCCAGCCACGCCGCCATCACCAGGTAATCGGCCGCGATCTCGAGCCTGAGGTCGTGCGCGCGTTGGATGAAGGCAAGATACTGGTCGGCAAGCGCCAGGATCGAGACGTGGATCAGATCGACCTTCTGGTCGCGCGCGAGCTCGAGCAGCACGTCGAGCGGCCCTTCATAGCCGCCGAGATCGAGGATCAGCTGCTCGTGGGGCAGGACGACCGGCGCCTCGTCGAAGCCGTCGGCCGGGTTCAGCTCGGGCGTCATCGCGGGGCCATCTGGATCGCGGCCATGCTAGATCTCGGTCATGCTGTAGGTGCCGGTCACCCAGCGCATGGCGCGGTAGAGCCAGTTGACCGGATCGCTCAAGGCCCAGCTTACCACATTCAGATCGATGCCGAGGTTCCGGCCCAGCATGGGGAGAAGAAAAATCAGCGCCAGCAGGATCAAAATCCCGTAGCGCTCGATGCGCGAAAAAGGCCGCGCGAGCTTGAGCGGCAGGAGCCCAACGAGCACCCGCCCGCCGTCGAGCGGCGGCAAAGGCAGCATGTTAAAGACGGCGAGCATGATGTTGATCTGTATCGAGTCGTCGAGATTGAGCAACAGCCAGTTGCGGAAATAGACCGGCGCGAACACGGCGACGTTCAGCAGCAGGCCCGAGACGAAGGCGAGCAGCATGTTCATCCCCGGCCCCGCCGCCGCGACCCAGATCATGTCGCGCTTGGGCTTGCGCAGTTGGCCGAAATTGACCGGCACCGGCTTGGCGTAGCCGAAGATGAAGCCGCCCGCGAACCAGAGAATCGCCGGCATCACGATGGTGCCGAACGGGTCGATGTGGCGCAGCGGATTGAAGTTCACGCGCCCGAGCATCCAGGCCGTGTCGTCGCCGAACCAATGGGCGACCAGGCCATGGGCGACCTCGTGGAAGGTCACCGCGACGATGACCGGGAGCGCCCAGACCGAAAGCTCGTAAATGATGGGGCCGAAATTCACCGGCACCGCTTACGACGGCCCGAGCAAGGCGTCAAGCTCGGCCCGCGCGGACTCCGGGTCGAACGGCGCCGCATTTTGGACTGCCGCGCGCCGGATGGCCGCGGCGCGCGCGAGCCGTGCCGCCGACTCGGGCCGAAGCCTGGGCGTCGCCGCGATCACGCTTGCCATTTCGGCCCGGTCGCCGGAGCAGTGGAGCACGAGGTCGCAGCCGGCCGCGAGTGCCGCCGCCGCGCGCGCGCCGAAGTTGCCCTCGAGCGCCTTCATGCCGAGATCGTCAGACACGAGCACACCCTCGAAGCCGATGGCACCCCGCACGATATCGCCCAGGATGCGTCTCGAGAGCGTCGCCGCGTTCTCGGCATCGAGCGCTCCGTAGCGCACATGGGCCGTCATCGCCCAAGGCGCCTTGTTGAGCGCTATGAACGGCGCGAAGTCCGTCGCGACGAGGGTCGCGCGATCCGTCTCCACCGTGGGCAGCTCGAGATGGCTGTCGGCGCGCGCGCGGCCATGGCCGGGAATGTGCTTGATCACGGGCATGACTGCGCCCGCGAGCAGCCCATCGCAAAAGGCCCGGCCCAGGCGCGCCACGATCTCCGGCTCGGCCGCGAAGGCGCGGTCGCCGATCACCTGGTGCGTCTCGCGGAGGCCGAGATCGAGCACCGGCGCGCAATCGACGTCGATGCCGAGATCTGCGAGCTCGCGCGCGATGAGACGCGCATTGAGGAAGCTCGCGCGCGCGGCGCGCTCGGGGTCGCGTGCGGCAATCGCGCCGAGCCGGGCCGCCGCCGGTGCCGCGCGCCAGTGCGGCGGCTTGAGCCGCGCGACGCGTCCGCCCTCCTGGTCGATGAGGATGGGCGCATCGGCGCGCCCGACCGCCGCGCGCAGGCTCGCGACCAGGTCCTTCACCTGCGCGGGCTCGGCGCAATTGCGCGCGAACAGAATGAATCCGAGCGGGTCGGCGTCGCGGAACAGGGCGCGCTCGTCGCCTCCGAGCGTTAATCCTGCGCAGCCCAGAATCGCCGCGCGCGGCACTGGCGACCCGTTCATCGCCGCGCGCCCGCGCCCACGGACGCTGCCTCAGGGCTTCACGGCGATGCAGCCGACATGGGCGGCCTTGAGCCGGTCGCACAAGGCGCCGGCCACGTCCTTGTCCGGCAACGGGCCCGCCTGCATGCGGTAGAACACGCCGCGGTTCGGCCCCAGATCGATACGCTCGACCGCGAGCGTCAAGGCGCCCAGGAGATCGGGATGCGCCTTCCGGAGACGGGCCCAATTATTCTGCGCGTCGCCGTTGGAGCGGAAGGCACCCAGCTGCACGCGCCAGGCATTCGCCAACGAGACCGGCGCCGCTTTCGCGCTCGAGGTAGCGCTCGCGACCTTAGGGGCCGTCGTTTGCGCGCTCGCGGCCGACGCGGGCGGCGTCGCGGGTGCGGCGCTGACGGGCTTATCCGCGGTCGGTGCCGGCACCGGCGCCATGGGCACGTAGCCGGGCACGCCGGCCGGGCGCGCGACCGTCGCTCCCGACGGCGCCGGCACGATCGGCTTCACGGGCTCGCTTGCGGACGACGCGGCGGGTGCCGCGGACGCGACCTCGGGCGTCGGACGCGCCATCGGCTGCTCCGGCGGCGGCAGAAGCTTCTCGGCCTCGGGCTTGTTCGCGATGCCGTTGGGCGTCACTTCGCGATAGATGAGCTTGTCCTGGTTCGGGATATCCATCCCACCCGGATTCTCGGGCTTGACCTTGTAGGGCGTCTGGTCCGCGCGGATGAGCGGCGCCACGCTCTCCGAGCCCCGGCGCACGCCCTCATGGTAGGCATAATAAGTGACGCAAGCGAACGCGATCAGCACCACCGCCCCCGCCGCCATGCCGACATAGCGCCGGCGGCGCGGCCGCGATTCCTCGCGCTCGTAGATCGCGCGCAACGGATCGCGCGGTCCCAAGGTGCCCAATTCGCTTGTCATCGACGGCGTCCTCCACGAGTCGAGCGCGACTCGGCTCACATGAATCGATCGGCACCTATGCATAAGCTCGCACGCGCGCGCTCGCAAGTGCGGCGCCCGAGTCGCGGCCAACCGAATGCGAAATATTTTCGAGACGGCGCTTCGGGATGCGCGCCCCGACGCTCGAAGGATGTGTTTTGAGACGAGCGCTTGCGCGCTCTCAGTTGCGCGCGTGGAGATCGAACAGCCGCCGATGCTCGTCGAGCGCGTAGCGGTCGGTCATGCCGGCGATGTAATCGGTCGCGACGCGCGCGGTCTCGGCCGTGTTCTTGCGCGCGGCAAGCGCACGCCACTCGGTCGGCAGGCACTCTGGCTCCGAGACGAAGAGCTGGAACATCTCCGCGACCACGCGGCGCGCCTTGCTGGTCATGCGGTTGACGCGGTAATGGCGGTACATGCGCTGCATCAGGAACGCGCGCAGCGCGCGGTGATGCGCCTCCATGTCGGCGCCGAACGCGACCAACGCGCCGCCGGCCTTGCGGACCTCGTCCGGGCTCCGCGGTTTTGCCGCGGCGAGGCGCCGGCGCGTCTCGGCCAGGAGATCGTTCACCATGCCGTCGATCAGGCGCCGGATCGATTCATTGATCAGGCGCGCGCGCTCGAGCCCGGGATAGCGCCGCTCGACCTCGCGGAACGTGTCGCCCACGAGCGGCAACGCGTGGAGATCGGCGATCTCGAACAGGCCCGCGCGCAGACCGTCGTCGATGTCGTGGTTGTTGTAGGCGATGTCGTCGGCGAGGGCCGCGACTTGCGCCTCGGCGGACGCCCAGGTCGCGAGCATGAGATCGTGGCGCCCATTGTATTCCGCGATCGCCTCGGGGAGCGGCTTGTTGTGTCCGGCCCCCGCGAGCGGCCCGTTATGCTTCACCACGCCCTCGAGCGTCTCCCAGGTGAGATTGAGCCCGTCGAACTCGGCATAGCGCTGCTCGAGCTTGGTGAGGATGCGGAGCGTCTGCGCATTATGGTCGAAGCCGCCCCAATCGCGCATCGCGTCCTTGAGCGCGTCCTCCCCCGCATGGCCGAAGGGCGGATGGCCGAGATCGTGGGCGAGGGCCACCGCCTCGGCGAGATCCTCGTTGAGGTCGAGGGCGCGCGCGACCGAGCGCGCGATCTGCGCCACCTCGAGACTGTGGGTCAGGCGCGTGCGGTAATAATCGCCCTCGTGATTGACGAAGACCTGGGTCTTGTATTCGAGGCGCCGGAACGCGGCCGCGTGCACGATGCGGTCGCGGTCGCGCTGGTAGACCGTGCGGGTCGAGCTTTCCGGCTCCTTGACCAGCCGGCCCCGGGTCTTGGCCGCGTCCGACGCGTAGGGGGCGAGCGACATTTCACTCATGGCCGACACCCTATCGGCCGCGGCACGGCCATGCAATCCGGGCGGCTCCGTCCGGGGATGCACCCTGCCCTTCCCGCGCCCGCGCCGATTTGACAAGATAGATCGCGCGCCTAACTAAATGGAGCGCGGGCGGCGGCTCTCCGGGCCGGCCGCCTTGCCGGAAATAGCTGCTGGGCCGGGAATTGGTGGTCCGATGGACGGTGCCGTCGCACAAGGCAAGGTCGAGGCGGGCGAGCCGCGCGTGACACTGAGCGCCGCGGCGGCGAAGCGCATCCTCGACCTGATCGCGGCCGAGGGCAATCCGTCCCTCGGCATGCGCGTGAGCGTCTCGGGCGGCGGCTGCGCCGGCTTCCAGTACGGCTTCACCTTCGACGACGCGCTCAACGGCGACGACCGGGTATTCGAGCGCGACGGTGCCCGCCTCCTGGTGGACGAGACCTCGCTCGAGCTCCTCAAGGGCTCGGAGGTCGATTTCGTCGAGGATTTGCTCGGCTCCTATTTCAAGATCCACAATCCCAACGCGACCTCCTCCTGCGGCTGCGGTACCTCGTTCTCGGTCTGACGCGATGGTGAAGCTCGCGACCTGGAACGTGAACTCGGTCAAGGCGCGCCTGCCGCTCCTTCTGCGCTGGCTCAAGGAGGCCGAGCCCGACATCGTCCTGCTCCAGGAAATCAAAGTCGTGAGCGACGGTTTCCCGGAGCTCGAGATCGGCGAGCTCGGCTACAATGTCGCGGTCAACGGCCAGAAGACCTACAACGGCGTCGCGATCCTGGCGAAGCGGCCCATCGAGGTCGAGCGGCGCGAGCTTCCGGGCGACAAGGCGGATTCGCAGGCGCGTTATCTCGAAGCGCTCGTCGACGGGCTACGCGTCGCCTCGATCTATCTGCCGAACGGCAATCCGGTCGAGAGCGAGAAATATCCCTACAAGCTCGCCTGGATGCGCCGCCTCGAACAACATGCGCGCGCGTTGCTCGCGCTCGAGGAGCCGTTCGTCCTCGGCGGCGACTACAACATCATACCCGAGGAAGCCGACGTCTACGATCCCGCCGCGTGGAAGGACGACGCGTTGTTCCGCCTCGAAAGCCGGCGCGCCTTCCGCGCCATCGTCCATCTCGGACTCACCGACGCGTTCCGCACGCTCCATCGCGAGCCGCACCGCTACACCTATTGGGATTACCAAAGCGGGCGCTGGTCGCGCGACGAGGGCTTGCGCATCGACCATCTGCTGCTCTCGCCCCAAGCGGCCGATCGTCTCGCCGCATGCGACATCGATCGAACCCCACGCAAATGGGAGCGCGCATCGGACCATACGCCGGTCTGGTGCGAGCTTGCGTCGTAGCGGCGGCGCGCGCGCGAACGCACCTTTCTGACCAAATGTCCACGCTCGCCATGCACTTGATCAAGGATGCGCTTGATCATTGATTTGTATATTTTTTTTGCCCGCAAAGGGCTTGGAATATAGAATACCAAAGCAATGATTCGAACGAATGCCGCCGGTCAACGGCGGATTGGACGGGAGGTCCGATGGGACCGAGGAAACGCCGGGGCCGCGCTCTTGCCGCGCAACCCGCGCCTGCCTCGTCACATGAACGCTCCGGCGCCGTGCCGATGCCGCTCCGCGGCGCCGAGCTCACGGTTCCGATTGCCGGCACGGCAACGACGCTCTTAGGGAGGACGTGAAACATGGCCGACGTAAAGCATCAGACGGACAAGGAGATCCTGGGCTACAGCCGATGGGTGGTGTTCATCGCCGCCTTTCTGTCGATGGGGGTGATCAGCCCGTACGAGTATGCGTGGAGCTCGATGTCGGGTCACATCGGCG
>DATJLQ010000200.1:0-12083 GCA_035509415.1 Alphaproteobacteria bacterium
CTCCTCGCCGACGATGCGCGGATCGAGCACGCGCGAGGTCGAATCGAGCGGGTCGACCGCGGGATAGATGCCGAGCTCGGCGATCTGGCGCGAGAGCACGGTGGTCGCGTCCAGGTGCGCGAACGAGGTCGCGGGCGCCGGGTCGGTCAGGTCGTCGGCCGGCACGTAGATGGCCTGCACCGACGTGATCGAGCCCTTCTTGGTGGTGGTGATGCGCTCCTGAAGTGCGCCCATGTCGGTCGCGAGCGTGGGCTGGTAGCCCACCGCCGACGGGATGCGGCCCAACAGCGCCGACACCTCCGAGCCCGCCTGGGTGAAGCGGAAGATGTTGTCGACGAAGAACAGCACGTCCTGGCCTTCCTGGTCGCGGAAATATTCCGCGACCGTGAGACCCGAGAGGCCGACCCGCGCGCGCGCGCCCGGCGGCTCGTTCATCTGGCCGTAGACGAGCGCCACCTTGGAGCCCGGCCCGTCGAGCTTGATGACGCCCGATTCGATCATCTCGTGATAGAGGTCGTTGCCCTCGCGCGTGCGCTCGCCCACGCCGGCGAACACCGAGTAGCCGCCATGCGCCTTGGCGACGTTGTTGATCAGCTCCATGATCAGCACCGTCTTGCCCACGCCGGCACCGCCGAAGAGGCCGATCTTGCCGCCGCGCGGATAGGGCTCGAGCAGGTCGATGACCTTGATGCCGGTGACCAGAATCTCGACCTCGGTCGACTGGTCGATATAGGCCGGCGCCGGACGGTGGATCGGCAAGTGATGCTGCGCGCCGACGGCGCCGCGCTCGTCGACCGGATCGCCGATCACGTTGATGATGCGTCCGAGGCACTCGGCGCCCACCGGCATCATGATCGGCGAGCCCGTGTCGCGCACCTCCGCACCGCGCACGAGGCCGTCGGTCGTGTCCATGGCGATGGTACGCACCGTGCTCTCGCCCAGATGCTGCGCCACTTCGAGCACGAGCCGCCGGCCCTGGTTCTCGAGCTCGAGCGCGTTCAGGATCTCGGGCAGGTCGCCCTCGAAGCGCACGTCGACGACGGCGCCCGTGATTTGCGTGATCGTGCCGACGAGATTCTTGGCCATGGTCTTCTCCAGTCCCTTGTCTTGGTCCCCGCGTCCGGCCGTCCTAGACGGCCTCGGCGCCCGAGATGATCTCGATGAGCTCCTTGGTGATGATCGCCTGGCGCGTGCGGTTGTAGTTGAGGGTGAGCCGGTTGATCATGTCGCCCGCGTTGCGCGTCGCATTGTCCATCGCGGTCATCCGGGCACCCTGCTCGGACGCGTTGTTCTCCAAGAGTGCCCGGAAGAACTGGACCGCGAGGTTGCGCGGCAGCAGGTCCGCCAGGATCTCGGTCTCCTCGGGCTCGTACTCGTAGACCGCACCCCCGCCCTTCGCGGCCTCGACCGGCTTCCCGCCCGCCGGATGGAAGGGGACGATCTGCTGGCGCGTCACGACCTGGGAGATCGCGGAGCGGAACCTGTTGTAGATGATGGTGCAGACGTCGAACTCGCCCGCCCGGAACATGGTCGCGATGCGCCGTCCGAGCTCGTCGGCGGTCGCGAAGGTGATGCGCGGGCGGCCCACATCCTGGACCGTGTCGATGATGAGGGACGCGAAGTCGCGCCGCAGCTGGTCGCGCGCCTTGCGGCCGACGCACAGGATCTTGACGCTCTTCCCGGTCTCGATGAGCGCTCGGATGAGGCGCCGGGAGTCGCGCACGATCGACGAGTTGAAGCTGCCGCAGAGCCCGCGGTCGGCGGTCATGACGACCACGAGATGGACGTCCTCCTTCCCGGTGCCGACGAGGAGCGGCGGCGCTCCCGGTCGGCCCGCCATGCTCGCGGCGAGTGCGCGCAGCACGGCATCCATGCGCTCGGCATAGGGCCGCGCCGCCATGGCCTGCTCCTGGGCGCGGCGCAGCTTCGCCGCCGACACCATCTTCATGGCCGACGTGATCTTGCGCGTCTGCTTGACGCTCGCGATGCGCTGTCTGAGGCTCTTGAGGCTCGGCATGCGCGTTCCGGTTCCGGGCGGTCCCTAGGGGCGGCGCGTGGCGCTCAGGCGAATTTCTTGACGAAGCCGACGAGGAGCGACTTGAGATTCTCCTCGGTCGCGGGCTTGAGCTCGCGGTCGGCGCGGATCGCGTCCAGGATCGGCTTCGAGCCGGCCCTGAGCTCGCCCAGCAGCGCCGTCTCGAAGCGCCCGATGTCCTCGATCTTGATGCCGTCGAGATAGCCGCGCACGCCCGCGAAGATCACGGCCACCTGCTCCTCGACCGGCATGGGCTGGTACTGGTCCTGCTTCAGGAGCTCGGTCAAGCGCGAGCCGCGCGCGAGCAGCTTCTGCGTCGCGGCGTCGAGGTCGGAGGCGAATTGGGAGAAGGCCGCCATCTCGCGGTACTGGGCGAGCTCGAGCTTGATGCGCCCCGCGACCTGCTTCATCGCCTTGATCTGCGCCGCCGAGCCGACCCGGCTCACCGAGAGGCCGACATTCACCGCGGGCCGGATGCCGGCGTAGAACAGGTCGGTCTCGAGGAAGATCTGGCCGTCGGTGATCGAGATCACGTTGGTCGGGATGTAGGCCGAGACGTCGTTGGCCTGGGTCTCGATCACGGGCAGCGCCGTGAGCGAGCCGGCGCCGTTGGCGTCGCTCATCTTGGCCGCGCGCTCGAGGAGCCGGCTGTGCAGGTAGAACACGTCGCCCGGATACGCCTCGCGCCCCGGCGGGCGGCGCAGCAGGAGCGACATCTGGCGGTACGCGACCGCCTGCTTCGAGAGGTCGTCGTAGAAGATCACCGCGTGCATGCCGTTGTCGCGGAAGAACTCGCCCATGGCGCAGCCGGTATAGGGGGCGAGGAACTGGAGCGGGGCGGGCTCGGACGCGGTCGCGGCGACCACGATCGAGTATTCCATGGCGCCGAAATCCTCGAGCGTCTTCACGAGCTTCGCCACACTCGAGCGTTTCTGGCCGATCGCGACGTAGACGCAATAGAGCTTGCGCTTCTCGTCGCCCGACGCGTTGATCGAGCGCTGGTTGATGATGGTGTCGACCGCGATCGCGGTCTTACCGGTCTGGCGGTCGCCGATCACGAGCTCGCGCTGGCCGCGCCCGATCGGGATCAGGCTGTCGATCGCCTTCAAGCCCGTCTGCATCGGCTCGCTCACCGACTTGCGCGGGATGATGCCCGGCGCCTTGACCTCGACCCGGCTCATCTTCACGTCCGTGAGCGGGCCCTTGCCGTCGATCGGGTCGCCGAGCGCGTCGACCACGCGGCCGAGCAAGCCCTTCCCCACCGGCACCTCGACGATGGCGCCGGTACGCTTCACCACGTCGCCTTCCTTGATGGTGCGGTCGTCGCCGAAGATCACCACGCCGACATTGTCGCTCTCGAGATTGAGCGCCATGCCGCGGATGCCGCCCGGGAACTCGACCATCTCGCCGGCCTGCACCTTGTCGAGCCCGTAGACGCGCGCGATGCCGTCGCCGACGGAAATCACCTGGCCGACCTCGGCGACGTCCGCCTGGGTGTCGAAGTCGGCGATCTGCTGTTTCAGGATGGCGGAGATTTCCGCCGCGCGGATTTCCATCAGCCGATACCTTTCATCGCAAGCTGGAGCCGTTGAAGTTTGCTTTTGAGCGAGCTGTCGACCATGCGCGAGCCGACCTTGACGACGAGGCCGCCGAGGAGCGTGGGGTCGGTCTTGAGGTTGAGGTTGACGGCCTTGCCCATCGCCTTGGCGAGCTGCCCCTTGAGGGAGTCGATCTGCTCGGGCCCGAGCGGCTGGGCCGAGGTCACGTCGGCCGAGATCTCGCCGCGGCGCGCGGCGAGGGTCGCGAGGTAGGCCGCGATCATTTGCGGCAGGAGGAACAGGCGCCGGTTCGCCGCCGCCACGCCCACGAAGTGGCGCACGGTCGAGCCCAGCGCCGCGCGCTCGAGAATCGAGGCCATCGCCTTCGCCTGCGCCTCGCGCGCAATGAGCGGGCTGCGTATGAGGCGCCGCAAATCGTCGCTCTCCTCGATGAGCCGGCCGAGGGCCGCGAGGTCGCGCGCGACGGAGTCGAGCTCCTTCCCCTCGTCGGCGAGCTCGTAGAGTGCCGCCGCGTAACGGCCGGCGATGCCGGAAAGGCCTGTCGCTTCCGAAGCCACGCGCCTACCTCGTGATGCCCCATGAGGACGCCGTCGTTCCGGTACGGCTCTCGTCCGCGCGTCCCGAAAGTCCGGCTCTCGTGCAACCCCATCGCCCGCAAGCTCGACCGATCGGGTCGGATCGATGGCGGACGCACCCCCTCGCGGGCGGGATTCACCGCCCGAAAAAGCGCTGTTTCGTAACACAGGAACTGGGGCCGCGCAACCAAGTCAGGGCGCGACCATTTGCCTCGCGGAGGCGCCGATTTCCGCGCTTTTCCGGGCGATTCCGGGGGGTCCTAGCGGGCCCCCTCCTTGCGCTCCATGGCTTTCCTTCGGGCGAAGATCGGATTGCGCCTCAAGAAGAACATCGCGACCGTCGGCGCCAGCACCTGGAGCGTCAGCCGCAAGGCGCGCCGACGCGCGAGGCCGGCGCGCCGGAGGCCCCAATAGAGCGTCCAGCGGCGCCAGAAGGAGAGACGCGGCACCACGCGCAGGAGCTTGAACTGGCGCGCGTAGGCGCGCACGACCCCCGACAACTCGTCGGCGCGCGCGCGCGCGATGCGCCCCTCGCGCGCGAACTTGTCGAGGTCGCGCAGCATGAAGCCGGGGACCATCACCTTCTCGCGCAGGAATCTGCGGTACCAGCTGCTGAGGTCGCGCCCGCTCCAGCCGTAGCGGATCGGGCCGCTCATATTGTCGAGATGGACGCGGCGCCGCACCAGGAGCTCGGGAATGGCCGCCATCCGCCCGATGAGAAGACAGCGGAACCCGATCACCATGTCGTCGCCCTGACGCAGGCCCGCGAGCGAGACGCCCGCCTGGTAGACCGAGCGGCGATGGGCCGAGACCGCCCCTTGCGGCCCCGCGATCTCGAGCGCGAGATTCTCGGGCGTCCAGAGCGCGTCGGGCTCCTGGGCCGCGGAGGTCTCGGGCGGAAGATCGATCGTGCGCCCCTCCTGGTCGATGAGATCGAAGAAGCAGCCGACGCCGAGGAGGTCCGGTCCGCCGTCGCGGAACGTCTCGTAGATGCGCTGGCACCGGTTCGGCATCGAAATGTCGTCGGCGTCGGCGAAGACGATGATCTCGCCCGGCGAGAGCGCCATCACGCGGTCGTTCTGCTCGCCCAGGCCGACGTTCTTCTCGTTGCGCGACAGGATGACGCGGTGCGGGCCGCGATAGGCGGCGGCCATCCTTTGCGCGATCTCGAAACCGCCGTCGCTCGAATTGTCGTCGATGAACACGATGTCGATCGGCGCGTAGGTCTGGGCGAAAGCGCTCTCGAGCGCCGCCTCGACGAACGGCGCGTTGTTGTAATGGCGCATCGCGACGGTGATGAGCGGCCGGTCCGCGCTCCCTGGCGCGGCCGGGCCCGGACGCGTTGCGGGGGGCCCTTCGGCGGCACTCATGGCGCCAGCATGTAGCATAACCTCGGCGCCGATCAAGCGCCGCACCGGCGGCGGCCGCGTGCGGCGGCGCTTGCGCGGTCCGCGAGCGGCCTATAGGTTGATCGGCCGCCGGGAGTCCCGGACCCGGCTTCCTCGAGCGAACGGGCCGACGGTGCAAGCTCAAGAACGGCACGAGGCTTCCCCAAGGCGGCGCGCGCTTGCACCCTGGTGTGCGTTCGCGGCACTCCTCGCACTCGACCTCGTGCTGCGCTTTCCGAGCTTCTTCCGCAGCGTCATCGACTGGGACGAGACCATCTACTTCATGATGGCCGAGGCGTGGCGCGCCGGCCACCTGCCCTACACGACGCTGTGGGACATCAAGCCCATCGGCCTGTTCGCGATCTTCGCCGTCTTCCAGACGATCTTCGGCGACCACGTCTATGCGATGCGCATCGCGAGCATCGTCGCGAGTGCGGCGACCGGCTTCCTCCTGTGCCTGATCCTTCGTCGCCTCGACCGCGCCCCCGGCGGGCCGCGTTGGAGCTTCGGCCTCTTCGGCGGCATCGTCTACGTGCTGTGCTCGATCTTCGACGGCGGCATATCGGCGAACGCCGAGCTGTTCTTCGCGCCCTTCACGAGCGGCGCCGTGCTGCTTGCGCTCGCCCCGCGCTGGCGCGCACGACCGGCGCTCCAGGCGTTCGTCGCGGGGTTGCTCATCGGCGTCGCGGGCGCTGTCAAATACGTGGCGCTGGCGGAGGGTCTTCCGGTCCTGATGGCACTGCTGCTCGCCGCGGGCGACGCGCGCGGAAGCCTCGGTCGCCGCCTCTGGACGGCGCTATGGCCGCTCGTCCTCGGCGCCGCGATCCCGCTCCTCCTTCCGGTGCCGCTTTATTGGCTCACCGGCCATCTTCAGGACTTCCTCGACAACACCGTCTATTCGGTGCTGCGGCGCGCGGAGATCGGCTATCCATTCCATGTCGGGCGCGCGCTGATGGCGTGGGTCAACCAGATCCGGACCTTGTCGCCGCTTTATCTCGCGGCGGCTTTTCTCGTCCTCGCGACCCTCGGGCGCAGGGATGCCGGGCGGCCCGGCTTCCTCGGCGCCCGGGATGCGCTCGCGAGTGCCGTGATCCTCTCGTGGCTCCTCGCCGCCTTCGTCGGCGTCGCCTCGCTCCAGTTCCGCTACGTGCATTATTTCCTCGAGCTCCTGCCGCCGCTCGCGGTCGCGACCGGATGGGTTGCGATGCGCCTCCTCGACGGCGCGGGCACGCGCGCGCGCGCGGCCGTGGCCGCCATCCTCGCCCTCGTGCTCGCGGCCCAGCTCTCGAGCGCCGCCTCGATCGAGAAGGAGACGCTCAAGCCCGTGGTCAATGCCAAGATGCCCGGCATCGGATGGCTCCGGGACGGCCCCGCCCAGATCGCGGCCGCGATCCGTCCCGAGCTCGCGGCCCATCCCGGCGCCATCCTCTACGTGTTCGATTACGAGCCGATCCTCTACCATCTTGCGCGCGCGGTGCCGCCCACGCGCTACGCCTGGCCCGCCTATCTCGTATCGCGCAAGCTCGCGCAGTTCTCGAACATCGACGTCGCGCGCGCGTTCGACGCGATCATGGCCCAGAAGCCCTATCTCATCGTCGTCGCCCGCAACACGACCTGGCACTCGCCCGAGGACCACACCCACGTCGCTTATGCGCGTATCGGGCCCGAGCTCGCGGCGCATTACGAATTGTGGAAGACCTTCGACGAGGCTTGGGTGTATCGGCGGCGCGCGCCCTAGCGCTTACGCGAAGCTATAGGGATCGACGTCGACCTGGACGCGCACGGCGTGGGGCACCGGGACCGCGGCGAGCCAGGCGCGCAAGATCGGCTGAAGCGCCGTGCCGCGCTCGGTCTTGAGGAGGAGGCGTTGGCGGTGGCGTCCGCGTAGGAGCGCGAGCGGCGCCGGGGCCGGGCCGAGCACCGAGATGCCGGGCCCGCGGGGTGCCGCCCGCGCGAGCGAATTCGCGACGCGCTCGACCTCCCCTCCATGAGGACCCGAGACGATGAGGGCCGCGAGGCGCGCGAAGGGCGGCCAGGCGCCGCGCCGTCGCTGCGCGGCCTCGGCCGCGAGGAACCCGTCCCGGTCGCCCGCGGCCAAGGCCCGCATCACCGGATGCGTGGGCTGGGTGGTCTGGACCAGGACCTTCCCCGGCAACGCCGCGCGTCCCGCGCGCCCGGCGACTTGCGCAAGGAGCTGGTAGGTGCGCTCGGCCGCGCGCAACTCGCCGCCATCGAGGCCGAGATCGGCGTCGACCACGCCCACGAGGGTGAGGCACGGGAAATGATGGCCCTTGGCCACCACCTGGGTCCCGATCAGCACGTCCACCTCGCGCGCCTCGATCGCGCGGATGAACTCCGCGACGCGCGTCGGCCCGTCGAGCGTGTCGCTCGCCATGATCGAGAGGCGCGCCTCGGGATGAAGCGCCTGAACCTCCTCGGCCAGGCGCTCGACGCCCGGGCCGCAGGCGGCGAAGCTCCCGCGCGCGTGGCATTCGGGGCATTCGGCGGGCAAGGTCGCGAGCGTGCCGCAATGATGGCACTGGAGGCGGCCCGCATGGCGGTGCTCGACCAGCCAGGCGCTGCAATTGGGGCATTGGAGGCGGAGCCCGCAGGTGCGACACAGCGTCAAGGGCGCGTAGCCGCGCCGGTTCAGGAACAGCATCGCCTGCTCGCGCGCGCCGAGGGTCGCGGCGAGCGCCTCGCGCAAGGGCGGCGAGAGCCAGGATTGCCGCGTCGGCGGCGGCGTCTTCTTGAGATCGACCAGGACGATCTCGGGCGGTGCGGCACCGCCATGGCGGTCGGGAAGCCGGAGCGACGCGTAGCGGCCGCGGCGCACGTTCTCGACCGTCTCCAGGGACGGCGTCGCCGAGGCGAGCACGATCGCATGCGCGCCGAGCCGCGCGCGCGCGATCGCCATGTCGCGCGCGTGGTAGATCACGCCGTCCTCCTGCTTGAAGGAGGAATCGTGCTCCTCGTCGACCACGATCAGGCCGAGATCGGGAAACGGCAGGAAGAGCGCCGAGCGCGCCCCCACCACCACCTTGACCTTGCCCTCGGCCATCGCGCGCCAGGTGAAGCGGCGCTCGGCTTGCGTCAGATCGGAATGCCATTGCGCGGGGGCGACGCCGAAGCGCGCCTCGAAGCGCTCGAGCCATTGCGCGGTCAGCGCGATCTCGGGCACCAGCACGAGTGCCTGGCGGCCTGCCGCGAGCGTCGCCGCGATCGCTTCGAAATAGACCTCGGTCTTGCCCGAGCCGGTGACGCCGTCGAGGAGCGTGACACCGAAGCCACCCTCGGCGACCTTGGCCGTGAGCGCATCGGCGGCGGCGCGCTGGTCGGGCCCGAGCGCGAGCCCCGCGCGGCCGAGATCGGGATCCTTGAAGGGGGCTTGGGTCGGAAGATCGACCGCCTCGAGGAGCCCCAGCTCGGCGAGCGACGCGACCACGCCGGGCGAGACGCCGGCCGCGCGCGCGAGATCGGTCGCGGTCCGCGCGGGACCCTCGGCCGCCGCGGCGAGGACGCGTCTCCGCGCCGGCGTCGACTTGACGCCGCGCTCGGAGGCACCCGACTCGGCCGAGCCCGCGACCGCGCGATAGGCGCGTTGGAGACGCGGCGGCTCGAGCGCCTCGGGGACGCTCAACGCCATGCGCAGCACGGCGCCGGGGGGTGCGAGCGTGTAGCTCGCGACCCAATCGACGAAGCGGCGCTCGACTTCGGGCATGGGCGGGACGTCGAGTCGCGCGGCGATTTCCTTGAGCTTTCCTTCGTCGATCGCGCCCGAGGCCGCACCCCACACGACCCCCAGCAGCTCGCGCCGTCCGAGCGGCACGCGCACCACGTCGCCGGGCGCCAGCGCGGTGCCGCGGGGTGCCGCGTAGTCGTAGCTCCCCGCGAGCGGCAGCGGCAGCAGGACCGCGACGCGCGCGCCCGGAGCCGCCGCGGTCGCGGTGGTGGTTTTTTCCATGCTCATTGGCTATACACTAGTGAGCGCGCCGGGCGTGCGCAAAGGTGCGCGCCGGAGGCGGCGGAAAGCGGCCCGGGCGCGATGCGTCCCGGGAGCGCCAGCGAGCCGAGGATCGAGGACATGAAATTCTTCGTCGACACCGCCGACCTCGAGGAAATCCGCGAGCTCGCCGCGACCGGCCTGCTCGACGGCGTCACCACCAACCCGAGCCTGATCGCGAAGAACGGCGGCAAGTTCTTCGACGTGATCCAGGAGATCTGCACGCTCGTGCCCGGCCCCGTGAGCGCCGAGGTGACCGCGACCGATCACGCGACCATGCTCGCCGAGGGCCATCGCCTGGCGCGCCTCGCGAAGAACATCGCGGTCAAGGTGCCGCTCACGGTCGACGGGCTCAAGACCTGCAAGGCGCTCTCGAGCGAGGGCACCATGGTCAACGTGACGCTCTGCTTCTCGGCCGGCCAGGCGATCCTCGCGGCCAAGGCGGGGGCGAGTTTCGTCTCGCCCTTCGTCGGGCGCCTCGACGACATCGCCGAGGACGGCATGGCGTTGATCCAGGACATCGTCACGATCTACCGCCAATACCCGGCCTTCAAGACCGAGGTGCTGGTCGCCTCGGTGCGCGGCCCGCGCCACGTGATCGACGCCGCGCGCATGGGCGCCCACGTCGCGACGGTGCCGCCCGCGGTGCTACGCCAGCTCTTCGTCCACCCCCTGACCGAGAAGGGCCTCGCCCAGTTCCTGGCCGATTGGGCCAAGACCGGCCAGTCGATCCTCGGACCCGAGCAAGGACCGCGCGCCGTTGCAAAAGCCTAGCGAACAGAAAAGCGCGCGCGACGCGGCCGGCGCCGACGCCGAGACGAGCGCTGCGCCCGCGCCGCTCGACGGTGCGCGCGTCCTCGCCTATCTCGAGACCCATCCCGAATTCCTCGCCGAGCAGGCGGCGTTCATCGCCGGGCTTCTCAACCCGGCGCGCGAAAGCGGCAGCCGCGTCGTCGACATGCAGCGCTTTTTGGTCGAGCGCCTGGAGCGGCGCACGCGCGAGCTCGAGACCGAGCGCGACCAGATGGTGGCGTTGGCACGCCTCAACCTCAAGAGCCAGACGCGCATCCACCGCGCGGTGCTTGCCCTCATCAACGCCCAGAGCTTCGAGCAGCTCATCCAGGCCGTCACCATCGACATGCCCGTGTTCCTCGGGCTCGACGTGGCGGCGCTGTGCATCGAGGCGGCCGAGACGCCGCCGCCGCGGTGCGAGACGCCGGGCGTGCGCGTGCTCGAGGCGGGCGCGGTCGACCGCATGCTCGGCTCGGCGCGCGATCTCCTGCTGCTGCCCAACGTGCGCGGCGACGCCAACCTGTTCGGCGCGGGCTCGCCCCTGGTGCGCTCGATGGCGCTCCTAAGGCTCAAATTCAGCCCGTTGGCGCCGTTGGGCCTGCTGGCCTTGGGCTCGCGCAAGGAGACGCGCTTCAACCCGGGCCAAGGCACGGAGCTGTTGAGCTTCCTCGCGCGCGCGATCGAGCTCAGCATCCGCACATGGCTGGACCTGCCCCGCTGACGGCGGACGCCTACGGCGCCGCGGCCGATCTGCGCGCGGCGATCCTCGAGTGGCAGAGCTGGTTGCTCAACGAGCGGCGCGCCTCGCTCCATACGGTCGAGAATTACGGCCGCGACATGGCGGCGTTCCTCAGCTTCCTCGCCGAGCATCTGGGCGGCTTGCCGCGCCTTGCGACTCTCGAGCGCCTGCGGCCGGCGGACTTCCGCGCCTGGCTCGCCCGGCGCGCAACCAAAGGCTTCGCGCGCAGCTCGAGTGCGCGCGCATTGTCCGTGCTGCGCGGCTTCGTGCGTTATTGCGAGCGCAACAACCTCGCCCATTGCCCGGCGATCGGCGCGGTGCGCGCGGCGAAGCTGCCGCGCGCGATCCCGAAGCCGCTCGGGGTGCGGGACGCGGCCGACCTCTTGGACGAGGCGGCGACGCTTTCGTCGGTACCCTGGATCGCCGCGCGCGACGTGGCGTTGTTCACGCTGCTCTACGGCTGCGGTTTGCGTATCGGCGAGGCGCTCGGCTTGACGCGCCACGAAGCGCCGCGCGCGGATTCGCTACGCGTCACCGGCAAGGGGCGGAAGGAGCGCGTGGTGCCCGTGCTGGCCGCGGTGCGCGAGGCGATCGAGGCCTATCTCGCGCTCTGCCCCTTCGATCCGGGCCCGGGCGGCGCCTTGTTCCTGGGTGCCCGGGGCGCTGCCCTCGATCCGGCCATCGCGCAGAAGCAGATGCGGCGCCTCCGGATCGCGCTCGGCCTGCCCGAGACCGCGACCCCCCACGCGCTGCGTCACAGCTTCGCAACGCACCTTCTCGGCGCGGGCGGCGATCTACGCGCGATCCAGGAGCTTCTCGGCCACGCCTCGCTCTCGACCACCCAGCGCTACACCGAGGTCGATTCCGAGCGCCTCATCGCGGTCTACGAGAAGGCCCACCCGCGCGCCAAGGCGAAGCTCGCCAAGCAACGGGTCTAGGCCGGCCCCGACGCGTCGCGCGGGCGCAGGATCACGAGGGCGAGCGCGCCGCAG